>CAZYDJ010000013.1:22907-29726 GCA_964646035.1 uncultured Fibrobacteraceae bacterium | reverse complement strand
GGCGCTGTCGAGGCACTGCGCGGTGAAACAGGTTTCCAACTCGCTCTCTACGGAGACGGCGATGCCGTGGAATCCGCGCTGCGGGAAGCCGGCGCCGCCGATCTGCCGGTGGAAGTCATCCACTGCTCCCAGAATATCGAAATGGGTGAATCTCCGGCCGCCGCCATTCGCGCCAAGCCGGATTCACCGATTGCCCGGGCCATGAAGGATCACCGCGAGGGCCGGGTGCACGCAGTGGTCAGCGCCGGCAGCACCGGGGCCATGGTCGCGGCCAGCCTGCTGATGCTCGGCCGGCTCCCCGGAGTCGACCGTCCGGCCATCGGCACGGTCATTCCCACCTACGACAGTCGTTTCCTGCTGCTCGACGCCGGAGCCAACGTCCAGTGCACGCCGCAGCATCTGCTGGCCTTCGCGGCCATGGGCTCGGTCTATTCTCATGAGATCTTCGATATCGCAAAACCGCGCGTGGGGTTGCTCAACATTGGGGAAGAGCCAGGCAAGGGTTCCGAACTCACTGTCGCGGCCAACAGCCTGCTGCAGGATTCCGGTCTGAACTTCATCGGCAACATCGAGGGCCGGAGCCTGCTCTTCGACGCCGCCGACATCGTGGTCACCGACGGATTCACCGGCAACATCGTCCTGAAGATGATCGAGGGATTCGGCGGTTTTCTCCAGCAGGCAGCCAGCCGAACCGTCGCCGGCGGCGGTAACCGCCTGCAGGATCTTCTGACCAGGATGGATTACGCCTCGACCGGAGGCGCGCTTCTGCTCGGCGTCGCCGGATCGATAATCATCAGCCACGGATCAAGTTCCTCGCGCGCCATGGCCAACGCGGTGCGGGTGGCCAGACGACTCGTCGATTGCGCGATGCCCGACAAGATCGCCGCCGCCCTGGCCGAACAGAGTTGAATCTCCACGGAGGCGTTCAGCAGATGTTACGTATTCCGATGATCTTTCCCGGTCAGGCCTCGCAGGCCGTCGGCATGGCCTCCGATCTCGCTTCCGGCGACGGACCCGGCGCCGAGTTCCTGGCGGGGATGGACGCCGCTCTCGACTTCAAATTGAGCGACATCATGCGCGACGGTCCCGCCGAAACCCTTACCGAGACCTGGAACGCCCAGCCGGCCATCCTGGCCCATTCGGTCGCTGTCGCCCTGGAACTGCAGAGCCGCGGCGTCGAGCCTTCGGTTGTGGCCGGGCATTCCCTGGGCGAGTTTTCGGCGGCCGTGGCCGTCGGGGCAATGTCTCCGGCCGACGGATTGCGCCTCGTGCGTCGTCGGGGAGAGTTGATGTTCGCGGCGGGACGGAAGCGGCCGGGTACGATGGCCGCCGTGATGGGCCTGCCGGCCGACCGGGTCGACGAGATCTGCCGGGAGATTTCGCAGAAGGACGGCGTCGTTGTCGTCGCCAACCACAACTCATCCGCCCAGATTGCCATATCCGGCGAGATAGCAGCCGTGGAAGCTGCTTGTACGGCGCTCAAGGACGCCGGCGCCAAGCGGGCCATCCGCCTCAACGTCAGCGGCGCTTTCCATTCGCCGCTGCTCGCGGAAGCCGCCGTCGAATTCGCCGGACATCTGGACGGTCTGGCGATCACCGACGCCTCGGCGCCCCTTGTCGCCAATGTCTCGGCCGCGGCCGTAACTGCAGCAGACGACCTCAAGGACGGTTTCCGCCGTCAGCTTACATCGCCGGTGCTCTGGCATGACAGCCTGGCTGCGATCGTCGCCGGAGCCGTCGACGGCGTCAAACCGCGAATCGTCATCGAAGCCGGGCCGGGCCGGGTTCTGAGCAACATGGCCCGGCGCGAGTATCCCGATGTAACTTTCCTGCCGGTCGGCACGGTCGCCGATCTGGACACGGTTCTGGACAGGATCGGGGAGATCCTGGAATAATTCGCATGCCGGTCGGTTGAACCCGGTTTAACTGCATGTGGAGGAAGAAGGATTCCGATGGGTGAAAAGACAGTCATCATCACAGGCGCGGGGCGCGGCATCGGCTTCGCCATCGCTACGAAGCTCGCCGAGGCCGGCTACGATCTGGCTCTGATCGATATCATGGAGGAGACAGTCAAGGAGGCGGCCGCCTCTTTGCCCGGCGACGGCAGGTATCTGCCCCTGGTGGCCAATGTTTCCGACTGGGACTCGGTCCAGGCGGCCGTCAAGACGGCGGCCGAGGAGCTCGGCAACGTCTACGGCATGGTCAATAATGCGGGGATCACCCGCGACGCGCTTCTGGTGAGGATGCAGCCTGAAGCATGGCAACAGGTTCTGGACGTGAACCTGACCGGCACCTTCTACTTTACAAAGGCCGTTGCGCCTCTTATGATGCGCCAGAAAATCGGCAGAATAGTCAATATCGCTTCAGTGATCGGCCTCGTCGGAAACGCAGGCCAAGCGAATTACGCCGCCAGCAAGGCGGGCGTGATAGCGATGACGAAGTCCGTCGCGAGGGAACTCGGCGGACGTGCGATAACCTGCAATGCGATCGCTCCCGGATTCATCGCTACCGAGATGACCGATGGCTTGCCGGATCAGGTTAAGCAGCAGATGATGGCCCAGGTTCCCTTGAAGAAGTTCGGAGGCCCCGACGACGTGGCCAACGCAGTCAAATTCCTTTTGTCCCAAGATGCCGCCTATATCACCGGTCAGACGATCACGGTGGACGGCGGCATGACCATGTGAACATTCCCAAGGAGGGAACGTCAGCCATGAGTTCCATTCAGGAGAAGGTCTACGAGATCATCGAGCGCAAGCTCTCCGTGAACCCTGAGCAGATCACGCCGGAGGCCTCGTTCACCGACGACCTGGGAGCCGACTCCCTCGATACGGTTGAGCTGGTCATGGATCTGGAAGAGGTCTTCAACATCACGATCCCCGAGGAGGATCAGGAAAAGCTGCGGACCGTCCAGGACGCGATCGACTACCTCGAGGCTCATCTCGAGCAGTAGCAAAGCTGCAGTCAGCGCTCCCCGGTCCCGCGCCCTGATGCGGGGGACCGGGGTTGTCATTTTCTAATGCGGAGGCAATTCGATGGATCGCCGCAGGGTTGTCATAACGGGTATCGGTCTGGTGACCCCGGTCGGTAACAACAGGGAATCGACCTGGGAAAGTCTTATCGCCGGACGACAGGGCATCGACAAGATCCAATCTTTCGACACTACCGGTTTCCGCTCCGATTTCGCCGCCGAGGTCTTGGATTTCGATCCCGGCGTCGCCATGGATCCGAAGGAAGTCCGCAAGGCCGACCGCTATGCCCAGTTCGCAGTCGTAGCCGCGGCCGAAGCCATGGCCCAGGCTGATCCCGGCGATGTCGATCCGTTGCGTGCGGGAGTCGTCATCGGTTCCGGCATCGGCGGCATGCTGACTTTCGAAGAGCAGCATAGCCGGCTCGTCGAGCGCGGCCCCACGCGCGTTTCGCCGATGTTCATCCCGATGATGATCGCGGATATGGCCGCCGGTCTCGTATCGATCCGTTTCGGCTATCGCGGTCCCAACTATACGACGGTTTCCGCCTGCGCTTCCTCCGGCCACGCCATCTCTGTCGCCACCGAGCATATCCTGGCCGGCCGGGCCGACGTCATGATCGCCGGCGGCGCCGAGGCCAGCGTCTGTCCGATGTCGCTCGCGGGATTCAACTCGATGAAGGCTCTTTCCACCCGCAACGACGATCCGGCGACGGCCAGCCGCCCGTTCGACGCCGAACGCGACGGTTTCGTCCTCGGCGAAGGCGGGGGAGTCCTGGTGCTGGAGGAACTCGGGCACGCCACCGCCCGCGGTGCCGAGATCCTCGGCGAGATCGCCGGCTTCGGCATGACCGCCGACGCTTATCACATGACCCAGCCCGACAACGATGGCAACGGAGCCCGCGAGGCCATGCGGATCGCGGTCGCCAGCGCCGGCCTCGATCTCGAGTCGGTCGGGTACATCAACGCTCACGGCACATCCACGCATTTCAACGACAAGATCGAGACCAAGGCCATCAAGGAACTCTTCGGTGATCATGCCCGATCGCTGGCCGTCAGTTCGACGAAATCGATGACCGGCCATCTGCTCGGCGCAGCCGGAGGGCTCGAGGCCGGCATCACCGCGATGGCGATGTCTCGCGGAGTGCTGCCGCCGACGATCAACCTGTTCAATCCCGACCCCGAGTGCGACCTGTTCTATTGCCCCAACGAAGCCGTTCAGCGCAGCGTCGATGTGTCGCTGTCGAACTCCTTCGGCTTCGGCGGCCATAATGTCAGCCTCTGCCTCAAGGCGTGGCGATGATACGTCAGGACTGAGATGGGACTGCGCGACAAGTTCCGCGATCTGATCGGTAGATCTCCGGCGGCCTCCGGCACCGGGGATCACCGTTTCAACGATCCGGAAAGAATGGATCTCGCCCTACGCGCGGTCGAAGCCAAACTCGATTACGAATTCCGCAATCGCACCCTGCTGGTTCGCGCCCTGGTCCACCGCTCCCACACCCATGTCGCCGGCAAGAGTCGCAGCGATTCCAATGAAAGACTCGAATTCCTCGGTGACTCCGTGCTGGAACTCGTGGTCAACGAGCATCTCTATCGCAGCCGTCCCGATCTCGAGGAAGGCGACCTCACAAAGATGAAGTCGCAATTGGTCTGCGGGAAAAGCCTGTCCGTCGTGGCGGAACGGCTTGAATTGGGCGAGCATATCCTGATGAGCCGGGGAGAGGCCGCGACCGGCGGCCGGCATCGGTCCAGCATCCTGGCCGATACTGTCGAAGCTGTCCTGGGCGCCGTCTATCTCGACGGCGGCCTGGAGGCGGCCCGCAAGGTGATTCGTGATCTGTTGCTGCGCAATGTGGAGAGGATCGTCACCGGTTCGGTGATGGGAAACTACAAGAGCCGGTTGCAGGAGATCATCCAGGCCCGGCACAAGATGCCGCCGCGCTATCGGGTGCGGGAGGTGACCGGCCCCGATCACGAGCGTTCCTTTACCGTGGAAGTCGTCTTCCGTTCCAATTCGCTCGGTCTCGGTTCCGGCCCAAGCAAGAAGGAAGCCGAGCAGAAAGCCGCCCGGGAAGCCCTGAACCGCATCGAGGAGGAACCCGGGCTCATCGACGCCGACGATTGAGCAGACCGTCCGCGGATATCGACCGAGGAGGTCGCATGCAAAACGTCTTTCGCCACGGCATCCGGTTCCTGACACCGATCCTCTGCCTCGTCTTCACCGTGCCGGTCTTCGCCGCCGGCCCGCGTCCGGTCGATCGCGGCCTCGATCTGCCCCCGGCCGAAGCCCGCGTCGATTCCCTGCCGTTCGGCGGCGCCACCAGCTACATGATGGGCAGGACCCTGCTCGAACAGGGCGATCGCCAGTCCGCGCTGCCCTACCTCGCCCAGGCTTATCGGATCTATCCGGATTCTCCCGAGATCGGCAACGATTTCCTGGATGCCCTGATCCAGGAGGGTTATGTCGAGCAGGCCCTCGAGATCAATCGCAATCTGCTCGAGTTGCTGCCCGACGACTATCAGCTCCATGAACGTCTGGTAATTCTGCTGACGGGGATGAAACGCTACGCCGAGGCCCGTTCCGAGTTGGTTCTCCTGCGCACTGCCAATCCCGATTCGAATCGCCTGCTGCTGCTCGACGGCGAGATACTGATCCGTTCCGGAGACAACGAGGCGGCCCTGGCCGCGTACCGGGAAGCGTTGGCTGCGCTGCCCGGGGAAGGCGAACCCATCTATGTCACGATGGCCGGGATACTGCAGAGCAGCGGCGATGATCAAAGTCTGCCCGCCCTCTGGGACGAGGCTCTGGCGGCTTATCCTGAATCGGCCGGTCTCCGCTTGGGCGCCATGCGCGACCGGATCGTCCGCGAAAGCTTCGGCGATGCCGCCGCAATAGCCGCTGCGGGCGACAGTATCGGACCTCCGCCGGATGCGGCCCAGCCCATCATCAAACAGAATCCCTGGACCGAGATCATGGCCGAGTTGCTGATCCAGGAAGGCCATGGCCTGCGCGCGATCAATACCCTGCAGCCCTTGTCTGATTCCGGCCGGATCTCATTGGAGGGCGACATCCTGCTCGGACGCCTGCTCGCGCGGGAGAAGGATGTGGTTCCGGCGATCCTGCACCTGCGCAAGGTCTGTGCGGCCTGGCCGGAGTCCGGAGTCGCCAGGATGTATCTCGGCCAGTTCCTGGCCGACAGCGGCGATCTGAGCGGCGGAGAGAAATCGATGCGCGCCGGCGCCGAACTCGAACCGGAAAGATCCGACATCCTGATAACGTTGATCACGCTGCTGGCCACCCGATATCCCGAAGCGATGGTGCCGCGGGCGGTCGCGGGAGATACCTTGGCCCGGCGCGAGGAGATCGGCGAACTCTCCGTACGCGCATCGGATCTGATCGGGTTCGACACGCCCCGCAGCAGCATGCTCCTGGGAATCACCCTGCAGGGATCCGGACGCCTCGACCTTGCGGCAAAGCATTACGCGGCAGCCGCCGCCGACGACGATCTGCAACGCGAGGCCATGCTGAACCTGTCCCTCGTCGAGGATGATCTGGATCATCCGGACCGTGTCTTGGATATCCTCGAACATCTGCTGACGGTCTACCCCCATGATCCGGTCGTCCAGAATGCCCTTGGCTACTCGCTGGCCGATCAGGGCGTGCAGTTGAGCAGGGCCGAAAAGTTGATCCGGCTGGCCCTGGAACAGGATCCGGAAAACCCGGCCTTTCTCGACTCGCTGGGCTGGGTACTCTATCGCCGGAACGATCTCAGCGGCGCCCTCGATCATCTGATATCCGCGGCCATCGCCTCGCCGGAAATCGCCGTGATCGCGATGGGCACGTCCTGCAC
>CAZYDJ010000013.1:15285-22897 GCA_964646035.1 uncultured Fibrobacteraceae bacterium | reverse complement strand
CCTGACGACCCCACTATTCTCGAACACCTGGGACTGGCCTTGCGCGATCTCGGCCAGATCGATCAGGCCTTGAACGCTCTGTATCGGGCCCGGCTGGCAGGATCCGTCAACGAGGAACTGCCCCGGATCATCGGAGAGCTCGAGGCGGAGGTGGCTCCGTGACCAGGCGTGCGCTGTTCTGTTTGGTGATTCTGGCCGTCGGCTCGATAGGCAGCGCGGCGAATAGCGGCGATGATGTCATCACAACGGCCGAACCTGCTGCCCTGGTCATCGAATACTTCGACTGGAGCGGTTCCGCATGGGGCAACAGCGCCGCCGGATCCTTTTGCCGCCTGGAATTTCCCGACGGATCCTGGCGCGGCGAGATTATCCGCGCCGATGACCGAAAGAACCTCTCCAGGACGCCCAGGACGTCTCTGCTGGGCCGCAAAGGCGAGGGGTGGACCGTGGTCGCCCCCGATAGGGATAATCTCATGATGCAGCCATGGGGCGGCCCCCTGCGCCGACCTGATTCCGAACAAAGTCGGGCTCTGATCCTTCTGGGCCTGATAATCGGTTTGACCGGGGCTCCGCCCGAGGCGGAGCTGCCGCCGGGAGTGGGCGTCGGCCCGGAAGGTCCGGACGGGGAATATCGGCTGCGATTCTCGCCGCTGGCCGATATGGATGGCTTTGGCACGAGAACAGCATTTCGCGCCGCGATGGAGCGACGCGGACGTGGCAGGGGAGCGGCCGCGGAGACCTGGACCGTTTCACCGCGGGACAGCGGAACGGGTCGCGGGATCAGGATCCGATCCTCGCGGCGGGAGGGCTCGCTGGCGATCACGCCTCGCGGTAAGGACACGGTCTGGGGCTTTGCCGATGAAGCGATTTTGCCGCTCTGGCCTCTCTCGGAACTGGTGTTTTCCTCCGCACGGGAAGCCGCCGGACAGAACTGATGATTTCGCCGCAATGACTGGAACTTCCCGGGACTGCCGGTGTAGATGGGTGGCCGGCAGGATAACACCCCGGGAGGAACGATGGGCCTAGTCCGAATGAATGATAAAATCAACGATCTCCATTCGCGGCCGAACGGCTCGCTCCTCGATCTGCGCGACGAGGAATTGATAGCTCTCGTTCAGCAGGGCCAGAAAAAGGCCTATGACGAGATAGTGAAGCGTTTCAAGGGCCGTCTCTACAGCTTCATCCTGCGCATGGTCGCCGATCCGGTCGAGGCCGAGGAACTGGCCCAGGACACCTTGATCAGGGCCTACATCCACGCCGACAAGTATCGTGAGATTGCCCGGTTCTCGACCTGGCTGTTCACGATAGCCACGAACCTTGTCCGCAACCGGGTTCGCCGGATCAAGCGACAACCCCGGATGCTGACCCTGGATCCGGCTCCGGACGACGACAGGATCCCTCTCGATCCTCCCGCCAAGGATTCCGATCCTTCGGGCGACCTCGAGGGCAGGGAGCTCGGCAGGATCATCGCCGAGGCGGCTGCTCAGATCCCGGAGAAGTACCGGGTGCCGTTCCTGCTGCGTGAGATGGAGCAACTGAGTTACGAAGAGATCCAGCAGGTGACCGGATTGAAATTGGGTACGGTCAGATCCCGGATCAACCGGGCCCGCACCCGTTTCCGCAAACTGGTCAAACCGATGCTGCGCAACGAAACCATCCTGGCCGACCTCGAAGCTCTCGAAGCCCGGATGGAGGAGGACAGAATCTGACGCCGCCGCAAGGCGCGTCCGCGGAGGACCCCTGATGTTCTGCACCAAGGCACGCAATTGGATCAATCTGGAGAGAGACGGGCAGCTCCCGGCCGACAAGACTGTCCCGCTCGAAAAGCACCTGGACTCCTGCGCCGAATGCCGCGCTTATCGCGATGACCTGGCCCTGGCGTCCCGCCTGCTTGCCGCCACCGCCGAGCAGCCTGCGGATAATTTCGAATGGAAGCTGCAGCTGCGCTTGAACCAGACCCTGCGCGAGGCCGCCGGCGACGGCACCACCCCTTGGCAGACGCCGCGCCGGAACTCCCTGCGCTGGCTGCGCGGATTCGCCGTTTCGTCGGCTGCGGGTCTCGCCGCTTCGATTGCTTTCATCCTGCTGGTCATGCCCGCCCAGCAACAGAACTCCCGCTATAGGACCACGGCTCTGGATCCGGTCCCTGCCGCTTCCGTTTCCCGGTCGATCGAATCGCCGGATTCCCGGGGCGCCGCTATTTCGACCGTCAACCGGTCCGCCGGCGACCTCGATCGCCGGGCCTTGTCCCTCTTCTCCCGGCCGTCGACGCGATCCCGTTCCGGATTGCTCGGCCAGCCCGTTCAACTCTCCGGCGATGTCGGAAACGCTGCTTCACGCCAACTCTTCGACCGGCATAATCTCGTCGATCTGAAGATGATCTCGCGCCTTACCCTCGAGAATTCGCGTCTGCGCGCCGAACTCGATCGCCTGCAACAGGCCGGCGCCGACGAGGAAGCGTTGATCGACAGCACGAACTCTGCTTTACTGGATAGTGTCGGGATAAATCGATAGCCCCATCCAGCCTTGTGAGGTGCCCATGACCGCCATGCGCAAAGTGCTGCGCTGCAGCGGCGCTTTCCTGTTGCTCGCCGTTCTGCTCGGAGGTTGCGGCAAGGAGGGGCGGGATGTCATCGTTTCCTCGGTTGGATCCTATGGTGATATCGCCGTGGTCATGAGCGACCCCGGTCTCCGCGCCGGCGTTGACGAGGCTCTCGGCCGCATGAACCCCACGATGACCTTCGTCCTGAAGACCGAACCGGCCTATCGCTTCCATCATTTTCCCGCTTCGAAATGGAAGAACGCCCGCAATTACCGCAACCTGCTCTATCTGTTGCGTTGGGGCGACGGCGGTTCGCTGCAGAAGGAAGTCGGGTCTTTGCTTTCCGACCAGACGCTGGACAGGTTGAAGCAGGGCCAAGGCGGCGTGGTCTTCATGGAGAATCCGTATTTCCAGAATCAACTGCTGATCTTCGTCGTGTCGCCGGATCGCAACGGGCTGGTCAGTACGCTGAACACCAAGAGCGAGACCATCCGTGGGCTCTACGAAAGCCATAACAACCGGCGCATGATCACCGACGCCCGCCTGCGCGGCATCCATAAGGATGTGATCGGGCGTTATTGGCAGAACCTGGGATTCCACCTCGAGATTCCCGACAGCTACCGGGAGAATCAGGTCCGTCCCAACGGCTTCGACGGTATCGAATGGATCCGCAACGATCCGACCCGGGGGCTTTCGGTGGCCTGGATGAATGCCGACGATCCCTTGGCGGTCCTATCCGACCATGAGGCGTTGGCGGAGCTGCGGCGTAATCTGGGCGAGTTCGTGCATAGCGAGGAGCTTTTCGACCAGACATTCATCTGGAGTGAAGCCGAAGTCGCCGGATTGCCTGCCGTCAAGCTGGAAGGGGCCTGGTCCAGCACCAAGATCAATGTCGGCGGCGCTTTCTGGAGCTACTTCGTACCCGATACCGAGAACGGCCGGATCTTCTGCCTTGCTTGTCTATGCGCCGGATCGGCCGAAAATGGATTTCTTCCGTCGAATGAGGGCGATACTGGATACATTCTCGTTGCAGCCGCCGCGTTGATCCGAGCAGGGGGGAGTCAGGACATGCGGATTCACCGACCCACCGGTCGCAGCGGCTTCCGCTGGGGTGTATTCAGTTTTTCCGTCGCCTTGGCCCTGCTGGCCGCAACGGCCTGCGCCCGGGCCGCTCCCCTGATCCACCTGCTCGAATGGGAGGGGCCGATCGGGCCGATCACGGCGGAATACCTTGCCGCCGAGTTGGCTGATGCCGCACTCGCAGATGCGGATCTGGTAATCCTGCAGCTGGATACTCCCGGCGGCCTGGATTCCTCGATGCGCGTGATGATCCAGGATATGCTCGCTTCGCCGGTGCCGGTGGCGGTCTATGTCGGCCCGGCCGGAGCCAGGGCCGCCTCGGCCGGAGCCTTCCTGCTGGTGGCCGCCCATATCGCGGCCATGTCGCCGGCGACCAATGTCGGTGCAGCGCATCCGGTGAACATGGGCGGCAAGCTGGATGAAACGATGGCCGCCAAGGTGACCAACGACGCCGTAGCCTACATCCGCGGCCTCGCCGATCGTCGTGGACGCAACTCGGACTGGTGCGAACAGGCGGTGCGTGAGAGCGTCTCCGCTGCCGCGGATTCGGCGCTCACTCTGGGCGTAATCGATTTCGTGGTCGCGGACATCCCGGCTCTGCTGGACGCGGCCCACGGCAGAGAGGTCGGCATAGACGGCGGAGACGAGACCCGCACCATCGATTCGATCGGCGGTGTGATCGTCATCCGTGAACCGACGTGGAGGCAGAAATTCCTGCGCCGGATCACCGATCCCAACGTGGCCTATATCTTCATGATGCTCGGGATCTACGGCCTGTTCTTCGAGTTGAGTCGTCCCGGCGCGGTGGTGCCCGGGGTGGTCGGCGCGATCAGTCTGCTGCTGGCCCTGCTGGCCTTCCAGAGCCTGCCGGTCAACTATGTCGGCGTCCTGCTCATCCTGGTCGGGATGGTGCTGCTGTTGCTGGAGATCAAGATCACCAGTTATGGTACGCTCGCATTGGGAGGCGTCGTGTCGCTTTTGCTTGGTTCGTTGCTGCTCTTCGAGAACGCCGGTCCGGTCGGGGCCTTGTCCCTGAAGGTCGTCCTGCCGGTGGTCCTGGTATCGGCGGGTTTCTTCCTGCTGCTGGTCGGGCTCGGAGTACGGGCACAGCGCTTGGCTCGTTTCAGCGGTCTCGACGCCATGGTCGGCGAGGAAGGGACCGTGGCCAAGGTCGAGACCGGCCCGGATGAAGGCTTCGCGGGAATGGTATCGGTCTTCGGCGAGTTGTGGCGCGGACATTCCGACCACGCCCTGCAGCTCGGGGATAGGGTAGTCGTCACGGCCTGCGACGGCCGGTCCGTCGCCGTCGTCGGGAAATCACATACACCGGAACCCAGGGGAGGGTCCTGATGCCTGCTATTTCACTCTCGATCAGCATGATAGTGATCCTGGCGGTCCTGTTGCTGTCCAACGCCATTCGGGTCATCAAGGAATACGAACGCGCAGTCATCTTTCGCCTCGGACGCCTGATCGGCTTGAAGGGGCCGGGACTCATCCTTTTGATTCCGGTCATCGACCGGATGACCAAGGTCAGCCTGCGCACCATCCCGATGGATGTCGCGCCCCAGGACGTGATCACCAAGGACAACGTCTCGGTCAAGGTCAACGCGGTGATCTATTTCCGGGTCGTGAATCCGGACAAGGCCATCGTCAACGTCGAGGATTATCTCTTCGCCACCTCCCAGGTCGCGCAGACCACTCTGCGCAGCGTGATGGGACAGGTCGAACTCGACGAGCTGCTGTCGAGCCGGGACAAGCTCAACCTGCAGATCCAGGAGATCATCGATCACGCCACCGATCCCTGGGGCATCAAGGTGAGCACCGTCGAGATCAAGGACGTCGATCTGCCGGTCGAGATGAGGCGCGCCATGGCCCGCCAGGCGGAAGCCGAGCGGGAGCGCCGCGCCAAGGTCATCCACGCAGCCGGCGAATTCGAGGCCAGCAAGCAGCTCGCCGCGGCCGCCAAGGTCGTCTCGGAGGACCCGGCCGCCATCCAGTTGCGCTATCTCCAGACCCTCGGGGAGATCGCCCGCGAAAACAATTCCACGACCATCTTCCCGGTGCCGATCGACCTTTTCCGCTACATCCAGAAGAAAGCCACCGGTGAAATCGAATGAACATGCAGAATATCGCCCGTGTTACCGCCCGCTCGCTGATCTTGACGGTCCTGTTCGTCGGCGTCGTCCTGGCGTCCGGAGTCGCCCGGGCGCAGGACGAGCCGGTCCGCAAGGCTGTTTCCGGACGCACCGCCCCGCGGGAGCAGATCGTCCGGGATCTCTCGCCCTGGAGCCTGCAGATCCGGGGCGGCATGATGACCAGCGGTGACATCTTTCGTGTGAATACCGAGGTATCCCGGAACTGGGCTCCGCCGGTCGGCGGCGACGCCTTTTCTTCGGATAAATTCAAGGTGACCCTCGACGAGAATTTCATGGTCGGGATGGGAATCGGCTACGCGATCAATGCGGACGTGGCGTTGCGATTGGACATGGATATGTCGCAACTCGACGCCACGGCCCTGGCCCGGACCGGCCAGACGGTGATTCCCGTACTCTATGACGAGATCACGTTCATGACCTATGCACTGGATATACAGACCAGGCTCATGCGTACGCGCAACCATCCCTATCTGCTCGCCGGCCTTGTCCTCTGCACTGTCGACGGCAAGGGAGAGACCCTGGATCAGACGCGCACCGGATTCAAGCTGGGCCTCGGCTTCGAGGCTGACGTGGCTCCCAACTGGGGATTCAGATTCGAGGCCGTCGACACTATCATCCAGATCGATACCGACGAGCACCGCGAATCGCTGGGCGAGGAGATCCAGTTCTCCGAGTTGGGACCGCAGAACCTATTTGGCTTCAGCGGTGGCTTGCTGGTTCGATTCTGATCAGTCCGACGCCGGCATCCTTTATGGTCCAATCGGATGCCGGCGTTGCTTCATCCGTATTTTCATTTACGCCCATAATGTCCTGGCAAAGAATGAGTTAAGACTGCGGAGCTGTGACTGGCATTATATATCAATCGAATTGATTTTGCTAAAAGGCCAGCCGATGTTATTATTTTTCGTTTGGGTGTACCGCCCTATCTGCTTTTTTTGCCACGGAGGCTCCCATGGGTAATGTGATCGCTGTCGTCAACCACAAGGGCGGATCAGGTAAGACCACCACGGCTCTCAATCTCGCCGCCGGTCTGACCAGGTACAGCGACATCACCTCTTCTTGCCTGTTGATAGACATGGATCCCCATGGCTGCGCGACATCGTCGTTGCTCGGCAAGCTCGACGGCGAGGCGCCGGCCCGCTCCGTCTTCGATGTGCTGCGCCGCGCCATCACGCCGCAGGACGGTATCACATCCACGGTCTACGACGAGAATATCGACATAATTCCGGCAAGCCCCTCGCTCGAGAGCATGGCGCGGACCCAGCTGACCGACCGCCTGGTCAAGGTCACCCAGGCCTTGTCGACATCCTATGGCTGGATCATCATCGACACGCCGCCGAACCTGGGCATCCTCACGCAGAACGCCCTGCTGGCGGCGGATTACGTGCTCATTCCCTCACCCTGCACCGGCCTCGCCGTTTCGACCCTGCACCACCTCAAGGCGCTGATCGAACGGGTCCAGGAACGTCCCAACATCTGGCTGCAGATTCTCGGCGTACTGGTGACGATGAAGGACGGTCGCGCGGAACTGCAGAAGGACGTGATGAAGGAGATGCGCAACACCTTCAAGGGTGACATCTTCAAGACGCAGGTCACGACCAACATCAAGATCGAGGAAGCCCCCTCGAAGTTCTGCAGCATCTTCTCCTATGATTCCGGATGTCTGGGCGCTTCCCTGTACCGCGACTGGATCAAGGGCGAGTTCCTGCGCCGGCATCGTTTGCTGGAGAAGAAACGGGGAGAGCGTCTCGAGCAGATGACTCTGGCCGCTCAGAAGAGCGACTGATTCCTGATACTGCCGTAGCGGATGGGTAGCCGGTCAGACGCCGGCCAC
>CAZYDJ010000013.1:0-15275 GCA_964646035.1 uncultured Fibrobacteraceae bacterium | reverse complement strand
GGTGCGCACTTCGCGCTCGACCGAAGTGGCGGGTCCATGGCCGGGATGCAATGCTGTCTCCCCGGGCAGGACGTAGACCGATTCGCGGATGCTGCGGGCCAGAGTCTCAAAATCCCCGCCTGGCAGATCGGTCCTGCCGACCGAACCTGCGAAGACCAGATCCCCGACCAGCGCATTCCCTTTCCAGAAGAACATCACATGGCCCGGGCTATGGCCCGGCACATGGCTGATCGCCAGTTCGGCGCCTCCGAACGCCAGCGATCCGCCGCCTGCCAACGAGGCCTCGAGCCGGGGCAGCGGCGTGGGAGGGAAGCCGAAAGCCCGCTGATGATCGTTCATGCCGGCGATCAGGGCGGCTTCATCGGGATGGTGGAGCAGGGGCAGATCCCAGCGTTTCTGGATCGCGGCTGCCGCGGCGATGTGATCGAAATGGCCGTGGGTGCAGATCAGTCCAGTCAGACGGTGGCCGGTCGCCTCCACGGCGGCCGCCAGGCGGTCGGGCTCGTCGCCGGGATCGATCAGCAGGACCTCTGCGGTGTCGGGGGAGTCGAGCAGATATGCGTTCATCTGAAGAGGGCCGACGGGAATGCAGGTCAGGCGCCAGTCTGTTGCGGACATCGGCCTGTACCTCTCTTCCAGTCGGCCCCCGGGTTCACGACGATTACGCGAACCGTCAACTTCAGTCTTCGTAGTACTCGCGGCCGAGGTGCGTGATAAGCTCCTCGCCCATCATCCAACGCAGCGTGTTCTTCAACTTCTTCTGCTGGATGAAGAGGTCGTGCTCCGGCTGCAGTCCTGCCGGGGTCACGGGGCTCTTGAAGTAGAACGACAGCCACTCCTGGATTCCCGAAAGGCCGGCGCGTCCGGCGAGGTCCAGGAAGAGGGCCAGATCCAGGACGATCGGCGCCGCCAGGATGGAATCACGGCACAGGAAATCGACCTTGATCTGCATCGGCAGGCCCAGCCAGCCGAAGATGTCGATGTTGTCCCAGCCTTCCTTGTTGTCTCCGCGGGGCGGATAATAGTTGATCCGCACCTTGTGGTAGAGGTTCCCGTAGAGGTCGGGGTAGAGCTCTGGCTGCAGGATCGATCCCAGCACGCTGAGCTTGGACTCTTCCTTGGTCTTGAAAGACTCGGGATCGTCCAGAACCTCGCCGTCGCGGTTGCCGAGGATGTTCGTCGAGAACCAGCCGTTCATGCCGAGCAGGCGGGCCTTGAAGCCGGGAGCCAGGATGGTCTTCATCAGGGTCTGGCCGGTCTTGAAGTCCTTGCCGCAGGTCGGCGAACCGGTCTGCTTGGCCAATATCTCGAACGCGGGATAGTCGGCGCTGAGGTTCGGGGCGCCGTTCGCGTAGGGGATACCCATCTTCAGGGCCGCGTAGGCGTAGATCATGCTTGGCGCGATGTCCGGGTGGTTGCTGCGCAGGCCTTCCTCGAAAGCCTCGACCGTCTGGTGGACATCGGAGGGCCTCAGGAAGATCTCGGTGGATCCGCACCAGACCATGACCACGCGATCGCAGTCGTTCTGCTTCTTGAAGTTCTCGATATCGGCCATGACCTGTTCGGCCAGGTCCATCTTGGTCGAGCCCTTCTTGACGTGCGTGCCGTTGAGCTTCTTGACGTAGTAGTTGTCGAAGACCGCGGGCATGGGCTTGATGGCCTCGAGCTCGGGCTTCAACTCGTCGAGCAGATCACGGGGCAGCACGCCGCAGTTGACGGCGGCGTCATAGACGGAGTCTTCGAAAATGTCCCAGCCGCCGAAGACGATGTCATCGAGGTCGGTCAGCGGAACAAAGTTGCGGACAAGGGGCTGCCGGTTGTCGGTACGCTTGCCGAGCCGGATATGTCCTATCTGGGTAAGGCTGCCGATGGGCAAGCGGATACCCTTGCGAACTGCCAGGACGCCGGTCATGAATGTCGATGAGACAGCGCCCATACCGGGAGTGAGAATCCCGAGCTTCCCTGCGGCCGGCTTGATTGTCAGCCCTTCTGCCATCACAGTGCTCCTCTCTCTGTGTCAAACGCGAGCCGGAGCGACCCGGTGAAAGCCGGGACCGCCCTGTATACAATCCGTGAAGCCAGATGCGGCAACGCGTCATACTCTCAAAAACAATCCAATCAGTCTTGCTGGAAATAAACCGTCCGCGCTCCGAAAGCAAGTCATTTGTCGGTTCCCGGACGGGCACCCGCCGGGGTGATACGGACGATTTTTGCAGTTTAATGCAATATTCACTAGCCCTTGGGTTCATCCATCGAATATAATTGTTGCCCGTCGTGACTTCATAGGTTTGCTTTCACGGTTGACCGGCTCACGCTGCTTAAATCCATAATCGGATGGAGAAGACATGGGGACACGGACTCGCCCGATTCCTTTTCTGGATCTCAAGGCCCAGGTAGCTCCGCTTCGCGCCGAAATCGATGCCGCCATCGCCGAAGTCATTGACAACACCGCGTTCATTCTCGGACCGCGGGTCGAGGCCTTCGAGAACAAACTGGCTGCGTACTGCGAGACCGAGCATTGCGTGGGAGTGGATTCCGGCACCCAGGCTCTCCATCTCATACTCCAGGACATGGACGTCGGTCCGGGCGACGAGATCATCACCGTCCCCAACACCTTCATCGCCACCGTGGCCTCGATCGCCTACAGAGGTGCCCGCCCGGTATTCGTCGACGTCGATCCCGACACATGGCTGATGGATCCCGATCTGCTCGAGAGGGCGATCACGCCCAGGACCAAGGCCATCATGCCGGTCCATCTCTTCGGCAATCCGTTGCCTTTCGATCAGATCGCCGCGGTCGCCGACGCCCACGGCCTGCCGGTCATCGAGGACGCCTGCCAGGCTCACGGCGCCCGTTATAAGGGACGCCGCTGCGGCAGCCTCGGCAAAGCCGCCGCCTTCAGCTTCTATCCCGGCAAGAACCTCGGCGCCTTCGGCGACGGGGGAGCGGTAACCACCAATGACGCCGATCTCGCGGCCAGCCTGCGCAGCTACCGCCATCACGGACAGCGCCGCAAGAATATCCACGACGATCTCGGTTACACCGGCCGTCTCGACGCCCTGCAGGCGGCCATCCTTTCGGTCAAGCTGGATCATCTCGATGATTGGAACGAGTCAAGGCGAGCGAACGCAGCCCATTATCGCGAGCGCCTGGCCGGCAAGTACCGTATGCCGGTCGTCGTTCCCGAGGGCGAGGCGGTGCACCATCTCTTCCCGATCCAGAGCAATGATCCCGAGGCCCTGATCGCGAAACTGGCTGAAAACGAAGTATATTGCGGCCGGCATTATCCGATTCCCTGCCATAAACAGCCGTCTATTGCGCAGCTGATCGATACGGACGCCAGATTCCCGGTCGCCGAGGAACTCTGCGACGGAATCGTGTCTTTACCGATGTTTGCAGAATTGACGCAGGATATGGTAGACTCGGTCTGTGATCTTCTGCTATAATATGACAGCTTTTGAAAGGTACCGCCCCGCTATCTGGTAGTGGACAGTTGGAGAGAGGAGCCGGATGGACCGAAGCTAACGCGTTTCCGGACAACTTACACCACTCTGATTCGCCACAGAGGGAGATCCGGCATATGAAGGAAGACGCGGTGGCATACACATCCGTGGCCGATGAAGCGCTTTGCTCATCCCCGGCTCTGTATTTGGTTGCCGATACTTCCCGGCTGGCCAGTATCGAAGGCCTGCTCAAGCGAGGATTCGACGTCTTCATGGCGGCGCTTTCCTTGATTTTGCTTTCGCCTGCGTTATTGACCATAGCTTTACTGGTCAAGAAGTCCGGCCCGGGGCCGGTCCTTTTTGTGCAGGAGCGTATCGGGAAAGACGGCCGACCATTCCGGTTCTTCAAGTTCCGGACGATGGCCCACAACAGCGACGACGCCATCCACCGGCAATTCGCCTCCATGTTCATCAACGGAGGCAGTTCATCCGAAGGCAACATCTACAAGATGACCGATGACCCCCGGGTCACCGCAATCGGTCAATGGTTGCGCAAGACCTCAATGGACGAGTTGCCCCAGCTCTTGAACGTGCTGATGGGTGAGATGTCCATCGTCGGGCCGCGACCGCCGCTGGCCTATGAGATCGAGCATTATCAGGCATGGCATCACGAACGTTTGCGTGTCCTGCCCGGCTTGACCGGCCTGTGGCAGGTGAGCGGCCGCAGCAACGTGACATTCGATGAGATGGTTCGCCTGGACATCCATTACATCAATTCATGGAGTTTGCTCTTCGATCTGCGCATCATTCTCAAGACCATTCCCGTGGTCCTGATGGGGACGGGTGGGTATTGACCCACCCGAGTTCTCTCAAGTTCCAAGATGCGATAACGATAATCATCAGGTAGGATGCGGGCTGGCGACTGCCCGGGTCCTGCCGGAATTCGCCCGAAAGCCGGAACTCTGAGGCTAGTCAAAGGAGCTGACGATGGTGAAGATGGCGGCAGTAGGATGCGGCTACTGGGGTCCCAACCTGATTCGGAATTTCAATAATCATCCTGATGTCGAACTCGCGGCGATCTGTGACAAGGATCAAAAGCGCCTCGACTACATGGGTCAGCTCTATCCCGGCGCCCGGACCTTCACTGATCCGGCGGCGATAATGAACGACGACTCGATCGAGGCCGTCATCGTCGCCACTCCGGTTTCCACGCATTTCGAACTGGGCAAGCAGGCGCTGGAATCCGGCAAACACCTCTTCATCGAGAAACCCATGGCCGCCAGCGCCGAGGAATGTCGCATCCTCAACCGGATCGCGGATGAAAAAGGGTTGCAGATCATGGTGGGCCATACGTTCCTCTTCGTGCCTGCCGTGCGCAAGATCAAGAGCCTGATGGAATCCGGCGAACTCGGCAGCGTCTACTATGTGAACATCCGGCGCGTGAACCTGGGCATCTTCCAGAAGGATGTCAACGTGGTCTGGGACCTGGCTCCCCATGACGTGGCGATGCTCAACTGGCTGTTCGGCGCCGCCCCCTCGGTGGTCAGCGCCACCGGCCGCGCCTATGTCCAGAAAGACATCGAGGACGTGGCTTTCGTCACCCTCGAATACCCCGGCAAGCAGTTGGCCCACGTGCAGGTCAGTTGGCTGGATCCCAATAAGATCCGCGAAATGACCTTCGTCGGCAGCAAGCAGATGCTGGTCTACGACGACGTGTCCACCGGCGAGAAGATTCGCGTCTACGACAAGGGCGTTGACGTGATGCAGCATTACGACAACTTCGGCGAGTTCCATCTCGCTTATCGCCACGGTGACATCCTGATCCCCAAGGTCGATCAGATCGAACCCCTGAAGGTCGAGGCGTCCCACTTCATCAGCTGCATCAAGGGTGAGGAAAAACCTCTGAGCGACGGCAAGCTGGGACTGCAGGTAGTCGAGGTTCTGGAGAAGGCCTGCCTGTCGATCAAGCACGACGGACGGCCCCATGAACTGGAGTACACGACGTAATCGAACGTCGTAAAAAGGACGGACGGACGTGACGGAGCGATCCCTCCGGGTGGCGATGATCGGGCAGAAAGGCTATCCGCCCGTTCACGGCGGCATTGAAAAACATGTCGCCGAACTGGCTACCCGGCTCGTGACCCGGGGGATCGACGTCGATGTTTTCAGCCGGCCCCATTACAGCGACGCTGACGGTCCGACCGCGATTCCCGGGCTGCGCGTGCGGCGCCTGGCCAGCATCCCCACCAAGCATCTCGACGCTATTTCCCACAGCATACTCGCCACGGGCGCCTGCATCTGCGGCGGCTATGATATCGTGCATTACCATGCCATAGGTCCGGGAATGCTGTCCGGATTTCCCCGCTGGCTCTCCGGCAAGAAGACAGTGGTCACGGTGCACGGTCTCGATTGGCAACGTGAGAAATGGGGGAGACTGGCCAGTGCAGTGCTGCGCGTCGGCGAGTCGTGCAGCGCCCGGTTCCCTGATCGGACCATCGTGGTGTCGCGGGCCCTGGCCGAGCACTTCCGGCGCCGCCACGATTGCGAAACCGTGGCCATCCCCAACGGCATCACCGCTCCCACGCTGCGCAGCCCGGACGCCATGCGTTCGCTGGGTGTGGAGCCGCCCTACATCCTCTTTGTCGGTAGATTGGTTCCGGAGAAGGGATGCCATCTCCTTTTGTCGGCCTATTCGGCGTTGCCGGCCGCGGTGCGGGACCGTTGCAGTCTGGTAATCGCCGGGGATGCCGGATTCACCGAGGGCTATGCGCGGAAATTGAGAGAGGACGCCTCCGGCCGCGTCATTTTCACCGGTTTCGTCCACGGCCCGGTTCTGGACGAACTGTTCACCAACGCCGAGATCGTAGTTCTGCCTTCGACCCTGGAGGGGTTGTCGATAGCCCTTTTGGAGGGAATGAGCTACGGTCGCTGCTGCCTCGTCAGCGATATCCCGCCCAATCGCGAGGCGGGAGAGGATTGCGTCGCGACCTTCCCGTCAGGCGATGAAAAAGAACTCGGGAGGGCGATGGTGGAATTGCTGGCCGATCCCGCCCGCCGGCGCGAACTCGGAGAAATGGGCCGGCGCAGGGTGCTGAACGAGTACTCATGGGAACAGAACGCCGACGCTACGGCGGAACTGTATCGCGATATCCTGAACCGGTGATTTCTTGTTTGACAGCAGCTACTTTTGGCCTATCATTGTCGATCTACAACGTCTTTGAGCGGGTGTAACTCAGTTGGTAGAGTATCACGTTGCCAACGTGATTGTCGCCGGTTCAAGTCCGGTCACCCGCTCCATAACGGCAGGAGAACCTTTTCAGGTTCTCCTGCTTTTTTAATTAACATCAAGACTGATTAAGGCTAAATTCAGCGGAACGACCAACGACCAGAGGGGGGTCCCATGTCGCCGTCGCGTGAAGCAGGATTTCAAGCCATTCCACCGGAACGATTCTCCATCATCATGGATTCCATCAGCGATGGTGTGTTCACCGTCGACAACGGCTTCGTTATCACCTCCTTCAACCGGGCCGCCGCCCGGATCACCGGGGTCTCGGCCGACGATGCGATCGGACGCCGCTGCTGCGATGTCTTCCGCGCCAGCATTTGCGAGGCAGGTTGCGCTCTTCAGCACACGGTCGAATCCGGCGAACCGGTCATCAACAAATCCGTCCAGATCACCACCGCGGAAGGGATCCAGATTCCCATCAGCATTTCCACCGCCCTGCTGCGGGACGGTCCGGACGGCAAGGTGATCGGCGGAGTCGAAACATTCCGTGACCTGTCCCTTGTCGAGGATCTGCGCCGGGAGCTGAGCGGCCGCTATTCCTGCGGCGACATCATCAGCAAGAGCCGGCGGATGCTGCATCTCTTCGAGATCCTGCCGCAGATCGCCGAGAGCGAGACGACTGTCCTGGTCGAGGGCGAGAGCGGCACCGGCAAGGAGCTTTTCGCCCGCGCCCTGCACGATCTGAGCACCCGTTCCGGGAAACCCTTCGTTGCCGTCAACTGCGCGGCGCTGCCGGACACCCTGCTCGAGTCCGAGCTCTTCGGATACAAGGCCGGAGCCTTCACCGACGCGCGCACTGACAAGCCGGGACGTTTCGCCGCCGCCGAGGGCGGTACGCTCTTCCTGGACGAGATCGGGGACATCTCGCCGGCCCTGCAGGTGCGGCTGCTGCGGGTTCTGCAGGAAAGATCCTACGAGCCCCTGGGCGGAGACGGACCGGTGCCCGCGGACGTCCGCATCATCACCGCCACCAACAGATCTCTGTCCGGCCTGGTCGAGTCCGGGGAGTTCCGCGAGGATCTCTTTTATCGGATCAACGTGATCAACCTGGAACTGCCCCCGCTGCGGGACCGGATCGAGGACGTGCCGCTGCTGGTGGACCACTTCATCGGAGCCTTCAACCGGCGGTTCAACAAGGACGTCGCGGGCATATCGACCTCTGCGTTGGCGGTGCTGATGGAGCACGACTTTCCCGGCAACGTCAGAGAGCTCGAGAACATCATCGAACATGTGTTCGTGCTCTGCTCCGGCGGCATGATCGAGGTGAGGCACCTGCCCGACTCCCTGGGGCGGAAGGGGGAGGGCATGGGTTCCGCTCCTCTGCCCGGCACCACCCTGCAGCAGGTCGAGAGGTGGATGATCCTCGATTCGATGCGCCGCAATGACTGGAACCGGCAACTGACCGCCAAGGAGCTCGGAATCCATAAAAGTACACTTTACCGCAAGATAGAGCGACTTGGCATCGATCTGCCCGAGAAGGACGGCCGTTCCGTCGGTTAACGTCGCTCCGGTACGACGTTAACTTCTCCTACCGACTTTCTATGCGACGGTCAACGGCGCTACATTCATTTCCCACCCGTTTATGTGCAAAATAGAACCTGTTGACATGTAACCAGTTAATCATTTAACATAAGTTTACTATGATATGGCATGACCAATGCTGTCAGGAGTGCGGAGGTGCTAAATGCGCATCGCAGTACCTGTTTGGTCAGGACGTGTATCGCCCGTTCTGGATTCGGCACAACACCTTGTCTGCTTCGATTTCGGCGAAGGTGACATATCCGAGAAAGTCCATCGTGACTGGACCGGTGCCACGCTTTGCGGCCGGGTGCTTTCGGTGCTGGATCTGGATGTCGATGTGCTCATCTGCGGAGCGATATCCCGTGCCTGCCTATTCATGCTCCAGGCTCGAGGCGTCGGAGTACAGCCTTTCCTCTGTGGAGAGGTCGGCGCGATCCTGGAATCCTATCGGCGCGGGAGCCTCGGCTCCGCGGCCGAGAGACTACCCGGAACTGCCGGAATTTTTGGCGACCAGGGCCGGGACAGTTGGATCCAGTGGTTTTCCGGAACGAATACCCGTCAAGGAAGGATGACCGATGGACCGTCGTGATTTTCTGCTGACGATGGGGGTAGTGGGAGCTACCGCCGCCGGTGCCAAGGACGCCCGGGCTTCCGCCGGGGCCCATGCCCCGGAGAACGCCTACGGCGTACTCGTCGATACCACCCAATGCATCGGCTGTCGCAAATGCGAATGGGCCTGCAACCAGTCCAACAATCTGCCGGTACAACCGCTGGCGAGCTTCGAGGACAAGTCCGCATGCTCGGAGTTCAGGCGCCCCGACGCGGGTCATTACACCGTGGTCAACGAGTTCGCCGCAGATGGCGACAAGCCGGCCTGGGTCAAGGCCCAGTGCATGCATTGCCAGGATCCCGCCTGCGTTTCGGCCTGTCTGGTCTCGGCGTTCAGCAAGAACGATGACGGCTCGGTCCGCTACGACGCCTGGCGCTGTATGGGCTGCCGTTACTGCATCGTGTCCTGTCCGTTCCAGGTTCCGGCCTATGAATACGACAACCCCCTGGATCCCGTCGTGCGCAAATGCACTTTCTGCTTCGAGCGTCTCGACAGCGGCAGAGTGCCGGCCTGTGTCGAGATATGCCCCGTGGAATGCCTGACCTTCGGCCGGCGCGATCAGCTGATCGAACTGGCGCACGAACGGATAGCTGCTCATCCCGACCGCTACATCGACCACATCTACGGTGAACACGAGGTCGGCGGCACCAGTTGGCTCTATCTGGCCGACCGTCCCTTCACCGAACTCGGATTCCCGGAATTGGGCGAGGCCGCGCCGCCGCGCACCACCGAAAAGATCCAGCACGGTATCTTCAAACATTTCATTCCCCCGCTCGCGGTCTACGCGACGCTCGGCCAGATAATGTGGCTCGGCAAACGCAAGCAGGAAATTGCCGCGAACGCAGAGGAGGCCGATGATGAGTGACGCCGCCCACGCGGCGCCGACGCGCCGTAAATTCCTTAGCCGAGGCGTTTACATCCTGCTGGCCCTGATGGCCTGCGGTACGTTCTTCGCCGCCCGTCGCTTCATTTACGGTATCGGGGCCATCAGCAACCTGAACGACCAGTACCCCTGGGGCATCTGGATCGCGGTGGACGTCGCCTGCGGCGTCGCCCTGGCGGCCGGCGGATTCACCACCGCCGCTCTGGCGCATGTCTTCCACCGCGAGAAATTCCACCCCCTGGTGCGCCCGGCGCTGTTGACCGCGGCGCTCGGCTACACCTTCGTCGCATTGGGACTGCTGGTGGACCTGGGACGCTTCTACAACATCTGGCACCCCCTGCTGCCGATGATGTGGTCCGGCAACTCCGGGCTCTTCGAGGTGGGCATGTGCGTGATGACCTATCTCACCGTTCTCTACATCGAGATGATGCCCATCGTTGTCGAACGATTCATGGGCCGGGTGAATCTGCCGGGCGCGCTGGCTTTGCTCAACGGAATGATCGAATTCCTGCTGCGGCTCTTCGACCGCACCCTCGGCCGCGTGATGTCGGTGTTCATCATCGCCGGCGTGGTCCTGTCCTGCATGCACCAGTCTTCGCTCGGAGTGCTGCTGGTCCTGACTCCGTTCAAGATGCATCCGTTCTGGATGACGCCCATCCAGCCGCTGCTCTTCCTGCTCTCCGCTTTCGCCGTCGGTCTGTCGATGGCCATCTTCGAGGGATACTTGGCCGCCCGATCCTTCAGCCTCGAGCAGGAGACACCGGTCTTCCGGGGGCTGGCCCGGATCATCCCGGTGCTGCTGATGATCCTGTTGACGGTGAAGGTCACCGACCTTGCCGTCCGCGAAGTCTTCGTCCACCTGGGCGACGGCGGAATCGAAACCAGGTTCTTCCTGGCCGAGGTCCTGCTCGGAATCGTCGCTCCGTTGATCCTCTTCCTGCTGAATTGGACCCGGCGACATCCCGGCCGCATGGCGTTCGCCGCGGCACTGGTCATCGGCGGCGTGGTCCTGAACCGGATCAACGTCTTCCTCGTGGCCTACAAGCCCGTGTACATGCAGAATCGCTACGTACCTGCGATCGGGGAACTCGCGGTCACCGCCGGACTGATCGCCGGTCTGATCTTCGTCTACCGTTTCCTCGTCATCCACCTGCCCATCCTGCCCGCCGCGCATTCGGCTGCGGCCGCGAATCAGGGAACGGAGGCCCGCCATGCGTAGATTCCTGGTTCTGGGATTGCTGCTGGCCGCCGCCGTGACTCCGGTCACGGTGTTCGCCGACACGGAATCCGTTCGGGAGGCGCTGGACTGCCGGGTCTGTCACGAGTGCCCCAACCCGACGGCGGCCGAGCCCTGCCTCAAGCATCAGCAATGCCCCCGGCACGAATTGAGCTCCACCTTGAAGCCCGGGATGGGACCGGATGTGGCCATCCTCGATCAGCTCGAGGATCTCTATGTGCCGGTGCGTTTCGATCACAAGGCTCACGCCGGCATGGTCGGGATGAACAACGGTTGCGAGACCTGCCATCACTTCACGCCGCCCAACAACGCCCATCCCGCCTGCCGGGAATGCCATCCGGCCAGCATCCAGCATGAGGATCTGACCCAGCCCGGGTTGAAGGGGGCCTATCACCGCCAGTGCATGGGCTGTCACGCGGAATGGGATCACGACACCAAATGCGAAATCTGTCATGAGAAGAAAGCGGGAGGGCGTCTGCACGGATCGGCCACCACCTTCACCCATGACCGCCACTACGACGTGATCGAGATGAAGGAATTGATCATCTTCGACACCGAGTACGAGGAAGGCGACCAGGTCCCGTTCCACCACCGCAACCACTCGGTGAAATACGAGTTGAACTGCGCCCTTTGCCACGTCGAACAGAGCTGCTCCCAGTGCCATGTCAATGGCTCGGATTCGCATCCGATGGGCTCGATCGACGAGGTGGACATGCACGACACCTGCTACATGTGCCATGCCGACAATGACTGCGATGCCTGTCACGGACGCGATCCCGACGACCTCTTCGATCACGCCTCGACCGGCTGGCCCCTGAAGCCGCAGCACGCCCAATTGCATTGCCGGACCTGTCACGGCAGCACGGGCACTTATAACAAGCCGGATCCGGCATGTGACAGCTGCCATGCCGGAGGTTGGGACCAGGATACCTTCGACCACGCCGTGACCGGGGTAGTGCTGGGCGAGATCCACGGCGATGCGGATTGCTCCGACTGCCACACCGGGGGAGTCGGGGCCGTGCCGGCTTGCGACAACTGCCACGACGACCAGCGCAGCTATGACCGCGGGTCCGGGTTCGGGGAATGATGAGTTGGGACCGGGCACCGGGATCGACGGCAGCGGGAAACCCAGTGATATCCCGAAAGTCGTCGATAACGGTGCCCGGGCTTGACAGTTCGACGGCATGGCTTCATTCTTGTTGATCTGCGAGGCGGCATAGCCAAGAGGTTAAGGCGACGGTCTGCAAAATCGTTATCCCCGGTTCGACTCCGGGTGCCGCCTCCACTCTTCCCCTTCCACTCCCGCGGACAGCTCAACCGATGTCTTGACAACCCGTTCGTGCATTGACAATACCAGTAGGTTTGCGCATCATGGCGCGGTCGCCGGGGTGGCGAAACTGGTAGACGCACGGGACTTAAAATCCCACGGAGCGTTGCTCCGTGCCGGTTCGAGTCCGGCCCCCGGCACTCCACATCCGGCTCCGTGTCGTAGATCGCGACCGGAGCCGGCGACGCACCCAGGGAGCCGGCATTGCGACTCGCATTTCTCTCTATCGGACGCCATATCCATACCGAGCGCTGGATTCGTTGGTTCGCCGAGCGCGGCCATGAATGCCATCTGCTGACAGTGCAGCCGGGAGAAGTTCCCGGCGTGTTCGTCCATGATATCCGCGCCGGTTTCGGTCCCAAACCCTTGCGCTACCTGTTCAGCCTGCGCGTGGTGCGCAGGCTTCTGCGCGAGATCTCACCCGATCTTCTCAACGCCCAATTCCTGTCCGGCTACGGATATTGGGGCCATTTCTCGGGATTCCATCCCAACGTACTGACCGTCTGGGGCGACGATGTCTACGTCACGCCCTTCGAGACTACTTTGAAGAACAGACTGGCGCGTCTGGCCTTGAAGTCCTGCGACGCCCTGACCGGCGATTCAGCCGACATCCTCGAGCGGGCAGTCGAACTGGGGACCGATCCCGAACGCTGCTTCCGTGTGCTGTGGGGCGTGGATCCGGAACGATTTTCCCCCGGTGATGCGACGGATTATCGCACCGAACTGGGTTTCACCCCGGACGATATTCTTTTCTTTTCGCCGCGCAGCTTCACCCAGCCCTATTACAACATCGACACCGTGATCGCCGCCGCCGCCCTGGTTCGCGAGCGCGAGCCCCGGGCCAGATTCCTCTTTTCCGGTTACGAAGGCGATCCGGCGCCGTTCTGGCAGATGGCGGACGCCGCCGGGATCGGCGACGTATCCCGTTTCGTCGGGCGTATCGCCCACGACTCCTTCGCCGACGCCCTGCGGGCCGGAGACGTTTTCATCTCGGTTCCCTCGGTGGACGCCACCGCTGTCAGTCTGCTGGAGGCCATGTCCTGCGGCCGCGCGATCATCGTTTCGAGCCTGCCGTCTTCTCTGGAATGGGTGGCGGACGGAGTGTCCGCGCTCGTCGTCGATCCCCGGGATGCGGAAGGATTGGCCGCGGCGATGCTCAAACTCGCGGCCGATCCGAAGCTGCGCTCGGAGTTGGGCGCGGCGGCGATGGCCACGGCCGGCGTCGAAGCCGGGTTCACTGCCAACATGGAGCGGGTGGACGGGATCTTCCGCAGTCTCGTCGAGAACGCCGCCGCCTGGCCGGTCGCGGCATCACTGGAAGCCATCACTGCGAGGCGGGCGTCGCAATGAGACTCAGCGTGGTCATCCCCACCCACAACAAGGCCCCTCTGCTGGAGCGGACCCTGGACTCCTTGGCCGAACAACGCCTGGCCAACGACGAATGGCAGGTCGTGGTGGTCGACGACTTCTCCTCGGACGGAACCCTCGAACTGCTGGAAAGCAAATCCGTGACATGGGGAGAGCGCCTGCGGGTTGTCCGGCCGAATCGAAACCTGGGCCGGGCGGCGGCCCGTAACCTCGGCGCCCGCGAAGCGACCGGCGAATTGCTGCTCTTCATCGACGACGACATCATAGTTCCGCCCGGCCTGCTGGCGGCCCATATCTCGGCGATCGACGACCGTCTCGGTTGGGGAACCATCGGAATGGTCCGGACGGATCCCCGGATCATCGACGCCCCCCATTTCCATTATATCGACACCCGCGGCGCGGCGAAGGTGAGATCGGCCACGGTGCCGGCGCGCTATTTCGTGACCCAGAACGCCTCGGTCCCCCGCGAGGATTTCCTGGCGGTCGGCGGTTTCGACGAGCGTTTCTCCACCTACGGCTACGAGGATATGGAGCTCGCATTCCGCCTCGAGGATCGACGGGGCATCACCTACGCCATGGTTGACGAACCGGTGCCCATCCATGTCCACCACCACAGCCTGCAGGACTGGCTGAACAAGAAACGGGAGGGAGGCAGTTCGTCGTTGTTGCTGCTGTCCCGCCTGCATCCGGTCCGGATCCTGGAGATGCGTCTGGATTGGGTCCTGGACGTTCCCGGGCGCCCGACCCGCTTTGCGGCCCGCCTCTTTCGTCTGCTCGCCGTACCGCCCGTTGGTTGGATTCTCACCCTGGTCGCCCGCTGCTGGCCTTCCGACTCCCATCGGAATCCCCGCCTACCCGATTGTCACTCAAGGTTTTTGGATCTGCTGGTGATCACTTATCTGAGACTTGGCGTGCGTGACGCTGACATCTGACAAAATATACTGACACCAAGAGCCACTATGGCAGTCCGATGTCATGCCTCGTCGGTATCGAATTTCGGGATCCGCGTCGCCATGGCTGTAAGTCACCATTTACCAACATATTGTCAATTATGGACCTCGATTTCATTTCCGGCACGCCTATTGTATGGAACGTGGCGGCTAGAATCACATGACCCTTGAGACCAAGAGGTAAAGACAATGGGTAAGATCATCGGTATAGATCTCGGAACCACCAACAGCGTCGTCTGCGTCATGGAAGGCGGCGAGCCCAAGGTCATCCAGAACAAGGAAGGCAACCGGACCACTCCTTCGGTGGTGGCCTGGACCAAGACAGGGGAGAGGCTGGTGGGCCTGCTGGCCAAGCGCCAGGCCGTGACCAACCCCGAGAATACAGTCTATTCGATCAAGCGGTTCATGGGACGCAAGTTCGCTGAAGTGGCCAATGAGATTTCCGAGGTCCCCTACGAGGTCATCACCGGCCCCAACGGCGGCGCCCGCGTCAAGACCAGCAGCGGCGAATTCGCTCCGCCGGAGATTTCCGCGCTAGTGCTGCAGGCCCTCAAGCAGACCGCTGAGGAATACCTGGGCGAGCCGGTCACCGAAGCCGTGATCACCGTGCCCGCCTACTTCAACGACAGCCAGCGCCAGGCCACCAAGGA
>CAZYDJ010000012.1:0-30264 GCA_964646035.1 uncultured Fibrobacteraceae bacterium | reverse complement strand
TCACGCGCAGCGAGTTCTCGCCGGGATCGATGCGGATCGCGGCCCGGTGCTGCAGGACGGGGATTTCGGTGGACGCTGCGGGTGCGGATGCAAGGAGCATTGCAATGATCGGGATGAAACGCTTCACTAACAACTCCTCTTCCTCATTATTGCGAGGTCACGGGGCGGGGGCTGTTTTCATACCCTCACCCGGGGGACGGTTCGTCGGTACCTCCTGTACCTCCTCGCCTCGGCGCTCCGGCTGCTCCGGCATCCTGCCTCCAGCAGCCTCCGCGACGCCCCCGGGCAAGGGCATGAAAACAGCCCCGTCCGCGGGATCGCGATAGCGGCGAAGAGAAGATATCCCCGAGCGCCGCGGCCTTGAACCACTGTCATCAACAAGGCACGTCCTACCGACTCACGTGACTTCCCCATCGAGCCTCTGATGGGATATGGCGGTGTCGGTGATGCTGCCGCAGGCGGTGGGGGTCTTCCTTGCACGGCCCGTGGGGGGCGTCGCGCAGGCGAGCGGAGGCAGGATGCCGGAGCCGCCGGAGCGCCGAGGATAAGCCGCACACGGATGTGCGGATTATCCGTCCCCCGGACGGCCGCGCAAGGAAGACCCCCACCCACCCAACAACCTCACCGACATCGGCATATGCCTCAATCAACCACTATCGTCACGAACTTCGCCCCGGCGACGTACTGCTGCGCCACCCGCCGCAGATCCTGCAGATCCACCGCCGCGTAGCGATCGAAAAGTTCATCGTAGGCTCGCACGTCGCCGTCGAGTTCGGCCATCGCCAGGTAGTAGGCCTGTCCGATGCTCGCGAGGCGGCGCATCATCAGCCGGCCCACCCGCGCCGAGCGGATGCGGTCCAGTTCGCCGGCGCTGATCGTCAGCGGATCGAAATCGCCTACTGCCGTCGTCAAAGCGGGCTCGGCTTCGGCCAGACGGGCGCCGGGCGGGTTGATCCAGGCCAGCAGCACGGCCTCGGAACCGTGGTGTTCGAAGGCGGCGCCGACGCTGTAGGCCAGCCCCCTGCCCTCGCGCAGGTCGCGGGCCAGACGATCGGAAAGAATTGCGGTCAGCAGGTCGAGCGCCGCGGCGTCTGCGGGATCGATGACCAGCGCCGACGCGGTGCGGACGGCGGCGAGACGGCCCCCGATGGTGTCGGCGGCGCGTTTGGCTTCGGCCGTGGGATCGACCGGATCCATGGCCGGTTCGGAACCGTTGCGTCGCGGCAGATTGTTCTCGATGAGCCTGGCGATGCGTTCGTGCGGCAACGGCGAAACGACGGCGAAGATCAGGTTCTCCGGCGCGAATTCACGATGGTACAGGCTGCGCAGCTCGTCGTAATCGGTAGCCGCGATCGACTCCGCATCGCCTTCGGGCGCACGCGACAGGGGATGTTCGCCGTAGAGCGTTTCGGCCAGCAGGGCGCCGGCCCGGGCCCTGGCGCTGCCGTCCCGGCTGCGCAACAGCGCCGTCTGGTTCTCGCGTTCGCGTTCCAGATCCTCGGGCGTGAAACTGGAATGCTGGATCATGTCCAACAGCAGCGTTAACGCCTCCGGACCTGCGGGCGCCGCTGTTTCCAGCCGGACGTAGGCGAAGCGGCCGGTGGTCGTGTAGTCGTCCATCGGGATGCGCGAATCGTCGATCAGTTTCAGCTTCGCCCCCAACGCCCTGAGCTTCTGCTGCGTGCAGTCGCGATCGCAGCCGCCGATGCCGCTGGTCAGCAGGCGATGGACGAGATTGACGGCGCCGGGATGTTCGCCGTCCAGCAGGGAGCGATTGCGGGATGCGAGATGTGTCGCGAAGATCGGCGAGCCGGGATTGCGCAGCGTGACCAGCACGGCGCCGTTGGCCAGGGTCGAACGCTCGACCACCGGGGCGGTATCGGGCGCGGTCGCGGCTTCATCTTTTTCGGCTGCGGCGCCCGGCACGACATGCAGCACCAGATGCGGGCTGTCGACCAGATAGGCTCCGAGCACCCGCGCCACATCGTCGATCCGCACTTCCGCCAGATCGCTCAGGTAATTCAGGAAATGATCCACTCCGCCCTGGACCAGGGGCTCGGCCACCGTCACGGCCATGTGTCGCAGCTGTTCGCGCCCGATCAGGGTTTCGGTAGTCTCCGAACGCAGCACCGCGTGCAGGCGGTTCTCGTCGATGCCCCATTCCAGGGCCCGGGCCAGAGCCGTCCGCACCATCCGATGATAGGTGGCGGGTTCGGCGTCCGCGGGCAGCACCATCTCCACGATCAGGCGCCCGGATCCTTCGGCCCGGTCCCACCAGGTCGTCAGCTGGGGCCTTTCCGCGGCCGGCATGTCGTCGACGCCGCGGCTGAGGATCCCTCCCGACGGCGAATCCAGCATCAGGGAAAGGGCGAGGAAGGGGAAGAAATCGGGCGAGCCGTAGCCCGGAGCTTCCCAGGCCAGGGTCAGCATCTGATCGTTACCGCCGCGGCGGCTGATGGTCCGGGTGCGGTCGATGAACGGCGCCGGAACCGTTTCGGGCCGCTCGACGTCGCCCGGAGGAATCACGCCGTAGAACTCCTTCAGCGCCGCCAAGGCCGCATCCCGATCGAAGCCGCCGGCGATCGTGGTGATCATGTTGTTGGGCACGTAGTGGTTGCGATAGAAGGCGTAGACCTCGTCGCGATCCATCCGGGCGATCGTGCCGGCGTTGCCCATGACGGGCAGGGCGCGGCTGGTGCCGGCGTAAAGGGCGTCGCGCAGGACATCGGCGGCGAATCCGTCGCCGCGATCGGCGCTCTGGGCCAGCTCGCCCAGGATGATCCCGCGTTCCTTCACGAATTTCGGCTGCGGGATGGTCGAGTGGAACAGCATCTGGGACTGCAGGTCCAGGCCGGTCGCCAGTTCCCGGGACGGCAGGATCACCATGAAGTTCGTGAAGTGTTCCGAGGTATGGGCGTTGTTGTAGGCTCCCAGGCTGTCGGCCAGATCGTAGAGCGCGTCCTGATCGTATTTTTCGGTCCCGTTGAAGAGCAGATGCTCGAGCATGTGGCTCATGCCGCTGGTGCGGAAATTCTCCTGGATCGAACCGACGCGCACCTGGGTGAAGACACCGACCATCGGCTGTGCCGGATTGGGCAGCAAAAGGACCTGCAGCCCGTTTTCCAGCCGCAACACCTCGGCGCCTGTCGGCAGCCCGGGAAACGAAGGATCGTCACCGGAGTCGAAGCCGGGATTCTCCCAGGCGGTGGTCGCGGCCGGGGCCTGCCCCGATGAATCGACGGTCGCACCGGCCAGGATCAGGGCAAGCACAAGTGCAGCCACCACGCTGACCGGTCCCGGGCGTCGGGTCGCTTTCATGGTTCCTCCAGTATCTGCGGCGCCCTGCGGGATGTCGGGCGCGCCCCCGTCAAACAGCGGCGGCGCCGCTGATGATACCCATGAAGTCCGCGGCGTCGAGACTGGCCCCGCCCACCAGACCGCCGTCGATATCCGCCCGGCCCAACAGATCCCTGGCGTTGCCGGGCTTCATGCTGCCCCCGTAGAGGATGCGCATCGCGTCCGCGGCCTCGTGCCCCAGGATCTCGCCGACGATGCCCCGCGAGAGGGCGTGGATCTCCTGGGCCTGTTCCGGAGTGGCCGTCTCACCGGTGCCGATGGCCCATACCGGTTCGTAGGCCAGCACCAGGTTGGCGGCGGTGGGTCCGGCCAGCCGGGGCAGCACCGAATCGATCTGACGGCGGACCACGGCCTGTTCGGCGCCCGACTTCCGCTCGGCCAGTTGCTCGCCGTAGCAGAAGATCGCCGACATCCCGGCGGCGTGGACCAGATCGATCTTGCGGATGAAATCGTCGTCGGTCTCGCCGAAGATGCTGCGGCGTTCGCTGTGGGCCACGATCACGTATTCGGCGCCGGTCTCGGCGAGCATCTCGGCGGAAACCTCGCCGGTATAGGCCCCGGCGGCGGCGGCGGCGCAGTTCTGCGCTCCGAGTCGGACCGGGGATCCGGAAAGCTCCCGGTAGACGGCGGGCAGGGAGACGAAAGGCGGGCAGACCAGGACTTCGGCCGCGGCGGGAGCCGCGATCAGGCCGGCCACCAGATCGTGGGCCAGGTCGGCGGCTTGGCGCGGTCCCTTGTTCAGCTTCCAATTTCCGGCAATGAGAATTCGACGCATACGGAGCCCTCCCGGCTGATCGAGGGCCGGCGACCGATTGTCGGCCCCTCGAGCGAATCTTCTATCCGGCCGCCAGACGCGGCAGGAAATCCAGCAGCAGTCGCGCCATGCGGTCGCGGACCATCAGGCCCACCTCGACCACGTCGGCGTGGGACAACTCGGGCTGGCCCACTTCACGCGAAGGATTGGTGATGCAGGAAAGACCGGCCACCTTCACACCCAGCCGCGCCAAAAGGGCGGCCTCAGGGGCGGTGGACATGCCGACCGCGTCGCAGCCGGCGCGGCGCAGCATGCCGATCTCGGCGCGGGTCTCGTAGGCCGGACCCCACATGCTGGCGTAGACCCCGCTGTGGAGCTGCACACCGGCGGCGGCGCCGGCGGCGGCCAACGCCAGAGCCAGATCCGGATCGTAAAGAGCGTCGGGCCGAGCCGCGCGGGGCGGACCGGCCGGCGGCCGGACCAGCGTGGCGAGCGGATCCTTCATGTGGAAATCCAGCTGGTCGCGGATGATCATCAGGTCGCCGGGCACGAAGAAACGGTTCAGCCCCCCGGCCGCGTTGGTCAGGATCACCGCGTCGACTCCCAGACAGGCCAGCACGGCGGTGGGCAGCAGCATCTCGTCGGCCGGCAGCGATTCGTAGGGATGCAGGCGCCCCTGCATCACGATCACCGGCAGATCGGCGGCCATCCCGCGGACCATCCGGCCCTTGTGCTCGGCGACGGTGGTGCGGGTGAAGCCCGGGATCTCGGCGTAGTCGACGGCTTCGACATCCAACATGGCGTCGACGAAGTTGCCCAGGCCGCTGCCCAGGATCAACCCGGCCCGGCCCGCAAAACCGCGCTCGCGCAGCCAGTCGACGGCTCCGGCCACCCGCTCGCGCCAAGGCTCGCGCAGCAATTCCAGTCTATCGGTCACGACAACTCCAGATCGTCCAGGCCGAACTTGTCGCGCAGCGAACCGAAGGTCCGGACCGCCTCCTTGATCATGCCCGACCGGCCTTCCTGGTGCAGGAACGCGCTCTTGAACCCGTTGAGCAGCAGGTTCTCCAGTTCGAGCAGGCTGAGATCGAAGACATCGGCGGCCAGCCGCAGCTCGCGCGCGGGGCTGGTGCGGGCGAAGAGCATATTGTCGGTGTTCAGGGTGACCCGCAACCCCATCTCCATGTAGCGGCGCAGCGGATGGGCGCCGAGGTTCGGCACGACCCCGGTCATCACGTTGCTGCTCAGGCACATTTCCAGCGGGATGCGCAGGTCGTTGACGTAGTTCAGCAGGTCGGGATCCTCGTGCAGCCGGGTGCCGTGCCCGATGCGGTTGGCGCCGCAGTAGTGCAGGGCCTGGTGGATCGACTCCGGTCCGAATCCCTCGCCGGCGTGGATGGTGGCGTTCATGTTGTTGTTCATGATCAGGTAGAAGGCTTCCCGGTGGTGCTTGGCGGGATAATCCCTCTCGGTGCCGGCCAGATCGAAGGCGACGACGCCGCGTGTCTTCCACTGCACGGCCAGCTTGGCCAGAGCCAGCGAGCTCTCGGGGCTGATGGTGCGGATGCCGGTGATGATGATCCCCGTGCGGATTCCGGTCGCGGCTTCGGCCTCGGCCAACCCGTTGCGGACCGCCGCCACCGCCTCGTCCGGCGTCATCCCGCTATCGGTATGCCGCAACGGGCAGAAGCGGACCTCGAGATACCAGCAACCCTGGGCGGCCTCGTATTCGGCCAGTTCGCGGGCGATGCGCTGCAGGTTCTGCGGGGTCTGCATCACCTTAACGGTGTGGTTGAAGAAATCCACGAAGTGCTGCTTGCAGCGGATGGGATCGACGGGGAAGAAGTGGGCCATCGCCGCGGCGGGATCGTCGGGAACGTCCATCCCCTCGGCCCGGGCCAGTTCGCAGAAAGTCTCCGGCCGCAGCGATCCGTCGAGATGGCACAGCAGGTCGGTCTTGGGCAGGGCGCCCAGGATCTCGTCCGGGATGCGGGTTCCGCGCAACTGGTCGCTGCGCCTGAATTCACGCCTGGGGCCGTTCATTTCCGGGCCTCCGCGGCGGACAGCGCCCGCTCGTGCTTGGCCGCGTGCAGTTCGGCGATCAGATCGTAGAGTTCCTCCTGGGCGTCGCGGTCGTCGCGCAGGTTCACCTTCTCGGTGTCGATGATCTTGACCGGGCAGATATCCGGCGCCTGTACGATCCACTCCTCGTAGGCCTCGTGCAGATCGGTGATGAACTCGCGCTGGATGTCCGACTCGATGGCGCGGCCGCGCTGGGCGATGCGGCTCATCGCCACCTCGGGCCGGGCCCGCAGGTAGAGGATCAGATCCGGCGGACGCAGGAACGACACCATGTTCCGGAATACCTCGCGGTAGTTCTCGTAATCACGGGTGTCCATGCATCCGCGCTCGTGCAGCACGCGCGCGAAGATCTCGACATCCTCGTAGATGGTCCGGTCCTGGACCGCGGAGGCGTCGTGCTCGATGATCTCCTTCTGCACCTCGAAGCGCTTGCTGAGGAAGAAGATCTGCAGATGGAAAGCCCACCGCGGCATGTCCTTGTAATAGTCGGCGAGATAGGGATTGTCGTCGACGGGCTCGAAATAGGTCAGCCAGCCGAACTCTTCCCCGATCCGCGTGCAGACCGTCGACTTGCCGACGCCGATGTTGCCGGAAATCGATACGTAGAAAGGCGTAGCGTAGGATTGGCGTCGAGCCGAATCCGGGCGCAGAATACTCACTCTTTTGACTCCCTCCGGGAGATGCCGGCATCTCCGCGGCCTAGCTGGGCGGCGGCGGCGGTTCCTGGTTGACGTAGGTGAACTGGTCGAAGGAGATGAACCGCCTCACCTCTCCGGTTTCATGCATCAGGACGAAGATATAGGCGCCGTAGTTGATGTCGCCGGCGTCGGATCCGGTGCGCCAGTCCACCACTCCGATTCCGGAGGGAGCCGTCATCAGCGAATCGTCGCCGTAGACCATTTCCCAACCGCCGGTGGCGGCGAAGATCTGGACGCGGTCGTTGCCCTGGTCCACGACGTAGACGCGGCCGGCCCCGTCCATCCCGGTGGCGACCGGGGTGTGGAACTCGCCGAGATCGGAACTCGGGGCGCCGACCCAATCGGTCTCGCCGCATTCCGGGGCGTCGCCGAGGGTGTAGTCGGCGGCGGCGGGCGGCTCGCAGGTAACGGCGCCGAAGGGTATCGCCAATCCGCGCCAGGGATCGATGTCGCCGGCGTCGGCGGATACGTCGTCGAGTTGGGGCGTGGGATCGAAGCGGATCACCCAGTTGCGCAGGGTGTCGGCGTCGCAGACCAGCACGTTGCTCTCCATGTCCGTCGTCAAACCGGCGGGCACGTGGGCGAAGCGGGCCCCGTCGCCGTCGCTGCGGCAAAGGATGCCGGCGGGATAGAACCCGTCGCCGTCGAAGTAGACGTAGCGGTGGACCACTCCCGTTTCGGGATCCGATAGATAGACATAGGTCCGGCTGCCCGGATCGACCTCTATGCCCTTGACCGACGCCGCCATCCCGGCCACCTGCTGCACTTCGGGCAGCACCGTGGACGTCACCGGCGTCAGATCGCTCGAGCGGTAGACCCCGAGACGACCGGCGCCCTGCTCCCAGACGAAGACCAGTTGCGAGGTCTCGTCGCGGCAGAGCGCGGTGGGATCATCCAGACCGCCGACCCGCAGGATCTCCTCATATTCGAGAGTCCGCTTGACCAGGTCGCCGTCGCGGGTGATCAGGAACAGGTTGTTGTTGATGACCGCCAGCTGCTCGGTCGATTCCGCGGAGAAGATGAAGTCATCTTCGGGATAGTAGGCGTTGACCGAGAACAGGCCCTCGGCCTCGGGCAACTCGATCTTGTTGCCGCAGCCTCCCCCGGCCAGCGCGACGGCCAAAGCTACGGTCGCCCAGACGATCAACACCGGCTTCCGGTTGCGCGTCGCCTTCATCGCGACCTCCTCTCGTCGCGCTGCGGCAGCAGATCCACCGACAGGTGATGGATGTCGCCGAAGGCGCCCATGTCGCTATAGCCGTAATCCAGCCGCACCTGCATCCCGTCCCGGGACAGCTTGACGCCGAAGCCGGCCGCTGCGCCCCCAAAGTCGCGATCGGTCTCGAAGCCGCCCCGCATATAGAGCCGGCCGCCCAGGGCGAGTTCGCCGCCCATGCGGAAACTCTCCGAGAAGTCGGAGGGGTGATGGAAGTCCAGGGTCGTCATGAGGCCGACTTCCCTGGCCAGACGCCAGGTGTATGCCGCTCCGAACGAGCCGGAGGTCGGCGGGGAATAGCTCTGGAACTGATCCGGCACGCTGTCGACCCCCGGGATCGCCGGCGGGGAGCCGCTGGGGCGCAGATCCGAACCGAAGTTCCGGACCGCGAAGCCGATCCGCAGATCGCCGATGCCGGCGTAGTAGAGCACTCCCAGATCCATCACCACGCCGCGGCCCTCGAACTCGTCCAGGTTCTCCTGGAAGAACTTGACCGTGCCGCCGGCCGAGAACCGGTCGGTCATCGCCCGCGCCATCGAGAAGCCCACGAAGTACTGGTTGGCGTTGAAGGTCTGGCCGGTGCCTTCCTGGTGCAGCTCGTTCGTGCGTTCGATGTCGCCGGAGCTCAACATCCCGGCGGAAACGGCGAAACCGAAGTTCTGCCGCCGCCACTGGTAGGCCGCGTGATCCATCGAGATGTCGGCGGTGTATTCGGTATGAGCGAAGAAGAGATTGGTGCGTCCCTGGGTCCGCATCAATCCCGCCGGATTCCAGAAAGCGGCCGAGCCGTCATCGGCGCAGGCCATATACGACTGGCCGAGGCCGACGGCCCTGGCGCCGACCGGGATGCGCAGGAACTGGGCTCCCGCGGTGCCGACATTCTCCGAGCCAAGGCCGTCTCCGGCTCCGGCTTCGGGCGCCGGGATCGTCAGGGCCAGGACCAGCAACAGCAGGGCGATGAACGGGGAAGCGAGTCGTCCTACCATGAGAAGCTCACCCCCGTCAGAATGGTGCGCGGATTCTGGATGTAGCTGGGGTCGACCACTCCCTTGGCGTAATACTCGGAATTGGTCGATATCGGATCTTCGGGGTCATCGGACCAGCGTTCGACCCAACTCGGGTTGTAGTCTCCCACCTTGTAGCCGTCCCCGGTCCACGAATTGACGCGCCGGTAGTTCTTGTGGTTGAGGATGTTGCGACCCTCCACGAAGAAGGTCAGGCGCTGATTATTGCCCACCTGCCAGAACTTGTTGAACCGCAGGTTCAGGGAGCTGGTCGCGGGACCGGTCTCGCTGTTGTAGTCGCCGTATTCGTATTCCCCCTCGACGGGTTCGTCGGGGTTCTTGTAGTAGCGATCCGTGAAGCGGCGTCCGGCCTCGGCGCTGAACAGCAGGTTCAGGCTCCAGTTGGTCGGCATCCTCCAGTCGGTCTTGCCGAAGGATACGAACGGGAACGCCCCCTTGAGGGTCGGGTAGACGACCGGCATCACCGGCCGGTCCTTGTCGAAGACCGAGAAGTCGAGGTTGGCCGATATCTTCCACGGCTTGTCCCACAACAGGGGCGTGCGGGTCAGGCCGCCGATGCTCGCGGTCGGGGTGTAGGCCTCGTCGTAGATGGCCAGCAGGTAGGCCTCGTCGGCCGAACTGTTGGTGCCGGTGCTGCGCGAGAACTCGATGCTCCCCGAACCCGAGAGCCATCGTGTCGTGCGCTTGATAATGCTCAGCTCGACGCCGAGGCTGCGGGCCGAGTCGCCGTTGAAGTAGCGCACCGGCTCGATGGTGATGGTGCCGGTATCGTTGGGATCGGGGGTCTCGTCGGCGCCGATGTCCACCGCGTCCAGCGAGACGGACTTGGCGTAGCCGTAGATGTCGCGGTTGAAGACCGTGACGCCCAGGCTCCACAGACCGTCGAACTCGTGCTGCAGCCCCGCCTCGTACTCGATGGTCACCTTCGGGTCGAGGTTCGGGTTACCCAGCAGCTGCACCTTGGTCGCGGCCTGGGTCTGCAGCTGGGGATAGACGTAGGCGAAGCGCGGCCACTGCGAGAAGTGCCCGTAGTTGAAGAAGAACTTGTCCCGCTCGGTGACGGGAAAGCTCATCCCCAACCGGGGCGAGAACCGTGATTTCCAGCGCCGGCCGCCGAAGCCCACGGTCTCATCGTAGAACTCGTCCGCCATTTCGGGATAGATGAAGAGATAGTCCTCGTTGTTCTTCATCACTTCCTCGACCTCGCGGCCGGGAGCCCACACATCCAACCGCAGTCCGGCGTTCAGGACCAGACCGCCGTAGCTGATGGTATCCTGGATGTAGGACGCCCCCACGATGGGATGGACCTTGAAGATGTCCTCCTTGATGCCCAGCTTGCCGGGCGGAGGCGATCCGAGCGAGGACTGCAGATCCACCAGCTGCATCTCGGTGAACGAGAACTCGAAACCGGTCTTGAACTGGTTGGTCTCGTTGGCCACGAACGCGTACGAGGACTTCACGTTGTAGGACTCGGAATAATGGTCGTGCCAGCGGTCGGCGGTTCCGTAGGCCAGGCCCGAGATGCTGTCCGAGGGCGAATCGATCAGCCCGTAGCTGGCGTAGTCGTCGTTGCCGTTGACGTTGGCGTGCATCCGGTTGAAGTTGCGCCCGGCGCTGAACTCGAAGAAGTCCTTCTCCCCCAGCACCTGCCGGTAATAGACCTGGTTCAGGATGTTCTCGTTGGTGAAGACCAGGAAGTTGTCCAGGTTGTCGATGAAGGGCCGGGGATAGCCCTCGCCCGGCAGCCGGAAGCCCTGGCTGACCGAGAGCTGGCGGCTGGCCGTGAAGTTGACCTTGTGGGTCGGGTCGATGGCCCAGGTCCACTTGGCCAGGCCGTTCCAGTCGTTCTGCTGGCGCGGCGACAGCCAGTCGGCGTCGTAGAGGGGCGTGGCCAGATCCCTGGTGCGCGAGTAGATCGGCAGATAACCGTCGCGGATGTCCATCGAGCCGCTCAACAGCAGGTACTGCTTGCCCGGCATCGGCAGGCCGATCTTGTCGAAGATTCCCGTGATCGGGTCGGGGCCGGACAGGGATCCCTTGACCACGTCGATGTTCTGGGGATCTCCGTAATCGTCGAGCCGGCGCCAATCGACGGTCTCTCTCTTGTCGTATTTGCTGATGTAATCCCGCTTCCAACTCGCCTTGCCCGACCAGGTGTCGTTGCCCTCCTTCGTCGAGACGTTCACCACGCCCGACACCGCCTGGCCGTATTCGGCGTTGAAGCCGCCGGTCAGCACCTCGATCTCGTTGATGATGGAGGGATCGATCTGATATCCGTAGCCGCCGCCGGCCAACGGGTCGTTCACCGAGATGCCGTCGATGATGAACTGGGTGTCGTCGGCGCGGCCGCCCCGGATGTGGATCTCGTTGTCCTGCAGCGTAACGCCGGGCTGCTGGGCGATCATCTGGACCAGGTTGTCCAGCGGCATGGCGTCCATCTGGTCGGCGGAGAGGCGATGGGCGCTGCCGGTCCGCTCGATCTCGATCAGGCGGCGTTCGGCGGTGACCTCGATCGCGTCCGTATAGATGGCCTGGACCTCTAGCCTGAAATCCAGGTCGTGGATCTCGCCGGCGGCCACGGTCACGACCCGCGACGCCACGGCATAGGAGATGTAGGAGGCCTTCACCGTGTAGGTCCCCGGCCGCAATCCGGTCAGGTAGTACTGGCCGTCGCCGAGTGAGATGGTGCCGATGTTCGTTCCGGCCAGGTACACGTTGGTGTACGGCAGCGGTTCGCCGGATTCGAGATCGTAGATATAGCCCTTGATCAGGGCCGGCGTGTCGCCGCTGGCTCCGGTGATGCGGCCGGTCTGGGCGGCGGAGCCGAACACGGTCGATGTCGCGGATTCGTTCACCGTCGTACGCTCGGCGGCGGACGACAGGGCCGGAGACGAGGCGATTGTGACCAGCGCCAGGATAGCGATGAAGCTGCGCGTTTTAATCGATGTCACGGCAGATCCACCCCCATCTCGTCACTGAAGATGCCGCGTAGGGCGCTGACGACGTCTTCCAGCATCATGAACTCCAGTTGGCATGAAATGGTGACGGCTCTGGCCGTTTCACCGGTAGCAGAGGCGGGCATGCGCACTCCCACGTAGGGTTCGAAGGGCGGGCGCGGCGTGTAGCGATGGTACTCCAGCTGGTAGATCGCCTCGGAGCCGTTGACCGGCATCAGGCCGATTGCGGTTCCGTAGGCCGACATCGGCCGCAGTTCCGGCAGGGACGGAATCAGCGGCAGGGCCTTCTTGTCGATCGGGATGACGAACATCGTGGCCGGCGCGGCGACCTGGCTGATCCCCAGCGTCTCCTGCACGAAGACCGACGACAGCCGAATCGTGGTCGATCCGACCACGGTCTTGCAGGCCAGCAACAGCCGGCCAGCCTCCACTCCCGACTCGGTCGGAGCGAGATAGTCGGTGAGGATCGGCACTGCGTCGCGCAAGTTGTAGGAAGGGGATGATCCGGTGTACCAGAAAGCCGCCGGGAACTGGCGCAGGGTCTCGGTCAGCACCCACAGGCGGTCGGGCAGGCCGGCCTCCAGATCGTAGCGCGACCAGTTGCCCGGTCCGAATATCGAGTCCATCGCGGCCTGCTGGACCGGCACATCATAGTCTCCGGTCACGTCGTCCAGAACCAGCACGTCGCCCAGGACAGGCAGGGATTCCCAGGTCCAGTCGAACTTGGTCACCGCGTCGGCCTCGTCGCTCACCGCTACGGTCAGCGTCCGCGTGCCGGGATTGGCGATGTCGTGCAGCCCGACCTCGAACAATCCCTCATCGGGAGCCTGGAAGGCCATCCGCACCGGCCGCAGGTTCGGGTCGGCGCCGGGTTCGCCCTCGGCCAGAGGAGGCAGCAGCGTGTCGGCCGTATCCAGGTAGTACAGAATCGAATCCGACATCGTCTCGTTGCCGTCGAGATCGATCGCGAAGAATCGGAGGCTGGCCGAGCCGTAGCTCCAGGTGAAGGTGTCGAAGTCGGCCTGGAAGTTGATCACCGGCGGGAAGTTCTTCAGCGGGATGAACTGGCTGGCCGTGTCGCTCAAGGCCCCCCGGTCATCACGGCAGGCCACCTTGACCAGGGCCATGGCGTCGCCATCGTCGTCGGTGGTGAAGGTCATCGTCGTGTCGGTTTCCGTGGTTACGCCCCAGGGCGCTTCCTCGCCCAGCATGGTCGCGATCGAAACGTAATACTCCACCACGAATCCGTCGGGATCGGTGCCGCTCCAGGAGAAGGTGCGTCGGTAGTAGCTGGTCGGATTGAGGTCCAGACCGGCCTCGTTCGGCGAGATGAAGATGCGGGCCACCGGCGCCTGGTTGGGTACGCTGTCGGGGTCGAAAGGATCGTTGCCGCAACCGCCTGCGACCACCGCCATCAGGATCGCGAAGGCCAGGGCGAAAAGCAGCGGCCCCGGTAGATTTCGCCGCGAAGCCGTGTCTGCGCGGAATTCTCTCATTTGATGATCACCAACTTTCCGCGCTGGATATCTCCGTTGCTCAGATCCTCGACAGCGTAGATGTAGAGCCCGGAGGAGATCGCCCGCACCGGCTCGCTCAGGATGTCCCAGGGCTCGGTGCCCGATGTCTCATCGTCGTGATGCAGCGTCTTGACCAGATCCCCGCCCAGGTTGAATACCATGATGCTGCACCTGGCCGGCAACCCGGTGAACCAGATCTTGCGCCCCAGTTCCTCCTCGCCGAAACGGGAGTCGTAGAGCGATCCGGCCCGGTAGGGGTTGGGATAAACGCCTATCGACCGGGGATCGTCGGAGGTCGACGGCGCCGAACCGGGATAGATCAGCAGCGAGTTCTCGTTGAATCCGCTCTGGAAAGACGGCAGCCCCTCGTCCAGATCGGGGGCCGAGAAGGAGACCACCGAGTACCAGTAGGGGAAACCGTCGAGCAGCCCTTCGTCCACGAAGCGGCGATTGCCGTCGGCGTCCAGCGGGGGCAGCCCGGTATCGAACCCGATACCGTCGATCACGTCGTATTCAGCGATCAGGGTGGCCAGCTCGTAGGGATCGTCGGTGAAGGTGTCGCCCTGGAAGCGGTACACGCGATAGCCCTGGAAGTCGGGCTTGTCGGTGATCCTGCTGATGTGATGCTCGGGCGACCGGGTCGGATCGTCGGCCGGAGCGTCGGGATCGCCGGGGAACCAGGTCAGGATGGCCGTGTCGTTGTCCGTCTGCGTCTCCAACCGCGGCGACGGGGGTCCGGTGGGGATGGAGAATCCCTGGTCGTAGGCCACCTGGGCCACCTTCGAGTTCGCCAGCAGCCCCAGCGAATCGGCGCCGCAGGTCAGGGCGAACGTGACGTGGATGGTGTCGTCGGGGGCCATGAACGGGAAGGGCCCGGTCGACATCATGCCGATCCAGTCCGAGGCGGTGGTGAAATCCTCGTCCTGGGTCTCGCCGACGTCGAACTGGCCGTTGCCCATGATCTGGTACTTGCCCTCCTCGGGCGGATCCAACTCGTAATTCCAGTCATCGGTGCCGGGCACGCCCCGGAAACGCCACGAGTTGTAGGACACCGCAGGGAACCCGGCTGCCGGCTCGACCGAGGGGATCGTTCCCAGCAGGCGGGTGCCGATCCATGAAGTCGCCATCCCGTCGTCGCCGTCGTCGTCCCTCTCCCACATCATCCAGATGTCCGGATCGTTTTCGATATCGTCGGGCCGCCAAGCGCCGTTCATGTCGTCGTAGTAGTTCCAGCGCACCGGAGCCTGGGGATCGTAGGGATCGTTGACTTCGGTGTTGCCGATCGTGGTGTCGTTCCAGAAGCCGACGTAGACATCGCGCAGCTCGCTGCCCGAGATGTTGATGACCGCGTAATCCAGGATCACGAAATCGTCGGCGTAGGGGCTGCCCCAGGCCAGGGCGCGCAGCACGACCTTCAATCCGAGAGGAACGTGGTTGCCCGATTCGATGGTGGCGTAGTCGTCGAAGCTGCACTCGATATGCTGGGTGGCCAGGGCCAGCGGACTGTAATAATCGCTGTTCTGGCTGTTAGACATGTTCATCACGGCCTCGTCGGTATCCACGAACTCGCGCACTTCGTCGCCGGCGACGAGGTTCGAAGCGTCCTGGGCGCCGGTGGACACGTGGATGGTGCCGTCGGCGGCCTTGGCGCCGACCCAGATTCCCGCCAGGAACAGATGCTCGACGTTCGAGTTGAGCGGATATTCGGTGGAGGGCTGATTGGGATTGGCCAGGCCGTTGCCGATATAACCCAGATTGGTGATGGCAACACCGATGATTCCGGCGTCGGCCACCATATCCTTCCTCGGCAAAGCTGCTGCAGGATCTGCAAGGGCCGAAAGAAGCAGGGGAATGATCGCGCAGAGAACGAGGCGCAGCGATCTCAGGGCGAGTGGATGTCTCGGTCTTGGCAAGACTTACCCCCGTGGGTGTGCGAAGGCGGCGCCGCGGAAGGTAATCCGCGCCACTCCGCCGGTTCGAGCTATCGGCGTTGACCGACAAACCTAATCCCCCACCGCACGGGGAGTCAAACAATATGGAAGGCAGGCAACGGATGAAAGAGCCTTTCCGGCTCCTTCCCGTGTCGCTATAATGAGTGACCGGCCACAGGCGGTACTCGCCCGACCAATCGAGAGGAAATACCGAAAGTGCCCAGCAAACGCCGTTTCCGACTGCTCTTCCTGCCAAGTCTGCTGCTCCTGCTGCTGCTGTCTGAAGGAGCGGTCCGCTATTTCCAGGCTGCGGTCCCCCCGCCGGAAAACTCTCCTTATATGGCTCATCCAGACGCTGGATACGTTTTGCGGCCCTCCACGCCGGGACAGTATCCCCAGGACCACGACAACTATGTGAATCCCACGGGATTCCGCGACCGGGATCACGACCCGGTCAAACCGCCACGGACGCTGCGGATTCTGGGGATCGGCGACTCCCACGTCTACGGCGACGTGGCGATGCATGATAATTTCCTGCGGGTGACCGAGCGGAAGCTGGCGGATATCCTGCCGCCGGCCGCGGGCAGCCCCGAGATGGTGATGATGGGCGTTCCGGGGTGGGGCATCTCCAATTGCACCGGAGCCCTGGTTTCGGAAGGGCTGCCGCTGCATCCGGACCTCGTCGTGCTGGCCCTGTCGGTGGGCACCGACGTGACCGGCATCCCGATCACCGCCGAAATCATCCAGGGCAACCTGCAATTCACCGGATCCGAGGATCCGCTGCACGACGCCCTGCGCAGTTCCCGGCTCTTCGTCCTGGCCGAGCAGATCTATCTGCATCGGATAATGGATTCGATCCGCGGCGCATTCTCCGCGCTGCGCGGCTCGGCGAGCGGGGATGCTTCCGCGGCCGAGAACAGGAACGCCGAGGATCAGTCCGCCAAGGTCGATGTCGCGATCGAGCAGGGCGGCAACGGCGGCGGCGACGGCATCAGCCGGGGTTATCTGCGATTCATCTCCAAGCAGTTGCCCCTCTACGCCCTGGCCGATGATCCGGATATGGCCGAACTCTGGCGGCTGCTGGAAGCCGAACTGACCGAATTCGACGAAGCCTGCCGCCGGGCGGATCTGCCGTGGATGCTGCTGGTTGTTCCCGAAGAGATCCAGGTCGATCGCGGATTGCGCCTGCGGGCGCTGGACAGGCTGGGCGCGAAAGCAGAGGACTATGATTTCGATCGGCCCCAGAAGCGTCTGGCCGCCTTCGCCGCCGGCCGCGACGTGCCGGTGCTCGACCCCATGCCCATGCTGAGGGATCGGCAAAGGCCGGATGCGCGGCTGTACATCCCGGAGAACTTCCACTGGAACGAGCGCGGCAGTCTGGCGGCGGGAAGCGAACTGGCCACGGCGATAGCGGAGATGGTCGCCGGCGGATCGGGAGGAAACGGTGCTTTCGATCTCGATCAGCTTGAAAAGTGATCTGGCGGATCTCACTGCGCAGCCACGTCCGCGGGACCGCATCATCATCCTTTCCGAAACCACTTCGGTGAAGGATGCAGTCGAATCGATCGGTGTTCCGCATACCGAAATCGATCTGATCCTCCTGAACAACCGGCCCGTCGGTTGGCGGAAGCTGGTCGAGAACGGCGACCACATCGAGGTCCATCCGGTGCCGCCGCCCCGGAAATTGGATCCGGAATTGCGGCGCAGCTGGGACCGGCACCGGCTGCAGCCCCGCCCCCTCGAACGCGACGCTTTCATCTGCGACCGTCATCTCGGCAAGTTGGCCCGCGCCCTGCGCCAATTCGGCCACGACGTCCTGTGGCGATCCGACTACATGCCCGAGCAGATCCTGGCGACTGCGGAAAACGACGACCGGGCCGTCCTGAGCTGCAGTCGCGAGCTGCTCAAACGGCGTGATCTGGTCTGCGGTCTGCTGATCCGCTCCCGGCAGGTGGATGCGCAACTGGTCGAGGTGGTCCGGCGTTTCCGTCTCGGCGGCCCGCCCGATATCTTCGGCCGTTGCAGCCTGTGCAACGGGCTGCTTCGGGGCGCCACCGCGGACGAGGTCGCCGACAAAGTGCCGCCGCAGTCGCGGGAATGGCGCAGCATTTTCCGGATCTGCCGGGAATGCGGCCAGGTCTATTGGGAAGGCACGCATACCCGGAACATCCGGCGGCGCATAGCCGCCGCCATCGCAGCCGCCGGCGGGGAAAGCCGGCCGGACAACCCGGAATCGATCCGTAACCATGGAGATGAAGAAGATGAGTGAACCCGGACGCGAGCCTGCAATCAGGGTGATCATGATGCCCCGGGACACGAACGCCCACGGCACCATCTTCGGCGGAGTGATCCTCAGCCACATCGACCAGGCCGGAGCGATCGAGGCCTATGCCGCCGGCTGCGACAAGGTCGTGACCGTGGCCATGGACCAGGTGGAATTCCACCAGCCGGTCCATGTGGGCGATCTGGTCAGTTGCTACGCGTCGGTGGTCGATCGCGGGCGAACGTCGGTGAAGGTCCGCGTCGAGGTCGAGGCCCACCGCCGCGGCGAGAAGAAGCATATCCCGGTGACCCGCGCCGACGTCGTCTACGTCAACGTCGACGACCAGGGATGCCCGGCCCCCTTCGAAAAGGCGTAGGACCGGGATCCGATCCTCTGCAAGGGTCCTAGAACTGGAAGTAGATAAAAGCGGGATTCGAATAGACCCGGAAGACGGCCGCAGCCAGAACGGCCGCGAGCATCAGGTTGACCAGGAAGTAGCGACGTACCGGCGGGCTCTGCGCCAACCAGGTCTGCGATCCGGCCCTGGCCTGGGCGATGTCCAGCATGAACATCACCGCCGCCGCCACCATCACATGCGCCGGGCCCCATTCCAGGATTCCCCGCAACGACAGGATACCGGTCAGGACGGCCCAGGCGGTCGGGAAGTCCGGCGCCCGGAATGTGATCCAGGTCAGAGCCGTCAGATGGAAGAACAGCACCAGCTTCAGCAACTCGACCAACCTGCGGCCCGGCCCGGTCGGCCAGTCCAGATCGGGTTTGCCGCCGCCGGCGAGCCGATAGGCCACCAGATACAGCCCGTGCAACAGGCCCCAGACCACGAAGGTCCAACTGGCCCCGTGCCACAGCCCTCCCAACAGCATCGTCAGCATCAGGTTGCGATAGGTCTTCGCCGACCCGCCCCGGTTGCCTCCGAGCGGGATGTACAGATAGTCGCGCAGCCAGGTCGATAGCGAGATATGCCAGCGCCGCCAGAATTCGGCCGGGCCGCGGCTCAGATAAGGCGCGTTGAAGTTCTCCATCAACTCGAATCCCAGCAGCCGGGAAACTCCGCGGGCGATATCCGAATATCCGGAAAAATCACCGTAGATCTGGAAGCAGAAAGCATAGACGCCGCAGAGGAGCTGGCCCGCCGTATGTCCGGCGGGATCCCCGAAGGCCGAGTTGACGATCGGCGCCAGGGTGTCGGCGATGGCGATCTTCTTGAAGAATCCCACCAACACCAGATTCAGGCCCGTGCTCACGTGCCATGGCGTCACTTCGCGCTGACGGGCCACCTGGGGCAGCAGGTTGCGGGCGCGCTCGATCGGTCCGGCCACCAGCTGGGGGAAAAAGGAGACGAAGAGCGCGAAATCGAGGAAATCGCGGGTCGGTTCCAGCTTCCGGCGATAGATGTCGATGGTGTAGCTCAGCGTCTGGAAGGTGTAGAAGCTGATGCCCACCGGCAGCACCACGCTCAGCAGGGGTACGTTGGGATTCATCCCGCTACGCTCGATAACCGCGATCAGCGAGTGGGTGAAGAAGTTGAAGTACTTGAAGAATCCCAGGATGCCCAGGTTCACCAGCAGGCTCAGCACCAGCAATCCGCGCCGCCGCCGGGCGGATTCGGCGTCGTGCATGGCGGCGCCGACAAGATAGTCGGTGACCGACGAAATCAGCAGCAGCGACAGGAAGCGCCAGTCCCAATAACCATAGAAGACGTAGCTCGCCACCAGCAGGAAGCGATTCTGCGCCCTGTGCCGCAGTCGCGGGTACACGACCAGCACCACGGCGAGGAAGACCAGGAATATCAGTGAATTGAAGAGCATTGTCGGGCGCTGTGGTTGATGCCGGAATCCTTCGGAATATCGAGACGCACCTTATCCCGGCCGGATACGCTAGTCAATATCCGCCTTGGGCCCGGTTCCGCCTTCGTCGTTTACGTCCTTGATCGGCCGATGTACGCCGGTTCGGCATTTCAGGCGATCGGGATCGACATTGAGCGCCAGGCCGCAGCTTTCGCAGGGAGAGCGCCCTTCGACCGTCTCGGCGCCGCAGGGAGCTGAGCCTTTGCGCAAACGCCGCACAATCGGCCGGCCGGCCAGCAGCAGCACTCCGACGACCACGATCCAGAGTATCAGTTCATCCAGCATGTGCATCCTTTCGGAGACGGCGTCTCCCGCCGCATCCCGCCCACAGGCAGGATATAGCCGCGGCCGGGATACGCCACTCCGCACAGGATCGGAACCGACCGATCAGTCGCTCATCACCAGCTCGATATCCTCGGCGGTCTTGGGGATGGCGGGGCCGAGCACCCGGCAGCCGTCGCCGGTGATCAGCACGTCGTCCTCGATCCGGATGCCCCCGAAATCGCGATACTCCTGCACCTTCCCGTAGTCGATGAAGGCTTCGTGCCGTCCCTCGGCGCGCCAGCGGTCGATCAGCGCGGGGATGAAGTAGATTCCGGGCTCGACCGTGATCACGAAGCCGGGCTCCAGCTTGCGGGCCAGGCGCAGGTAATTCATTCCGAACTGCTCGCTGCGGCTCTCGCCGGGAGCGTAGCCGACCAAGTCGCCAAGGTCCTCCATGTCGTGCACGTCCAGCCCCAGCATATGGCCAAGGCCGTGCGGGAAGAACAGGGCGTGGGCGCCGGCCGCGACAGCCTCCTCGACGTCGCCCTTCATCAGGCCGACATCGTGCAGCCCCGAGGCGATCGTGCGCGCCGCCATCAGATGCAGTTCGCGGTTGGTCAGCCGCGGCGAAGCGCTCTGGATGGCCGTCTGCTGGGCGGCGAGAACCACGTCGTAGATCTCGTGCTGCCGCGGCGAGAAGACCCCCGCCACCGGATAGGTCCGGGTGATGTCCGAGGCGTATCCCAAGGGCGATTCGGTGCCGCTGTCGATCAGCAGCAGGTCGCCTTTGGCCAAAGTGTTATCGTAACTCTCGTTATGCAGCACCTCGCCGCGCACCGATACGATCGGCGGGAAGGACTGCGGGCGGTTCGAGAGCAGGGCCACCCCCTGCATCATCGCCGCCACCTCGGCCTCGCCGCGACCGGGCGCTGTCATGCCCAGAGCCGACTGGTACATCAGGGCCGAGACGGACAGGGCGTTCTCGATCTGCCTGATCTCCTCGTCGCTCTTGAAGTTGCGCATGGGCACCACGGCGGCGGCCAGATCGGTCGACGCGCCCGCGTCCACGACCGCGACATCGACGTCCAGCAATCCCGCCAACTGGATCCGGCGGCTGTCGCGATACGGCGGCAGATAATGCACCGGGGCCCCGCTCTTGCGCGCCGCGGCCAGGATTCCGGCCAGGTCCTGCATCGTGCCGACGTTCTCGACTCCGGCCGAACCGGCGTGGTCGATCATTCCCGGCTGGGGCCCGCTCCAAACGACGTCGTCCGGGTCCGCGGCCGGACCGAACAGGGTTTCGTCACCTCCGGGCCCGAGCAGCAGCGCCATCCCGGGTTGCCTGACGCCGACGAAATAGAGAAAATGCGAGTCCTGGCGGAAAGGATAGATGTTGTCCTCGTAATTGCGGGGCGCGGGCAGGTTGCCGAGCAACAGCACGTACCCGCCGGAAACCGAATCGCGCAGTGCCGCCCTGCGGGCTTGATATGTCGCTGTATCCATCTTTTCCTCCGTTTGAATTGCGGCGGCGCCGGATCAGGCCGGCAGCACCCTCAACGCCTGCGCCTTGAACAGGCACCATAATTCCCGACCGGGCTCCAGCGCCAGATCCCTGGCCGCGCTGCGCGTCACTTCGGCCATCACCACGGTCCCCACATCGATCAATACCAGATAATGCGAACCCGAGGCGATCACCTCCACGACCTTGCCCGGCAACTGGTTCTGGAACGAAACGCCGCTCGCCTTCTCGGTCGTCAAACCCAGGTCCAGGGGACGCAGCAGCAGCAACATCCCGGCCCCGACCGGGGCATCGATCCAAGCCCCCTTGAACACCAGATCCACGCCGGCGACCGCCAGTTCGGTGATCCCGTCGGCGGCGTCCGCGGACTTCACCACGGCTCGCAGCGTGTTGACCGGCCCCGGATCGCTCATCAGCTCCAGAGCGCGTCGATCGCGCACCACTTCCAGCAGCTTACCGCCGGCGACGCGGTTCCCGTCCTCCAGCAATACCAGATCGTCGGTCAGCTGCAGGATCTCGGTCAGATCGTGGCTGACGTGCAGCATCGGGATTTCGAACGCGTCCCGCACCCGGCGCAGGAATACCAGGATCTGGCTGCGCAATCCCCGATCCAGGGAGGCCAGGGGCTCGTCCAGCAGCAGCAGTCGCGGCGAAGCGAGCAGCGCCCGGCCCAAAGCCACCCGCTGCCTTTCGCCGCCGGAAATCCGGCCGCCGGGCTGGCCCAGCAGAGATCCCAGTTCGAGTACGTCCACGACCGCTTCGAAATCCACCCGCCGCTTGTTTCGCGGCAGCAGTTTCATCCCGTAGCGGAGATTGCCCTCGACCGTGTAATGGGGGAACAGGCGGCTGTCCTGGAAGACGACCCCGATCCCCCGCCGGTGCGGCGGCGTCCAGATTCCCGCTTCGGTATCGCAGAGGACCTCGCCGTCCAACGTGATCCTCCCCGAGTCGGGACGGAGCAGGCCGGCGATCAGATGCAGCAGGGTCGACTTTCCCGCTCCCGAGGGGCCGAACACTCCGACCGTGGACCGGGGCAGGCTCAACTCGACATCCAGGACGAAGCGTCCCCGCGAGCGTTTCACCGCGAGTTCCAGCATCATTTTCCACCTCCGAGCCGCCGGCGCAACCGTTTGGCCAGCATTTCCGAGGCAGTCAGGGAAATCAGGGAAACCGCGACCGAGATCAGGACCAGGCGCATGGCGGATCCCTCGGCGCCGGGAATCTCGATCAGGTTGAATACCGCCAGCGGCAGGGTGCGTGTCTCGCCGGCCATGCTGCCGGCCAAGGTGATCGTGGCGCCGAACTCGCCCAGACTGCGGGCGAAGGTGAGTATCAATCCGGTCAGGACACCGGGCAGGGCCAGCGGCAGAGTGATCGTGCGGAACCGGCGCCAGGAACCGGCGCCGAGAGTGGTGGCCGCTTCTTCCAGCCGGGGATCGACGAGTTCCATTGCCAGCCTCACGGCCCTGACCATCAGGGGGAACGACACCACCGCCGAAGCCACGACCGCGCCCAGCCAGGTGAACGCCACCCGCAGGCCGAAGCCGGCCTCGAGCCAGGAACCGAGCGGGCCATGCGGCCCCAGCAGCAGCAGCAACAGATAACCGGTCACCACCGGCGGCAGCACCAGCGGGACGTGGATCACGCCGTCGAACAGGGTCTTGCCGGGGAAATCTCGCCGGGCCAGCAGCCAACCGCAGAAGATGCCGGGAGCGGCGACGAAGACCGCGCACCAGCACGCCACCTTCACCGACAACGCCAAGGCGTCCCATTCGGCCGGAGTCAACCAGGATCCGATCGCCGCGATCACGACTCTCCTTCGGCTGCCTTCAGAGGCGTGAATCCGTAACGGGCGAAAACGGCCGCCGCCTCCGCCGAAGTGAGATAATCGTAGAAGGCGCGGCCCGCCCGCGTGGGTTCCCGGCAGAAGGCGATGGGGTAGCGGATGGGATCGTGGCTCTCCTCGGGAAAGAGCCCGACCAGTTCGACCCGCAGGGAAGCCGCGGCGTCTGTCTCATAGACGACCCCCAGATCCGCGGCGCCGATCTCGACCAGCCTCAGGGCCGCCCGCACGTTCATGGCCGTGGCCAATCGATCATGCAGCGGCTCGAACCAGCCGTAGTGGGAAAGAGCTGCCTTGGCGTAGATGCCGGCCGGGACATGATCGGGGTCGCCGACCGCGAGCCGGCCCGGCACTGTCGCGGCCAGATCGAAACCGGAATCGAAATCCACGCCGACAGTCTTGCCCGCGGGAGCGACCAACGCCATCCGGTTGGCCAGCAGATCACAACGTGAACCGGCCTCGATCAGATCCTGATCCTGCAGAAAATCCATCCAGCGGGGGTTGGCCGACACGAAAATGTCGACCTGGGCGCCGGATTCGATCTGGCGAGCCAATATCGAGGATGATGCGAAGCTGCATCTGATCCGGGATCCCGTTGCCTCTTCGAAGCTCTGCGCCAACTCCGTCATCACATCCACGGTGCTGCCGGCGCTGAATACCGTGGCCGCGTTCTGGTCGACTATCCGGCCGGAGCCGCCGCAGGCGCCCGCGCCCACTGCCAGAGCCCCCAGCAGCAATAACATCGACATCCTCGAGATCCGAATAATCCGGTTCATATCCTGCTTCTCATTCCGGAAAGGCCATGCTGGCCTCTCCTGCCCCTGCTCTGTTATCATCATCGCTATAAAAATTCCCGCGCGGCCGGCGATGACGGCAGCCACTGTCAGGAATCAAGGTGATCGAATGCGCAAGGCCCTGTGCACCTACTGCTCAGCGCGAAAAAGGCGTGATCCGGATCTGATGCCGGCGTGCCTGCGCTACCTCGGCCCGAGAATCCGCGCGCTGCATCAGGAGGCCTGGCGCAAGGGATGCCTTTTTCTCATTCTCTCGGGCGAGTTCGGCCTGCTTCGTGCGGGCGACCAGATTCCCTGGTACGACCATCTGCTCAAGCAGGACGAGGTGGCCGATCTCACCGAACGCGTCGAAAGGCAGATCCGCGGCCTGAACCTGGCCACCCTCACCTACGTGACGGCTCCCCTGGCCACGACCCCGAACATCCGGCCCTATTACGACACCATCCACGACGCCTGCCTGCTCGCGGGCACCTGCCTCGAACTGCGCGAGTTGCGGGCCGACATCCCCTAGCCCGCGGCCGCGATCACATCCAGCAGACGTCGGCAGAACCCCGTCAACGACGGGTCGCGGGCTCCCATCACCAGCACCGTATCCCCCTCGCGGCACTCGGCCGGCACCAGGGCCTCGAGTTCCTCTCTCCGCTCCACGAACCCGGCCCGGACGCCGCGGGAGTTGATCCCGGCGACGATGTCCCGTGACGAGATGTCACGCTTCACGGTGCCGCCGGCGAAGTAGATCTCGGGCAGCCAGACGATGCCGTCGGGCCCCAGCCCCGAAGCGAGGGATTCGATCAAGCCGTCTTTCAGGAAACGAGTCGGTCCGAATCCGTGCGGCTGGAAGACGGCCAGCACCCTGCCGCCGCGGGATCGCGCCGCTGCCAGCGACGCGGCGATCTTGTCGGGGTTGTGGGCGAAATCGTCGATCACCGTCACGCCCCGGGCCACGCCGACGGTCTGGAATCTGCGATCCACCCCGGCGTATTGCGCCAGGGCGGATGCTATGGTCCCGGTTTCCAGGCCGAGCCTGCGGCAGGCGGCCGTCGCCGCGAGAGCGTTGCGGACGTTGTGGATTCCTGGGGCCGGCAGCCTGAAATCGACGCCGTCGATCCTGAACCGCGAGCCGTCCCGTTCCAGGACCACCGCCTCGGCGAGGATTGCCGCGTCCAGGCCGGCGCGCCCTCCGTCGGCTTTCGCCAGGGCGAAACGTTCGGCGCCGGCCGCGACCTCGTCAAGCGCCGGATCCTCACCGGCCAGGAAAGGCCCCCGCGTCCGGGAGCGCAGCGTCCGGAACATCTGCGCGACCTCCGCCGGTTCCTTGTGATCCCGCTGCAGGTTCAGCACCACCGAGCACCACGGTTGGTAGCGCACCAGGCTGCCGTCGCTCTCGTCCGCCTCGAAGACCAGATGCTCTCCCGCTCCCGCCCAGGCGTTGCCCAACAGACCTCGCTCCGACAGCCCGGTCAGCGGGCCGCCCGTGATGACCGAGGGGTCCAGTCCCGCCTTTTCCAGCGCGGTGAAGATCATCGCCGTGACGGTGGACTTGCCGCTGGTGCCGGTCACCGCGATCGAACGCCGCCCCGCCACCAAGGCTGCCAGCAGTTCGCTGCGATGCACTACCGGCACTCCGATCCGGTTGGCCGCGGCCACGTCGGGAATGTCGGTCTCGATTGCGGTCGAAACCACCACCGCGTCGCAGCCATCGCTCACCCCGCTGCCGTCCTGGGGGTAGACCGTGATGCCCATCTCTTCCAGCCGGCCGCGGATATCCGCTCTGCGCCCGCGATCGAAGTCGCGATCGCTGCCCGTGGCCGCCCCCCCGCCCTGGGCCACGAACTGGGCCAGGGCGCTCATGCCGCTGCCGCCGAGGCCGACGAAGTGATAGCGCCCGCCCCGGACATCCCCGCTCGTACCGACCTTCACATCCCGCTCAGACGATGACAACCGGTGCCCCTTCCTCGACGCGATCGAAGAGATCGACGACGTCGGAGTTGCTCATGCGGACGCACCCGTGCGAGACCGGCCTACCGATGTCAGCCTCGTGGTTGGTGCCGTGGATATAGATGAAACGCTCCCGCGAATCGCATCCCGGACCCTTGTTGGTCCCCTCCTCGCAGCCGGCCAGGGTAAGGATGCGGCTCAGGATAAGGTCGTGGGATTCGGTCCCCGGGGAGCCGGACCGCCGGATCTTGCCCACCGGCTCACGACTTTCGAAGCGGATTCCCGGCTCCATGCCCGCGCCGATCTTGCGTTCGATCCGATGCACTCCCGGCGGAGTGCCGAAAGACCCCTCCAGCCCGCTGATACCGCCGGCCGCGGTGGAAACCCCGTAGCGCCGGACGACCTTCCCGTCCTCCACCAGGATCATTCCCTGGCCGGCGACATCCACCACCAACCAGGCCCCGGCAGGCTTCCCCAACACCATTTCGAGACGTTCGGCCGCTTCGCGCAGCACATTGTCCTCGGATGATTTACTACCGGCGTGAGACATCTGGCCCTCCCCGGAAACCCTGCGGGCGGAATAAGGCGGATTCCTTTCCCGCCAACCTAGCATTCACACCACGGACCGGGCAACGCCCATCCCTTCAACGGCGTTGTCGGTCACCGGGGCTCTGCAATCCGGATAATTTTGATTATTTGATAACAGGAATCCTGATGACCAGTTTAGATTCCTCTAGTGACCGCCTTTTTCAGTGCGTCTATTCGGAGGTGAAGATGGACGAGCGTCCAATGTTCGACATAGACGGCGCCCTGGACAGCCAGATCGCCGCCATCATGAAGAACCGTCCCACGGTCGTTCTGACCGAGGCTCTCGATCCCCGTATCGCCGAAGCCGCCTGTTATCTGGGCCGATTCGCCAAGTTGGTCTTTCTGGCGAGCGAGGCTGAAGTCCGCCGCGTCTACTCCACCAAGCTGCCCGACATCGATCCCACGCGCCTGGAATTCACCTTCGCCAACTCCACCTTCGTCGACATCGATGAGCACAGCGATCTGATCGACGAATTCGCCGCCGAATGCATCTCGCTGCCGCCGGACCGGCGCATCGCCCGGTCAATCGAAGAGGCCCGCGAACTGCTGCACGAACCGGCCCGTTTCGGCATCATGGCCGTTCGCTGCGGGCACGCCGACATGGTCGTCGGCGGGATGATCCACGAGCCGAAGGAATACTTCCGGCCGATGCTGCGCCTGCTGCAGATGAACGAGGTGATGTGCGAGGCCGGCGTCTTCGTGCTGCCGCCGGACCACCCCGAAGGGATCTTCCCCGAGAACATCGTCGTTTTCGGGGATGTGGGCGTCAACGCCCTGATCACCCCCGAGATCCTGGCCCATATCGCGGTCGGCACCTGCGCCATAGCCCGCGACATCATACCCGAAGACGTGCTGCCCGAGATCCACGGCGCCATCGTCTCCTATTCACACCGGGGCTCCGACGAAGGTCCGTCCCCGGAGCTGGTCCGCAAGGCCGCCAAGCTGATCCCCGACATCCTCGCCGAGCGCATCAAGCGCGGCGAACGCTACGCCTCGATCCACATCGAGAGCGAAGTCAAGATCAGCTACGCGCTCTCCCAAAGATCGGCGATGTACTACCAGAGCGGCGACGAGGAATCGCTGGCCGGACGCACGAACGTGATCATCGCCCCGAATCTCGATCTGGGAAACCTGCTCTACCATCTCTATGCGACGCGTTTCCCCGGCGCCAAGAAGTTCCCCGCGATGTTCGGGGTCCGCTTCAAGGGCATCGATCTGCCGATGGACTCCACCGCCGAGGATGCGGTCCTGGCCATCAAGGCGAGCATCCTGCGGATGCACAAATTCGGCCACTGGTCGAAAACGCCCCGCGATTCGTTCTTCCCGCGTCAACGCATCCTGGCAATCAATCCGGGCTCCACGTCCACGAAGATCGCCGTCTACGAGGGCGAGGTGGAGATCTTCACCAAGGAGTTGCAGCATTCAGCCGCGGATATGGAACCCTTCGCCTCCTCTCCGATCACCGACCAGTACCCGTTCCGCAAGGAAGCGATCCTGGCGGCCCTGTCCGAGCACGGCCTGTCCGTTTCCGACCTCGATGCGATATCCGCCCGCGGCGGCCTGCTCAGTCCCATCGATCACGGCACCTACGCCATCAACCAGAGGATGCGCGAAGACCTGCTGGCGGCCGTCGGCGGCGAGCACGCATCGAATCTCGGAGCCCTGATCGCCGCCGATCTGGCCGCGGCCGATGACAAGCCGGCCTTCATCGTCGATCCGGTCGTGGTGGACGAGGTCGAGGAAAAGGCCAAGATCACTGGATTCAAATGCGTGCGGCGCAAGGTCGTCAGTCACGCCCTGAACCAGATCGCCACGGCCCAGCGCTTCGCGAAGGAACACGAGACCTTCTACAAGTACCTGAACCTGATCGTCTGCCACATGGGCGGAGGCATCACCATCGGCGCCCACCACAAGGGACGCTACATCGACGTCAACAACGGCCTCACCGGCGAGGGCCCCTTCACGCCGCAACGGTCCGGGACCATCCCCACCGGGCAGCTGATCGACCTCTGTTTCTCCGGCAGCTACACGTACGAGGAGTTGAAGCTGCTGAACAAGGGACGCGGCGGAATGATCGATCTGCTCGGCACCGCAGATATGCGCGAAGTCGATCGCCGGGTCGAAGCCGGGGATGCCGAAGCGACACTGGTCTTCGACGCCCTGGTCTACCAGATTGCCAAGCACATCACGGCCCTGCTGCCGGCGTTCGGCGGCGAGCAGGTCGACCGGGTGCTGCTCACCGGCGGCATGGCCCGCAGCGATATGCTGGTCGCCGGCATCAAGAACGCAGTCGTCGCAATCGGATGCGGCGTCACCGTCTATCCCGGAGAAAACGAGATGCAGGCTCTGGCCCAAGGAGCGCTGCGCGTATTGAACGGCAAGGAAAAGCCGAGAAATTACGAACCGGAGGCTTGAAGAAATGACCGCGATTACTTCTTTGGATCAGCTGGTCGCCTCGCTGCAGAACGAGGACCCCCGCCACGTCGCCGTGGCCGCGGGCCATGATCCGAACACCATCCAGGCCGCCGGCAAGGCTGCTGCCGAGGGCATCGCGCGGCTGACCCTGGTCGGGGACGCCAAACGGATCGAAGCCCTGTGCGCCGAGTACAATCTGGACAAGAACCTCTTCACGATAGTCGACCAGCCCGACGACATCATCGCCGGCACGATCGCCCGCGACATGGTGCGCGAAGGTGAAGCCGATGTCCTGATGAAGGGCCTGATCGGCACCGACAAGTACATGCGGCTGATCCTGAACAAGGAAGAGGGACTGCTGCCGAAAGGCCGCGTCCTGACCCACATCACGGTCTTCGAGTTCCCCGCCTATCAGCAGTCGCACGGCAAGCTGCTGATCGCGGGCGATGTGGCGATCATCCCGGCTCCCGACCTGCCGACGAAGATCCAGATCCTGCAATACTGCATCGAAGCCGCCCACAGCTTCGGCATCGCCGAGCCGCGCGCCGCGATCGTCGCCGCCACCGAGAAGGTCAGCGAACGCATGCAGGCCACCGTCGACGCCGCCATCATCAGCAAGATGGCCGACCGCGGGCAGATCAAGGGCGCGATCGTCGACGGTCCGCTGGCGCTGGACGTGGCCCTTTCCCCCGAGGCCTGTGCGATCAAGGGCGTCGAGTCTCCGATCGCCGGCAACGCCGACATCCTGATCTTCCCCAACATCGAATCCGGCAACGTCTTCTACAAGAGCGGCACCCAACTCGCCGGAGGTCGTCTCGCCGCCGCGGTCGTGGGCACGAGTTCGCCCTGCATCCTGACCAGCCGCGCCGACAGCGAGGAATCCAAATTCCTGTCCATCGCCCTGGGCTGCCGTCTGGCGCGCTGATCCGACCTGCTTTTCAACGGCCCCGTCGATCCGGCGGGGCCGTTTCACGTTGAATTTCCCTCTCTATTGCTGGTATTGATTGAAGAAGGAATCCGCGAGGGAGGATGTCAGCGGGGGATTTTGTCATACAATCGGATTTTTTGTCCCTTTGTCCCGAAAAGGACGTTCGTCCGGCAAGATCCAGCATCAATCGAAGGGGGAGAATGATGCTCCGATACCTGATCCTGATCGTCTTGGCCCTGGCCACAGCGGCCGGAGCCGCCGGCGCGGATGAAATCGCCGGCAAGTGCATGACCTGCCACAAGGAGAAATC
>CAZYDJ010000011.1:0-33307 GCA_964646035.1 uncultured Fibrobacteraceae bacterium | reverse complement strand
AGACCGGGGTCACCTTGCGGCTCTCACCGCCGAGGATGTTGATCACGCAGACCCGCGAGTCGCGGGTCACCAGTTCGGACAGGGATTCCACGCCGACGAAGTAGTCGAACGGCGGCGTCTTCAGCTGCCTCATGCCGTCTCCTTCCGGCCGGCGATGCAGGCGTCGCGTCCTTCACGGCGCCACCAGTCGGCTATGCTGCGGGCGTATTCCAGAACCAGGATCATCGAGGTGTCGTGACCGAACATCCGGTAGGGCAGGCGCAGCGAATCCATGATGTCGCGCGCGTAGACCATCCCCCGGATCAGTTGCGGACCGCCGCGGCCCACGACCACGTAGAGCGGCTTCCAGCCGTTGGCCGCGTAATGGTCGCGCAGGGCGTCGAAAATCCCGCGGAAGGTGACGTAGATGTCGGTGTTGTTGGCCTTGCCGCCGATCAGCAGCAACACCTGCGCGGCCTCGAGATGGTGTTTGAAAGCGATGCGGGCGATCTCGTACATCTTCTCGTAGGGCGGATTGCCGCCGAAATCGCTGGCGAAAATCGCCCGCTCGCCCAGGATCTCGGTGGCCGCCGAATTCGCTCCGCCGCCGAACATGAACGGCATGATGTCCCCGGCCGGGTTCAGTTCGAGGACGTCGCTCTGCCCCTGGTAGGTGCGCAGACGGTTGATCTCGGCCTCGAAGGGGGTGACGTCCGACTGGAAGATCGCCGGCGGCAGTCCCGTGCGCCGCCAGGCGGGATTGTCCTGGTCGAAGGACGCCTTGATGTCGCAGGCCACCGGCTCGTAGCCCGACCCCTTCCGCTTCAGACGCAGCGGGTTGATCTCGATGGTGCTCAGTCCGTAGCCGTTGTAGAGGCTCCACAACCGGGGCAGATGCCTCACCAGCGGGCTGATGTACCGCGCCGGACAGCCTGTGTCGTTGAGGGCGTTGGTGACGTCGAAGGATTTCAAGCCGATGAACGGGTCGATCCACTCGGTACGCCGCTCGTCCGGGCCGAGGCTCTCGATGTCGATGCCGCCCCGCGGCGAAATCGTGAAGACGGGCTTGCGCATCTCGGTCGACTCGGTGATGGCGAAATAGACCTCGATATCGGATTCCACGAACTCCTCGAACGTCACGCCGTTGGCCCTTTCGGTGCGGCCGCCGGAAACGTGTTCGGCGAAGAAGAGCTCGCGCTTGGCCCGCAGGGCGTCGGGCAGATTATCCACCACGCGCACCAGGCCGGCCTTGCCCTTCTTGCCCACTCCGGAATGGAAAACCGGCTTGGCGACCAGACGACCGTACTTCTCGAGCAGTCGCTGGATCTCGCCTCCGGTCGCGGCTCCGGTCAGGAATTCAGGATGAGGAAAATCGATCAGATCGAGCAGGCCCGCGCCGTATTTCAGCCCGGAAAGTTGCATCGGATGACTCCCGTACTTGCGAAAAGGCGCCGCGGACTGGATGTCCACGGCGCCGGTCCGACCTCGGACGGCCGCAAAATAGGCTGCAGCCGCCGATGTTACAAGGAGTCATCCTATCGCTGCCCCAGCACCTCGGCCGAATGCAGGGGGTTGATCAGCAGCAGGTTCCCCGAGCCGCCGCGATCGGCGCCCTCTTCGATCAGACGCACGATATCCTCCGGGGACAGCTGCGGATCCAGCGCCACCAGCTTCGCCGCGAGGTTGGTCACGTTGGGCGCGGACATCGACGTGCCGGACATCTTCATCCGATCTCCCCCCGGCACGTAGCTCTCGACCTGGAACCCGTTCGAATAGACCCTGACGTTGTCGCCCGAACTGGTGAACCCGGTCGGATCGCCCGACTGGTCGACGGCGCCGACGACCATCACGTTGGGCATCACGAAGTTGGACGGGATCACCTCATCGAAGGCCACGTCGTTGTCGTCGTTGCCCGCGGCCACCACGAACAGGATGTCGGGCGAGGAGGTCATGGCGTCGATCAGGCCCTGCTTGAGGATGCCCAGGAGCTCCCCGGCCAGTGCACCTCTCTCCGCGGGGGATCCGCCCACGTCGTTGGCTTCGAGCGCCGTCTCGAGCTCCTTGAGGGTCCAGCCCCAGCTCATATTGACGACCCGCACGTCGTGCTCGCGGAAATAGACCGCCGACTTCTGATACGAATCCGCATGGCGCCTGGCCGTTTCCAGATCCATCGGCTGGGGCACGTTGTGGAAGTCGAAGGTGATCCGCGATCCGAGCAGTTTGATGAACGGATTGCCGGCCGACGCGATCCCGGCGACATGGGTGCCGTGGGCGTAGAGTCCGCAGAGGCTGAAGTCCTCGAGCATGCCGCCGACCTTCTCGGGCGGCATCTCGCCGAGCAGCTTCTTGATCGCGGCAGCGGCCGGGGTGTCGAAGCCGGCGTTGAGATCCATCACGCCTTCGAGACTGGCCATGGCCTCGTCGATACGCCCCTCGGCCTCGCCCAGGGGATGCAGCAGCTCGGTCACGTAGCGGCCGTCCAGATCGAAGGCGATGCCGTTGACGTCGTCCACGAAGCCGTTGCCGTCGTCATCCAGGCCGTTGCCCGGCACTTCGCCATCATTGACGTACATCGCGTCGCCGAACACCGCTGCATCGACACCGGAATCCCAGATCGCGACAGTCACCGGTTCCAGACCGCGATCCGCCTCGAGCACCAGGTCGCGCGCGGGCCAGATGTCCTGCTTGACCACGGCATGGGCGTCGATGAATTCCTGGTAGACCGCGACCGTGGTCTCCTTCAGGGGAATGGCCAGCTTCAGGGCGACCCGCATGCGGGGCAGGTTCTCGGCCACATCGAGGCTGATCTCGCCGGTATTCGCAGCCACGGGATCGATGCTGCCGGTGATCATGCCCATCAGGAAGTTCTCACCCATCATTTCGGCGCTGCCTTTGAGCCGGCGGATCCGCTCCTGAACCTTGTCCCAGGGCAGCTCCGCCACGCCCGCGCGCAGGGCGGCGGCGAAGGCATCGACATACGCCGGTTCGCCCGGCGCGGCGGCCTGGCGGGCGGCTATCAGGGCCGTGAATCCCAGGCCGGTGGTCAGCCGGGTGGCCTCCTTGTCCTCCAATTCCTTGACCTTGGCCATGTGGGCCAGAGCGTCGGCGTCGCGACCGTCGAGCAGGGCCAGCGCCGAAAGCGTGCTGTGGAACCGCTGCAGCGTGGCCGCATCGCCGATGTCGTACTTCTCCAGGATTCCTGCGATATCCGAGTTCAGTTTCGCGGCGAATTCCCCGAAAGCCTCGTCCGAAACAATCATTTCGCTGACAGGGCCCGACATCGGATAGGTCAGACGCGGCAGATCGTCCAGGGTCTTGACCTCGATACGCTGGTCCGCGGCGTACCCCGAGGCAACACCGCAGAGCAGCGCGGCGGCCGTCAGCAACAGGAAAAATGATTTGAGGGCTGGTTTCATTTCAGGAGCTCCTTGGCTATCGCGGAAATAGATTGCGGATGATAGAATTCCGCTCCAGTCCGATTGTCGCGTGAACCCTCGCCGGAAACAAGGACAGGTTAAGCCATGAGAAACAAGATCGTAATCTGCTCGTTGATCGCGGTCTGCCTGGCTTCGGCTTCCGCCGACGCCGGGAATCTGCTTGGATATCCCCTGCCCGAAAACGAAACCGTGGCCGGGATCCGGTTCCTGAAGCCGTTCCTCTCAAACGGCGACAACGTCTCTACCATGTCCGGAGCCTGGCAGTTCGAAAGCAACGTGCCGATGGGACGGGCCACCAACCTGCTGATCACCCTGCCCATGGTCCATGCCGGGATAGATCACGGTTATTACTCCGAGAACGAAACCAAGATCGGCAACGCCTTCTTCGGGCTGCAGGTCTTCTGGTCGAAAACGAAAGCAGAGCGGAAGCAGGCGCCGAAGCCGAAAACCGATCCGGGTCAATACAACGAGATCGGCTCCACGGGCATCGACGCCGAGTCTGCGCAGAATTCCGCTGACGATTCCGGAACAAAGCCCGAGACGGCGGAGGATCAGCAGTCGTGGTCCGAGCCGGTCTCCTGCAACGAGCGCTTTTCCGGCGTGATGCTGGGTCTGCATCTACCCACTTCATCGGATAACTTCACCCCCGCAGTGCTCGGTTGGATGGCCGACAACACATCACCGCAGAAGTACCTGCCGAACATGACCACGCCGGTGCTGCTGTCCTTCTCCCGCTTCCCGGTCGGCGAGAACGGCCATCTCGACACTGCCTTCGGCCCCATGCTCATGTTCCCGGACGAAGGCAGCGCGCAAGTATTCCTGAACTACCGGGCAACGCTGTGCCTCGGCATGCAGAAAGTGAATATGCTGATGGAGTTCAGGGGTATCCTCGCGGCGAGCGAAGAGTACGACGACTTCGCCGACCGCTTCACCAACGTGCTTTCGCTGGGCTGCGAACTGGCCGTCGGTGCGGCGCGACCGGCTCTCTTCGCAACCCTCCCGACCGACGACATGTTCACCGAAGTCGTCGACTGGACACTAGGCGTGCGCTTGAACATGCAAATGCCCTGACCCGCGAGCCCGATCGATCGGGGCGGCGCGGACTGCGCCGTCCCGTTTCCGGTCCGGGCGCCGGGCGTCAGCTCTTCCCGGCCAGTTTTTCCAGATCCACATCCTTGCCCATCAGCACCATAACGTGGTTCTCGCCGATGGCAGTCGTCGCTTCGGGAATGATCGTCTCTCCCGAATGGCCGCGTTCGCGCAGAGCCATGACCACGCAGCCGTAGCGCTTCCTGAAATCCAATTCGATCAGTGTCTTGCCGATCATCTCGGGCGTCGGCGCCAGCTCGACCACTGCGTAGTCGGAGCCGAGGTCTAGATATTCCAGGATGTTCTTCTCGCAGAGAGTATGGGCGAGTTGATAGCCGGTATCGCGCTCGGGGAAGATGATCTGGTCGACTTCCAACAGGCGCATCACCCGCAGGTGCTCCTCCGAGAGCACCTTGGCGATGATCCGCTTGGCGCCCAGGTCCTTGAGATGCATCGCGGTGATGATCGAGGCCTCGAGGTCGGAGCCCAGGCTGAGCACGATGGCGTCGGAGCCGACGACTCCCAGTTCATCCATCACGTCCCTGTCGGTCGCGTCGGCTATCACCGCCTTGGTGACCGAGTCCTTCACCTTGTCGATCAGGGCCTCGTCCTTGTCGATGGCCAGGACCTCGCAGCTCAGCTCGGAAAGTCGGAGGGCCAGGTAATAGCCGAAACTGCTCAAGCCGATCACGGCGATCTGCTTCATCTTTTCTCTCCTGACGCGGGGCCGACCGGCATCAGCCGATCATCAGTTCCTCTTCGGGATATTCGTATGCGGGCGCGCTGCGGCGCCGTTCCATGGCCGCCACCAGGGTCAGCGGGCCGAGGCGGCCGATGAACATCAGCAAGGTCACCAGGATCCTGCCGGCCACGCTCAGGTCGGGAGTCACGCCCGTGGAAAGCCCGACCGTTCCGAACGCGGAAACGCATTCGAAAGCCAGCTTCAGGAACATACCCCTGCCCTGGGGATCGGCAACGCCCGCCGACTCGGTCACCAGCAGCAGCATCAGCAGCACTCCCACCAGCGCCGCCGAGATGATGATCAGGGCAACCGCCCGCTCCAGATTCGAACTGCCGATCGAGCGGCCGAAGAGCGACGGACGCCTGCTCCCGCGCAGACGCGAAACGACCACTACCAGGACCACCCCGAGGGTGGTCACCTTCACGCCGCCGGCCATCGAACCCGGCGCTCCCCCGAAGAACATCAAAAAGATCAGTGTGAAGAGCGAGGCGTTGGAAAGTCCGTGGATATCCACGGTGTTGAATCCGGCCGTGCGGGCGGTCACCGATTGGAAAACCGAACGCATGACCGCATCGGGCAACGTAAGCCCGGCCATGCTGCCGGAGTGTTCGAGCAGAAAGAAGAATAGCGCGCCGACGACCAGCAGCAACGCGGAAATGCTCAGCACGATCCGGGCATGGAAGCTCAATCGCCGCCTCTGGCCGGTCCTGGCGGCCGCGGCCTTGGCGGCCAGTTCCGTCAACACGAAGAAGCCGAGGCCGCCGCAGATGATCAGCAGGCAGATCACCACATTGACCGCCGGATCCGAAGCGTAGCCGCAGAGGCTGTCCGGGAAGAGGGAGAACCCGGCATTGCAAAACGCCGAGACAGCATGGAACATCGAGTTCCATACCGCTTCCCCCGTCCCGGCGAAATCGCCGCGCCACCGCAGCAGCAGGAAAAGGGCGCCGGCCGCTTCGCAGGTCAGGGTGATCGCCACCGTCCCGAGCAAAAGGGTCGATATGCGTATCCGGCGACCGCCCAGATAGGATCCGCCGATCGCGTCGGACATCGCCAACGAGGAGCGGCGGCCGAACATCAGCAGCGTGAACGCCGAGAGGGTCATGATGCCGATGCCGCCGACCTGGATCAGCAACAGCACGACACCCTGGCCAAGTGGCGAGAAGGAAGTGCCGGTATCGACCACGATCAGTCCCGTCACGCAGGTGGCGGAAGTGGCAGTGAACAGCGCGTCGACGAAGCCCAGGCCGCCGACGCGGGAGCAGGCGGGCAGCATCAGCAGGCAGGTTCCGGCCAGGATGACCGCGGCGAATCCCATCAACGCGGTCCGGGCCGCGTTCATGCCGCTGCGATGAGTCGTACGATGAGTGACCGTCATAGCTCCATCCGGAATCAGGCGGCTTTCCTGATCGCCGCTCCGTTTTCGACAACTCGTGAATCCTAGCATCGGAATCGACCGGCCGGACAGCGAATTCACATTCCCGGGGAAACCACTTCCCCGTCTCGTCGTAGTGGGTGACCGTCAATCCCGCCAAGAGAAAGGTACTCGATGTCCCTGTCGTCATTGAAGAGAGTTGCCGGGATCAGAGACGGGGAAACCCGGGCGGTCCTGCTGTCATGCCTCTATTTTTTCTTCGTCCTGAGCGCCTACTACATCCTGAGGCCGTTGCGTGAAGAGATGGGACTCGCGGGCGGCGTCCGCAATCTCCCTTGGCTTTTCCTCTGCACCCTGGGCGCCATGTTCCTGGCCACGCCCCTGTTCGGAGCCCTGGTCAACCGCTATCCCCGGCGCATCTTCCTGCCGGCGACCTACTGGTTCTTCACGATCAACCTCCTGGTCTTCTTCGTGATGCTGCGCTCCCTGTCCGGCGGATCGGACATCCTGCTCGGCCGGATCTTCTACGTCTGGATCAGCGTCTTCAACATGTTCGCGGTATCGCTGTTCTGGGCTTTCATGGCCGACGGCTTCGGCTTCGACCGCAGCAAACGGCTCTTCGGCCTGATCGCCATCGGCGGCACGCTCGGGGCGGTCGTCGGCGCCCGGATCACCGCCGAACTGGTCGGCGTGATCGGACGGCCGAATCTGATCCTGGTCTCGATGGCCCTGCTGATCGCCGCCATACTCTGCGTGCGATCGCTCAACTTCGCCTTTGCGAACCTGGCTCCCGAAACCGCAGACAGCGACGGCGGCGAGGACCGTGCACGGGGCGGCGGCAAGCCCGGCAGCAACGAGTCGGCCGGCGGCGCGGCGGCCGGCGGCGCGGCGGCCGGCGAATCCGGAATGAACGGCGGCGTCCTCAACGGCATCCGCCTCACGCTGCGCTCGCCCTATCTGCTCGGCATCAGCGCCTTCCTCTTCCTTTACAGCCTCAGCTCGACCTTCCTCTACTTCGAACAGGCCAACATCGTGGCCGGAGCGGTTGCCGACCGGGCGGCCCGGGCCGCGCTCTTCGCCAGGATCGATTTCTGGGTCAATCTCATCACCCTGATCACCCAGATCGCCTTCACCGGCCGGATCATCCGGCGATTCGGCGTCTCGGCGGCGCTGGCGGTGCTGCCGGTGCTTACCGCCGTCGGATTCCTGGCGCTGGGCCTGGCGCCCGCCCTGACGGTGCTGATCATCTTCCAGGTGGCGAGACGCGCCGCCAACTATGCCTTGGTCCGGCCGGCCCGCGAGACCCTGTTCACGATCCTGCCGCTGGAGGAGAAGTACAAGGCGAAGAGCTTCATCGACACCTTCGTCTACCGTGGCGGCGACGCCCTCGGCGCCTCTGCCTTCGATCTGTTGACCAAGGCCGGACTCGGGTTGGCCGGCATCGCGTTCACCGCGGTTCCGATCGCCGTGGCCTGGGGGGCGGTCGGCGTCTGGCTGGGAATCGCCCAGCGCCGGCGTTTGGATCAGCGCCCGGATCCGGTCTCCGTTTCGCCGTGACCGCAGCGGCCACCGAGTGTAGTATTTGAATCCCGCTGAACCCGAACCCCTGAATACGGAGATCAGACATGACTTGGACGAGACGTGAATTCCTGCGCAACACGCTGGTCGGCGGAGCCGTGATCGGCAGCGGCGCCCTGGCCGGATGCGGCAATCATGCCCCCAACGGAGGCCGCAAGCTCAAGCTGCTGATACTCGGCGGCACCGGCTTCCTCGGCCCGCATACCGTTCGCGCCGCGCTGGCCCGGGGGCACGAGATGACGCTCTTCAACCGGGGCCGCACGAATCCCCATCTCTTCCCCGACCTGGAAAAGCTGCGCGGTGACCGCGACGGCGATCTGACCGCCCTCGAGGGCAGGGACTGGGACGCCGTCATCGACACTTCCGGCTACATCCCGCGAGTGGTCAAGATGTCGGCCGACCTGCTCGCTCCCCACGTCCAGCAATACGTCTTCATCTCATCGATCTCGGTCTACGGCGTGATGGATAATCCCGGCGTCGACGAGTCCACTCCGCCGCAGACCATGGACGACGAGACCGTCGAGGAAATCACCAACGATACCTACGGTCCCCTGAAGGCTCTCTGCGAACAGGCGGCCGAACGCTCGCTGCCCGGCCGGGTCACCAACATCCGCCCCGGCCTGATCGTCGGCCCCGGCGACCGCACCGACCGCTTCACCTATTGGCCGGCCCGCATCTCACGCGGCGGCGAGGTGCTGGCTCCCGGAAGCGGCGGCGACTACGCCCAGTTCATCGACGTCCGCGATCTCGCGGAGTGGATCATCCACTGCATCGAACGCCGGGTTACCGGGGTATTCAACGCCGACTCCCCCGCCGACTCGTTGATGATCCGGGAACTGCTCGAGACCTGCCGCAGCGTATCCGGAAGCGACGCCGTCTTCACCTGGGCGGACGAAGAGTTTCTCAAGGAGCATGAGGTCGCGGCCTGGTCGGATATGCCCGTCTGGGCCGGCAGCGAAGAGATGGGCTGGGGTCGGGTGGTCACCGCGAAGGCGAGGAAATCGGGCCTGGGCCGCCGGCCGGTCAGCGAGACCGTCCGCGACACCCTGGACTGGTTCCGCACCCTGCCCGAGGAGCGCCGCCTCAACCTCCGCTCCGGCCTGAAGCCCGAACGCGAGGCCGAGTTGTTGGCGGCGTGGCACGCCCGCGCCGAACAAGGCTGATCCCGGCGACCCGGCGTGAGACACGACGAGGCGCCCCCGCGGGGGCGCCTCGCTTCACGTCAGATCCCGCCGAGTCCGGCTCAGGCTTCCTGGGGAGGGCGGATCGTCAGCACCGGGCACGTCGAGTAGCGGACCACCTTGGCGGCCACCGATCCGAAGAGGAAGCGGCGCCATCCCGACCGGCCGTGGGTGGCGATGACTATCAGATCGACGCCTTCGGTATCGGCCAGATCCAGAACGCCGGTCGCCGGATCCTCGTGGATGATCCGCGTCTGCGCCGAGACCCCCTCGGAAACGTGATCACGGACCGTCTTTTCGAGCAACTCGTTGGCGTGGGCGTCCATCTCCTTCTGGTACTCGGGAACGTTGAAGGTGGTCGTGGCGACCACCGTTCCCTCCGCGGGCGCCGGGAAGACAGGCACCGCGGGCGCGGCGTAGACCAGGATCAGTTCCGCGCCGTACTGCCCGGCCAACTCGTCGGCGGCCTTGAGAGCGGCGAAGGACGGGTCGGAAAAATCGGTGGGGCAGAGAATCTTCTTCAGGGGCAACATGGCGGCTCCTTTCCTTGATCGGGGACCGACCTCTCGCTGCCGAGCTCCCGGACGGACGCAGCCGGAAACACGCCGGAGGAACGAAGACAATCCTCAATTGACAATCTATCATCATCCGGGCCTTCCGGCCCGATAAAACCACTTCCGTCCGCTCGGATCCGCACCCGGGCAGACGCTACAGTCCCAGGGAATCGGACGCGCCGCTCAGGGCGCCAAGCACGTGCTCGATCAGATCGTCCAGCTCCATGCCCAGTCCTTCCGCCCCCTCGCGGATCTCATCGCGATTCACCTTGGCCGCGAAGTCCTTCTTCTTCAGCTTCTTTTTCACCGATTTCACCTTCACCGACGCGATGCGGCGATCGGGCTGAACCATCGCGCAGGCCATGCAGAATCCGCAAAGCTCGTCCACGGCGAACAGCCACTTGGCGCAGTCGTTCTCCCGCGGAACACCGGTGTAAGACGCGTGCGACAGCACCGTGTCGACGAACTCGGCCGGGTAGCCCAGCTGGCGCAGGATGCCGGCTCCCACCTGGGGATGGGCGGGCGGCTCCGGATTCTTCTCGTAGTCGAAGTCGTGGATCAGGCCGACGGCGCCCCAGTAATCCACATCGGCCCCGGTCCGCTCGGCGGCCGCGCGCATGGCGGCCTCGACGGCGTAGGCGTGATGGCGCAACGAATCCGTTTCGGTATGCTCGTGCAGCAGGGCCAGCACCTTGTCGCGTTGGTACAGTTCGCTCAAGACCTCTCCTTTTGATCCCGCGGCGGAAGTTCGCGGCGACTGATTCCGATTCCACGGTTCATGCTATCGGTTCGCGCCATTCGGCGCCACCCCCTAACGTCGGTTCCGCCGCCGGCCGACGGCGCCCCATCGCACCGCACAGGATCGCATTGGACTCGCCCCCGGCCGGATGCCACATTGGCGCCATGATCACCGACAACCGCAAAACGGCCATAGCCTGCATCCTGTTCTCCGCCGTCGGCTTCGCTCTGATGGGCGCCACGGTAAAGCTGTCCGGCGACCTGCCGCTGCACCAGAAGGTATTCTTCCGCAATCTGGTCACCCTGGCCATCACCGGAATGATCTTCCTGCGCCGCCGCGAGAACCCGTTGCGGAAAACCCCCGCGCTGCATCTGCTGCTGATGCGATCGCTGATCGGCCTGGCCGGGGTGTTCCTCTACTTCTACGCCATCGACAACATGAACCTCGCCGACGCCGCGATGCTGAACAAGCTCTCCCCGTTCTTCGTGACGATCCTGGCCGCGCTGCTGCTCGGCGAGAAGATCAGGCGTCACACGGCTCCCACCCTGGTCGGGGCTTTCATCGGCGCCCTGCTGATCATCAAGCCGCGTTTCGACCTGGCGATGATTCCCGCCCTCGCCGGAGCGGGTTCCGCACTCTGCGCCGGCGCCGCCTACACCCTGGTCCGGGCCATGAAGGACCTTGAATCCGCCCACCGGATAGTCTTCTTCTTCTCCCTCGTATCAACGCTGGTCACCGGGCCGCTGCTGCTGCTGCGCTGCGATCCGGCGACCGGCAGCCAGACAGCGGCGCTGCTCGGCACCGGGGCCTTCGCCGCGATCGGCCAGTTCGGTCTGACCTGGGCCTTCCACCGCGCGCCCGCCGCCCAGATCTCGATCTACAACTACTCCCACATCCTCTTCGCCGGCCTGGTCGGTTTTGTGATCTGGAATGAACGCCCGGACGCCGCCAGCATCCTCGGCGGGGTCCTGATCGTGACGATGGCCCTGATCAGCCACCGCCGCGACCTGGTCGCCGCGAATCCCTAGTCTGGTCCACCTTTTGCAGCTATGGCCAAGGGGAGCGGAAACCCAGGGCAAATTGCACCGATTTCGCTGGAACATCTCCCCTTTTTACATAGCTTGTCGAAGAATCGCGGCGCCCCGCACTCACCACGCCGCCGCCCTGAAAGGCCCCAGTCATGTCAGCACCGAACATCCCGAAATTCCGGTTCCTATTGGTCTACCTCGTCGTGGCTGCGATAGGCTGCAGCGACGGAGTGACCGATCCCGAAGCCGAAAACGTCATCGACTCCAACTCCCCCAAGATGGCGATCATCGATTATTCCAGTCCCTTCGTCGATCCCGACGCTTTGCGGAAATACGCCGCCGCCGATCTGGTGATACTCGAGTCGAGCTATCTGCTCAGCAACGACCGGCACTCCGGGTTCGTTGATGAAATACACGCCATAAACCCGCGCACCAAGGTGCTGGGCTACCAACTGGCCCAGACCTGCTGGTACTCGTGGGGAGAGGCGAGCCAGGAAACCGCGAACCGCTACGGATACGACTGGTATGTGGCGACCCGTCCCTACTGGGCGACCACCACCGAAGGCGACACCGTAACCAACTGGCCGGGACAGGCGGTGCTGGATATTTCCAAGCCCGAATGCAGGGCGGCCATGATCGACGTCATCGCCAAATACAAGCGCAGCGGGCCCAACCATCTCGACGGAGTGATGTGGGATTATTTCGGCAGCTCCCTCTGGATCCCGCCCGAATCCGCGGCCCAGATGGAGGGCGAACCCGACCTGGACGGCGACGGCATTCCCCATTTCGATGATCCGGACGAGATCGCAGCCCTGAAATCCGCCCAGGAATTCCTGGTCAACGAGCTGCGGGAAGAGCTCGGATCCGATTTCGTGCAGATCTTCAACGGCAACCGCGCGCTTTCCGATTCGTTGTTCGCCGGGCTCGGCGACGGAATGCTCTACGAGCTGTTTCCGCTGGTGGGTTTTGCCGGCAGCGACAAGTATCGCAAGGCGCTGGACATAGAAAAGCCGAACAACCTCTTCACCGCCTGCAACTGGCCCCGGTCGCGGAACGGCGGGCCCTGGCTGATCCTGAGCAACAACTGGCAGATCGGCTTCACCGATCCCCAGGGTGATTTCATCCAGTACAACCTGGGCAATCTCAACCGGGCCGTGGCCCTGCTGACCGACGCCACGGCCGCCTATCACTCCGACGGGCAGATAGTCTACGGCTGGCCGGATGTCGATCTTGATCTCGGCCCTCCCCTGGGCCCGGCCGAAATCGACGGCGAAACGTACTTCCGCAGATTCTCCCGCGGCGAGATTTCGGTGGTTCTGGAATCGGGCGCCTACCCGATGCCCTTCGACTTCTCGATCACCCAGAACGGCGAAGTCGTGCAGTACCTGGACCACCCCAACCACTTCCCCTAGCCCCCCCCCGCGTCGGCTGAAATCTGCTATGATCCGGTCGACGCCGGGGCTTCAGACGGGGGTACGTCATGACGGTCCATAATATCGAGGAATTGATCCAGAGACAGTTCAGGCAGTGGGAACTCTACCGGAAAATGAGACGGGATCCGGATCGGGACGAACCGCCGCCGCCGCGACCGGTGATCACGATCTCCCGCGAACTCGGCGCCGGAGCCCGAGTCCTGGCCCACGACCTCGCCCGACGCCTCGATCTGCAGATCCACGGCATCTCCCTCATCGACCAGATCGCCCGCGACAAGAATCTGGAACGACGTTTCGTCGATCAGCTGGACGAGAGCACCTGCTCGCGGATCGACCTCTGGGTCCAGGGCATCCTCAACCGCCGCCTCTTCATGCACGACGAATATCACCTGGCGCTGGCCAAGACGGTGCGCATGCTTTCCGCCAACGGCGGCGTGGTCATTATCGGCCGCGGTGCGAACGTGATTCTCAGCGATACTGCTTCCTTGAGAATCCGCGTGACCGCGGGCATGCCGACCCGGATCGCCAACGTGATGCGCTACGAGAAGGTCGACGCCGCGACCGCAGAGGGACTGATCGCCGACTCCGACCGGAATCGCAGGGCGTTCATGCAGACGGCCTTCCAGATCGATCCCGACGACCCCCGCCAATACGACCTGAGCCTGAACACCGACCGCTTCGACCCGTCCCTGCTGGTGATCGTGGTCATGGCCGCTCTCGAATCAGGAAGATGCTTCCCGGGCGAAGAATAACCCCTGTCGCGAACCCGTCGGGCTGCCCGAATCCATTCGCTTTTTCCATCGCCTTTCATCTCCGGCAAAGCCGTCGCAGGATCGAGCATCACCGTCCTCTGCGATCCCCTGCGTTCCCTATCGCATCCCGGAATCTCTCAGCGTTCCGTGCTTTTTGACCGCCGGTTGGGGAATTTTCTCCTGGTACGGGGATTGCTGAAACTGCCGCGGTATGCGAAACGGTCGGACAGCCCGACACGGAATTCGGGACAGACTGGAGAAGACATGTACAGATCCGTTACGTTGTTGGCGACCCTGACCATCATGCTGGCCCTGACGACGGCCGTATATGCCGGCAACGACTGCGCCCACCCGTTCGCCATACCGGGCAGCGGACAGATCGGCGGTCCCATCTCGGCTGATGAAAGTTTCTGGTACTCGTTCGACGCGGCCTACGGAGAGTGCTGGGCCTTCGAGATACCGCAGATGCCGGTGGGATTCTCGTTCGAGATCATGGGCGGGGACTGCGGCAAGACCGAACGCATAGCCGGCCCGCTCGCCGAACCCGGGTACATCCAGCACAAATTCGAGAACGCCGGCAGATATTATCTGCTGGTCAAGGGAGGCGACGGCGCTGTCTTCTACAGCCTGACAGCTTCGGCCGTCCTCTGCGACCCCCACGAGCGCAACGAGGAATGCGGCACCGGTCCGTTCCTGGAAAAGGGAAAACCTCTCGAGGCCTCGATCGGCATCGCGGGCGATTACGACTGGTACCGGTTCGAGATCGACGACCCGATCTGCCTGACCTTCGCGGTCCGCCCCACGCCGGGCGAGTCCTACCCGTCGCTCACCTTGTGGGTCCTGAACACTCCGGGAGGATGCATGGGGGGCGGCGCGGGAGCAGCCGGCGGTCCGGCCGGCACCCGTCTGACCTGCTTCTTCACCGATCCCGGGACATACTACCTGCGGGTCAGCCGCGACAACGCCGCTCCCGAACCGGCCCTCGGATTCTACACCCTGGCCGTGGCGGAATGTCCGCCGCACCAGGTGGATCCTCCCGTCGGCGAAACCCCTTGATCCGGATTTGATGTGCCGTCCCACCCCCGACGGCAGACGCCCCCCGGTTACCGCTCCACCGGGGGGCGTTGGTTTTTCGGAGAACCCAGTCGGGACTAGGGGGTTTTGATCGTGACGAGGCCGTTGCGCAGCAACACGTTAAACGGCCCGGTCATGCGCTCGGCCACCTTGTGCCGGGAGTCCCGCAGTTGCAGGACCGTCTCGGAAAAGATGGTTCCCTCGATACGCATGTTGGGACGGGCCATCTGCTGGGAATGGTAGACGGCTTCCTCGAGATCCGATTCCTTGCGGCGGATCTCCTCGTCGATTTCCCTGATTTTGCGCCGCGTATCCTCCAGCGCCTGCTTCTGCGTCGGCGCCAGTTTCTTGATACCCATCAGCTGACGGCCGATTACCAGGGTCTTCTGACGCTTCTGCCCCAGCTTGCGCACCGCCTTGCCGCATTCGGAGCGTATCTCCTCCAGGCGATAATCGAGCCCGCAGATCAGCAGGGTCCGGCCGAGACCGTCGGCGCCGGCATCCTGGACCACGATACCGCCGAGGGCCGAAACTTCGCCGCCGACCATCCTGCCTTTGGGCACCAGCACCTGCCCCCGCGCGCGAATGCGGGAATGGTTGATTTCCCTTTCGGCTTCCACATCCCCGCCGGCGGTGATGTCGGCTTCGAGGATGTAGCGGGCCCGGACCCCGCCGTCGACGACGATGGACATGTCCTTGCCGCCGACGATGCCGCCCTGGACTACCAGGCTGCCTCCCGACACGACGCAGGCCGGCTCGACCATGCCCCTGACGATCACGTCTCCCTTGGCATCGACTCTGGCTCCGGCCCTGATGTCACCGTCGATCTCCACCGCGCCCGGGTGGCGGACGTTTCCGGTCTGCATCCCCACCGAACCGCGAATCGAGTAGACCTCGTCCACCGCCAACTGGCCGTCGGCGAAACGGAGCCGGCCCTCCATCTCCGAGTAGAGCCTGACGACGCCGTCCGGGTCCTCCTCGATGCGCACGTTGGGACCCTTGCGCAATCGGGATTTATGGGGGCGGCGGACGGGAATCTTGTTGCCGAAGACGTCCCGGCCCGGCTCTCCGGGAATGGGCGGGTAGAGGTGGGCCAGCAGATCGTCGACGGCGACCGACAGGTTGTCCTTGCGTTGGCGGTAATCGGCGCGATCGGTGGCATCGTCGACCATGAAGCCGGTGGCGAAGAAATCCCTGGTCCAGTCGATCCTGCCGTCCTGCGGCATGACTGGCGGAATCCCCCTGATCAGTTCGACATCGACCAGACGACCGTCGACCGGCTCCGCCGCGGCGATGATTCGGGACAGTTCCTCGCGCGGGGGCGGATCGGCGATCTCGAGGTGGTTGATGGCCGACTGCAGCGAATCCAGGAATTGCTCCTGATCCGGACCGGGGGCGGGCGCATCGAGCAGCAGGATCATGCGCTCGGAATCGGGGCGCAGATCCATGGCGGGGGACGGTTCGACCGGCGAAGCTGCCGCAGCGTCGGGATCGGAAGCGGTAATCCCGTCCCCGCCCTGTGCTTCGATCTCGGGTTCATCCCGGGGGGGAATGCGGTTTTCATCGGCCAATTCAGTGAGCTCCCGGCCGCGCCGCGCCCTTGGCGATCCCGGGGCGGGCTGTCCAGATGAATCAGAACATACGGGCTCACTCACCGGCGGGGCGAGCGGCGCCTCGATTCCATCAAACCGCATCATAATACGATCACCAAATGCCGCCAATACCTATCCTGAAAGACAGGCAGGGGCAAGCCTGGACGGCGGGGGAGCGATGGTTCTTGCAACCACGGGGGCAATATGGCGTATGATCCATTCTGTGTGCTGGACGCACCCGCGTCCGGCGCGCAGTTCCTCGCTCGTAAAGGATCGGCGCCGGCAGTTACCGGCTATCCGTACCGTTCCTCGATGCTGGGGATATTCCCCGGAAAGGACAAACGATGTTTCCGAAAGAGATGACCTTCTCCGTCCTCGGGCGATGCGCATTGCTTTGCGTACTCGCTCTGACCTTCGGGCTGGCGCTTCCGTTCGCGTCTTCGGCCCTGGCCTGGGAAGAGAAAGAGGTCGAAGGAACCCTGCATGTGATGAATCCCGCCTCCCCCGACGGAGACGTAGAAACGATAACTCTCCAGGAACAATGGCGGGCCGGTGGCGAAGACGATGACATCTTCTTCGGCCTCGTCCTCCAGGTGCTCGGCGATGAAGAAGGAAACACCTATCTGCTGGACACCCAGTTGTCGGAAGTGATGGTCTTCGACACCGGCGGCGAGTACGTCAAATCGCTCAGCCGGGAAGGCGAGGGTCCCGGCGAGGTGCGCAACCCCATCGACATGCTCTTCATGCCCGACCAATCGCTCGGCCTGGTGCAGGCCTTCCCCGGCAAGATCATCAAGATCGATCTCGAAGGTAACCCGGCCGGCGACTACTCCCCCCATGTGGGCGACGCGACGACCGGCGGATTCCTCACCCTGGTCGGGGCCGCGTGCTGCGGCGACAAGGTATATATGTCCGGCACCTACATCACCCAGTTCGAGGAAGGCAACGGCCAGAACCGCAATTCCTACGTTGCGGCCTTCGACGCCGACGGAACCCGCGGCCACCTCTACAACGAATCATTGTTCCAGATGAACTTCGACAACCTGAAGATCAAAGAAGTTGACCAGTACAGCCCGTCATTCCGGCGCTGGCTCGTGCTCGAGGACGGGCGGATCGTGGTTGTTCCGCATCGCAACCAGTACCTGCTGCAGTTCTTCAACCCCGACGGATCGATGGAGCGGATCGTGGAGCGGGACTTCGAGAGCCGCCCGCGCAACGACTACGAGAACAAGCTCATCGACGCCGTCGCCGACGCCCAGTTGCGCAACGTCCCGATCGAAGTGGATTTCACGAAGGCCGAGCTTACCGAGGACATCGCGGGGCTGTCGCTGGACGCCGCAGGCAACATCTGGGTCCAGACCAGCCGCAGCGGGACCGACCAGCCCGAAGGCGTGATGCTCACCTTCGACGTTCTCGATCCCCAGGGCCACTTCATCCAGCAGAAGGCCATGGTCTGCGATGGCGATCCTGACCACGACGGGCTGCTGCTGACCGGCGATCGCAGGGCCGTTCTGGTGCGCGGTTTCGTCGATGCCGCGATGTCCATGCAGGCCGGCGGCGCGCTCGAACTCGAAGGCGAGGAAGAGCCGGCGCCGATGGAAGTGATCAGTTACGTCTGGTAACCCCGGGCGCGGCCGCTCCGTTGACCGGGGCGGCCGCGCGGATTACCATTTCCATACACCGCTCCCGGCTGCGGAGCGGAACCCGTCCCCCCCTCCACGCAACAGGAGCCGCAAATGATTAAACTCGATTCTGCCGCCCGCCTGCGCAGCGGCCCCGGATTGGCAGCGCTGCTGGGCGCCTGCCTCTTGCTGGCCCTCTGCGCCGGCCTCGCGATCGCCTCCGACCTGCCCGACTACACACCCGATTCCAACGATACCCGGGACCAGGTTCCCGACGAGTACAAATGGAGCCTGGATCAGCTCTTCCCCTCGGTCGAGGCCTGGCAGCAGGCCATGGACGAGCTGGCCGCCGGAACCGCCGGCCTCGCCGATTACCGCGGCCGCCTTTCCGATCCCGTGGAGATGCGCAAGTGCCTCGACCTCTACTTCGATCTGCACGACCGGATCAACCACGCCACGCTCTTCGGCAATCTCTCGCTGATCACCGATCTGGCCAACGACCAGATGCAGAGCCGTCAGATCGAGAGCCAGAAACTGATGACCGACCTGATGGCCGCCTCCGCCTTCATCCGCACCGAGGCCCTGAGCCTCGACGACGCCGAGATGACCGCGGCCTACGCCCATCCCGACGGCCCCGCCCCCTACAAAGGCTACCTGGACAACCTGCGCCGCCGTCGTTCACGGGTGGTCAATGACGACGCCGAGCGCATCCTCTCGATTCTGGGCGACAACCTCTGGGCCGAGATCGACTTGAACGAGATCATCTCCCCCCTCGAAAGCGCCTTCAACGGGATGATGGCCGACATCGATTTCCCCGTGGTGCACAACGAGGACGGCGAGGAAGTCCAGCTCAACTTCTCGAATTACCGCGGACTGCGACGCTCCCAGAACCGCGAGATACGCCGCGAAGCCGTCGAGGCGATGATGGCGACGCTGCGCAAGTACCAGCACGTCTTCGCCGCCACCCTCGGCGGCCAGTTCTGGCTGGACGTCAGCTACGCCCGCTCCCGCAACTACGACACCGCGCTCGAGGCCTATATGGACAAGGACGGCCTGGACACGGCCGTCTTCGAAAACCTGGTCGCGACGATCAACGCGAACCTGGAGCCCCTGCACCGCTACGTCTCGCTGCGCAAGAAACTGCTCGGCCTGGACGAGATCCACGTCTACGACATGTCCGTTCCGATCATCGCGGGAGCCGAAGCCGAGATCAGCTTCGCCGAGGCGCGGGAGATCCTGCCCAAGGCCCTCGCTCCGCTCGGCGAGGATTATATCAAGCTGCTGGAGCAAGGTCTCGACCCCCGCAACGGATGGATCGACCTCTATCCGCACGAGTTCAAGGAGAGCGGAGCCTTCTCCGCGAGCGTCTACGGCCGGCATCCCTACGTGAAGATGAACTACCAGGACTCCCTGGACGACATGTCCACCCTGGCCCACGAGTTCGGCCACGCCCTGCACAGCCACTTCAGCATGACCGAGCAGCCTTACAGCACTTTCCGTTACGTGCCCTTCCTGGCCGAGATCGCCTCGACCTGCAACGAAGCCCTGCTGGCCGACTACCTGCTCGCCGAGGAGAAGGACAAGGATCTGCGGGCGACCCTGCTGGTGGAACGTCTGGATTCGATCCGCAACACGATCTACCGCCAGACCCAGTTCGCCGAGTTCGAGCAGATCGTCCACGGCTACATCGAGCAGGGAAGGCCGGTCACGTCACAACTGCTGAACGAGACCTACGGCGAACTGCTGCAGCGCTATTTCGGACCCGATTTCACGATGGACGACTTCGCATCCCTGGAATGGGCCTACATCCCCCATTTCTACTACAAGTACTACGTCTACACCTACGCGACGGGGCTCTCGAGCGGCATCGCCCTGGCCGAGAAGATCCAGGCCGGCGGCGAAGATGCCGTTGACGCCTATCTCGAGATGCTGAAGGGAGGCTGCTCGAGGCCGCCGCTGGAATTGCTGAAAACCGCCGGCGTCGATCTGACCGAACCCGCGGCCATCGAGGCAGCGATGAAGATGTTCTCCGATACCCTGGCGGAACTGGAATCCCTGCTGGAATCCTGATATCCGACCTTCATGCGGGGCCCTGGATGCCGAATCCGGGGCCCCGCCCCTTCCCGCGAAGGTCGAACCACCCCTGCCGAATAATCAAAAACCGGCCCAGAATATGCAGTTAGGGCCAAGCTCCTAACTGGGTCTTTTGATCCTGATACCCTTTACATGGTATCATGTAACTAACGATGTACCTTCCGCCGGTTGCGGAAGCATCCCGTCCCCGCCGGGAATCGCCACATGACACAGGGGAAGTGAAACGATGAATCACCACCTTTTCGCCCGGGGCGGCGGTGCAGGCGGATCCTTGATCTGCGCACTGCTACTGCTATTGCCGACAGGCATCGCCCTGGCTGTCACCGGATCCGGAGTCTCCAGCCCGGACACCCTGGACAGCAAACCTCCGATCGTCTCGATAGCCTATCCGGGCGGCGGCGAGATATTCAACGGAGCCGATCCCGAAACCCTCAGCTGGACCATCGACGAGGACAGCTGGGACGGCGGCACTCCGGTTCTGCTGGCGGTCTTCGATACCGGCAACCAGATCTGGACCGACTCCGTGGCCGCCGATGAAACCGGGGTTTACACCTACGTCTGGACCGTCACCGACCAGAACGTCGCCGACGCCAGGCTGCGGATAGCGGCCGCCGACAGGTTCGGCTGGGCCGCCTCCGATACGGGCGGTTACTTCAACATCAAGGACAGCGCGACCGGCGTCGACACGCCGCAGCCGCTGGTCGATCGGCTGGGACCGATCTATCCCAACCCGTTCAACCCGAGCACCCGGGTGTCCTTCTCGCTGACCGCTCCGGCGGTCATCGAGCTGGGCGTCTACGACACCCGCGGCCGCAAGGTCGCGCTCATCGCCGAAGGCGAATGGCAGCCCGGCGGCCATGAAGTCACCTGGAACGGCCGCAGCTCGTCCGGGCGCACCATGCCCAGCGGCATGTACCTGGCCCGGCTCCAGATCCGCGGCGAAAATCGCAGCAGCAATCACATCTACAGAATGACCCTGGTCAAGTAGGAGGAGGTGGCGAAATGAAAACGACGCATCGCATAATGCTCGGAGTCGGCTGCCTCCTGCTGGTAGCCGCCTTCGTGACCGTGGCCGGTTCCCGTCCGGCTCCCGATCGACCCCTGACAAAGGTGGCCGAACTGCAGTCACGCGCCGCTGATTACGCGGCCGCGGCGGAATCCGCCCGGGACAACGGGCTTTACCGGGACCTGAAAGGCCGTACAACAGGGGCCCAGGCCCGTCTCAACGCCGATCGCGACATCGAATTGATGGGCGTCGACCGCAACGGCCTGCCCCGTTTCTACAGGGTGCAGAACCTGAACGCCGCCCGGACCATCTCCACCGACGATGTCTGGGCCGGCGGCAGCGCCGGATTTTCGCTCGACGGCGCCAACACTACCGGCGAGCTGATCGTGTGGGACGCCGGAGCGGTCCTGACCTCCCACCAGGAATTCGGCGGCAGGGTCACCATCGGCGACGGTACGGTGACGACGCATTACCACGCCACCCACGTCGCGGGCACGCTGGTCGCCTCGGGCGTCGATCCCCTGGCCATCGGCATGTCGCACGCGGCGAACCTCGTCTCGTACGACTGGACCAACGACGAATCGGAGATGGCCGCGGCCGCCGCGGCCGGAATGCTGGTCTCGAATCACAGCTACGGCTACACCGCCGGCTGGAGCCAGAGCGGCACCGATCCCTACGATTGGTACTGGTACGGCGACGTGAACCTGAGCGAGAACGAGGACAACGGCTTCGGGTTCTACTATGACAATGCCCGGGACATGGACCAGATCACGTACAACGCCCCTTACTACCTGATCTGCAAGTCCGCCGGCAACGACCGCAACGACAGCGGTCCGTCGGTCGGCGAGGGCCACTGGTACTGGAACCCGTCGCTCGGCGACTGGGAATGGAGCACGGTCACCCGCGCGGCCGACGGCGGGGCGACCGGCTACGACACCGTGCCCTACGGCGGGACGGCGAAGAACATCCTTTGCGTCGGAGCCGTCTACGACATCGCAGCCGGCTACACGTACCCCTCGGACGTCGCGATGAGTTCGTTCAGCGGCTGGGGCCCCACCGACGACGGGCGCATCAAGCCCGACATCGTGGCCAACGGCATCTCGCTGCGCAGCTCGATGGACGACGCCGACAACAGCTACGCCGGTCTGAGCGGCACCTCGATGGCCAGCCCCAACGCGGCCGGCTCGGCCCATCTGGTAGCGCAGTACTATCGCTCGAGCCACGACAACCAGAAGGCTCTCTCATCGACCCTCAGGGCGCTGTTGATCCACACCGCCGACGAGGCGGGTACGAACCCCGGTCCCGACTACAGCTTCGGCTGGGGCCTGATGAACACCCGCGCGGCAATCGAAACCGTCCAGGATGACTCGACCGACACCGAACGCATCGTCGAGGACACGCTGGCCAACGGCGATACCGACACGCTGCGGTTCTACTGCGACGGCACCGGTCCTTTCGGTGTGACCATCGCCTGGACCGACCCCGCGGGTACGGTTCCCGGCTGGTCGCTCGATCCCACGACGCCGAACCTGGTCAACGACCTCGACCTGAAGGTCTATCGCGAAAGCGACAGCACCCTGTTCAGCCCGTGGATACTGGATCCGGCCAACCCGGCCAACGCCGCCACCAACGGCGACAACACCCGGGACAACGTCGAGCAGGTGCGCATCGACTCGCCGACCCCCGGCTGGTACTCGGTGCAGATCTCGCATAAGGGGAATATCGGATCGGGCCAGGCCTATTCCGTGATCCAGAGCGGATCGACCGAGGCGCCGCCCGCCTTCTCCATCCCCTACACCGACGATTTCTCCGCCGACGCCGGCTGGGTCGCCACCCACCCGAGCGACTTCAGCATCGCGTCGACCACCCTGAACTGGCACGTCGACCGGGCGTACGAGCAGAAGTTCTACCTGAACCTGAACCCCTACACCGGCGACTTCACCCATGAAGGGGATGTCTTCCTGATCAGCAGCACGGGCGACTTCCAATTCATCTCCGGCCTGGCCAACAGCCTTTCCGGCGGGACGTCGCCGACCGATTACGAAGGCGTATTCGTGATGATCAGCGGATTTGACTCCGCGGTTTGGCTCTCGGTGCTGCAGGTTTCCGGGGCCGACACCTACCAGTCGGCGTTGATACCGTTCACCACCGGCAAGCTCAACCACTTCGAGTTGCAGGTAGTTGGCGGCGAATACAAGCTGACGGTATTCGAGACGGGTACGGAGGTCGATTCCGTGACCGGAACCCTCGGCTATCCGGTCGGCGCATACTCTTACATCGCGATCGGCGGACCGGGCAACTCCGACACCCCGACCGCGGACGGCATCTTCGACAACCTCGTGGTGACCGACGTGACGACCTGGACTCCGGGAGCCAGCGCGCCGACGGTGACCAACGTCGAATTCGCCCAGCGGACCGACGGCAGCGGCATCGTCGACGTCGTCTACGACCTCGAAGACGGCGACAGCGCGACCGTGACCGTCACGTTCGAGGCCTCGTCCGACAGCGGTGCGACCTGGGACCTGGTCACCACCACGGTTTCCGGAGACATCGGCACCGAAGTGGTTCCGGGTGTGGGCAAGACCATCGAATGGGACTTCGCCGCTGATAATCCGGGCCTGTTCCTGCCGGATTGCGTGGTGAGGGTGACGGCCGAGGACGGGACTCCCTAGCCGTATTCCCTGGTCGAACGAAGCCGACATCGGCAAGAGCCCCGGCGGATGACCGCCGGGGCTCTATTTTCGATTCGGAGCGATTGGCGTTGAGCAATCCGCATAGGCTTTGCTAGGTTACCCGTCATGGCAATCGGACCCGGATTGAAACAAACCCCTCCCGGTCGCGGAACGGCAGCCGCTCTGGCGCTGCTAGCGGGCGCCGTCCTGTTCTTCACCCGCGCCCTGCAACAGCCGCCCGACGGGTTGGACTACGCCCTGGCGATCGGGTCGGGCGCCTGGATCTTCCATCCCCACCATCTGCTCTTCGCTCCGGCCTGCCGTCTGGTGATGCTCGCACTGCAGGGCGTCGGCCTTGCGGTCGACGCCGTACTCGCCGCCCAACTGCATAACATCGTCTGGGGAGTGGCGGCGGCGATCGGCTGCGGCGCGGCCGCCTGGGAGCCCACCCGCAAGCGCAGCGCCGCCTTCACCGCGGCCGCGCTGATGCTCGTCCTCAGAGGCGGCTGGGTATATTCGGTCCAGGTCGAGGTCTACATTCCCGCCGCCGGCGCCCTGGCCCTGGCGACCGCCCTGCTCGCCGGCGGAGTTCCCCTGCCGATGCGTTCCGGCAGACGCACCGCAGTGGCCGCCCTGCTGGCGGTCGCGGTGCTGTATCACCAGACCAACGTCCTGTTCTGTCTGCCGCTCCTGGCCGGGCTTTCCGCGGCCCGCGGCATGCGGGGGACGGCCGAGGGGATCTGGATCTGCTTCGTCGCCGGGCTGATCACGATCGGCTGCTACGCTGGCGCCTATGTTTTCCAGGGCGGGAGCATCGATCCGGCGGCATTTACCGGATGGTGTTTGGGCTACGCCCTGGAACCGGTGCCGGAATGGGGATCCCTCTCCCATTTCTCCGTGACCGGGGTTCGCGATCTTCTGGCCGCCCAGGGCGCCGATTTCATCGCCGTGCCGGTAGGATTGGAATGGCCGGCGGCGGTTGCGACCCTCGTCTTCCTGGTCGCGATCTATGCCTGGCATCTGCTGCGTTTCATCGGCGGCGCGGCGCGCCGGATGCTGCGCGTGCTGCTGATGACCTGGCCCCTGGTCTACTTCGTCTTCTTCCTCTGGTGGCTGCCGTCGGACACCGATTTCTACGTGGCCACCCTGCCGCCGCTGATCCTGTTGACGGTCTGGGGAGGATGGGAATTCGCGACAGAGCGGCGGATGCCCGCCGGCCGCGTCCGCAAACTGACCCTGGCCGCTCGCGCCGCCGTTGTTCTGCTGGCGGCCGTGAACCTGGCGTTCACCGTGCTCCCCCTGCACCTGTCCCACGGCGAGGATTACGCCCTGGCGCAAACCTTGGCCGCGGAGTTCCCCGCCGCCGGTATCTTCGCCGGCGGCTACGGGGTGAACCAGAACCTGCGCTACCATTTCCGCAAGAATGTGATCGACCTGGCCGAGCCGCTGCGCGATCTCTACGCGGGCGCCGGAAATCCGCGAACCCCCCGGCCTGAACCGGGAGCAACGATCGTCGCCGACGCGGCGCTGGTCTCGCCCGGGTTCACGGTCGGCGACCGCAACGGGCTGACCCATCCCGACCTGTGGCGCAAGGCCATGATCTGGCTGCTTGCCGGCCCCACGGGATCGGCTGCGACCCGGCAAGGAGTAAGGCCGGTCAGCACCCGGATCGTGAACGGCCGGACCTACCTCGTTCTCGGACCCACCGACGCAGACGCAGTCCTGGCGGAATCCCTGGCCCGACTGCGACTCACCGCGCCTTGACCGGTTTGACATCGGAATGATCAGGGGAATAGAATTGGATCGGGCTCGCCCACCTATTGGTATTCTCCAGTGGTGGAGGTCGAATATGTCTTGTCTGTTTACTTTTCCGCGTCTTGTTTTCATCGGTCTGGCCATTCTGATCTGCGTCGGCTGCGGCGGCTGCGGGGCCGTCTCGAGCGACGCCGAAGATGATGATCCGATGCCGCCCGACGTGATCTCCGACCTCGCCGTCTGCGCCTTCACCGACACATCCGTAACCCTGACCTGGACGGCAACCGGGGATGACGGAGATATCGGAACCGCCGCCTATTACGACATGCGCTACCTGGAATCACCTTATATCTGGCAGCAATGGGAGAACGCGGTCCAGGTGACCGACGAGCCGTCGCCGAGCCCGTCCGGCGCCACCGACCAGCATACCGTGTCCGGACTGGCATCCGAATCCACATACTGGTTCGCCATCTCGACCTACGACGAAGAGAATAATTCCCAGGGGGTCTCCAACAGCGCGACGGCTACGTGTTTCGTGGACATGCCCGTGACGATAGCCGATCCGAATCTCGAGGCGGTGCTGCGCGCCGGCCTCGGATTGCCGGCCGGCGATCTGATGAAGTCGGATCTGAGGCAGGTGCGGGATCTGTGGGCCGAGCAGATGGACATCACCAACCTCGACGGACTGCAGGAATGTCTGAATCTCGACCACGCCAACTTATGGGACAACGGGATATCCGATCTGCAGCCGGTCGCCGGACTGGTGCATCTGATCGAATTGACGGTCAACATCAACTCGATCACCGACATCTCCCCGGTGGCCGGGCTGGTCGATCTCTACGCATTCCGCTGCGGAGACAACCTCGTTACCGACATCTCCGCGTTGGCCGGGCTGCACTCCCTGGAAGTGCTCTGGATCGAAGGAAACCCAGGGCTGACTGATTTGGGGCCCCTGTCGGGTCTGACCGGGTTGACCGTGTTGAAGATGAGCCGTACCGGCGCGACCAACTTCGCTCCGCTGGCCGGAATGACCGCGATGCGGACCTTCGAGGCTTCATTCACGACCCCCGCGACCACCGCCCCATTGGCCTCGATGACGGAGTTGGAAGAGTTGATCATGTCGGTCTGCGGCATCACCGACATCAGTTTTCTGGTCGGGATGGAGAGCCTGAACACGGTCGGCCTCAACAGCAACCAGATCGTAGATCTGCAGCCCTTGGTCGACAACCCGGGCATCGGCGCCGGTGACGAGATATGGATCGGGGGCAATCCGCTGTCGGAGACATCGCTGAACGTCCACATCCCGGCCCTGGAGGCGCGGGGAGCGACGGTGCACCTCTAGGCCTCAGCCTGTAGTCACCATCAGGATGCCGCCGATCGCGAGCGAGGCGGCCAGCAGCTTGCGGCGGGTGAACGATTCGCGCAGGAAGAGCGTGGCGAAGATCATCACGTAGATGGTGCTGGTCTGGTTGAGGACGGCCGCCACCCCGGCCTGGGTGTACTTCATGCCGGCGAGCCAGAGGATGAGAGCCAGATAGGAGCCCAGGACGGTGCCCGGCAGGGTGAAGCGCCAGTCGCGGCGCGGGCGGAAGACATCGAGATAGATGCGGCGGCGGCTGGAAAGCAGGGCGTAGGGAATCATCACGACCAGGCAGGCGAGTTGTCGCACGGTCGTCGCCCACAGCACCGGCGTCCGCTCCAGCACCGGTTTGGCGATGACCACGCCAAAGGAGAGCAGGAACATCCCGGCCGCTCCCCATAGCACGCCGATGACCATTGTCCGCCGCGGGGTATCCGGCGGCGGCGCGTGCCCGCCGGCGACGAACAGCCCCCCGAGCACCATGGCCATCCCCCCATACTGCCACGGTCCCATCCGTTCTCCCAGCAGCGCGTAGGCCAACACCACTACGAAAACCGGGTAGAGACTGTCGATGATGGCCGTGATCCCGGCGCCGACCATGTTCAGGCTCTTGTGGAAGAGAGTGTCGGCGGCCGCGATCGCGATCAGGCCGCTGAATATCAGGATGAGATAGTCGGAGGCGGGCGCCACGCCCAGCAGGGGCTGGCCGGTGACGCCGAGGGTGGCGACCAGCAGCGCGGAAGAGACCACGACCCTGAACAGGTTCAGACCGAAAGGTGAGACCGTCTCGCCGGATCGCTTGAAGAAGATGACGGCGCCCGCCCAGACCACGGCCGTGGACAACGCGAAAATCTCACCCATAGAACCAGACCTCTTCCGGAATCAGGAACAGCGGCGCACTGGAAATCACGCGCGGCAGGACCGAATAGATAGCATCGGCGGTCATCCCGAACAAGGGCTGGTGTAGAATCGCGTTGAATAATACTTTATTTTTATATCCACTATTGGGATAATCGTCTGAACTCAGCTTGCATCACCAAGGAAAGGAGACTACTCGCCGATTATGAAAACACATACTTTCGCCTCTCTTGAAACAGAGAGGCTGATTCTCCGCAGGTTCAGATCCGAAGACGAAGCAGATTTTTCCCGATACCGTTCCAATCCCAAAATTTCACGATTCCAACTGAGATCATTTGATATCGACGATGCCCATTACTTCATCGCCACCCAGAAAATCAATCAGCCGGATACTCCGGGAACCTGGTTCCAGATGGCGATCGAGCGCCGCTCGGACGGCGCTCTGATCGGTGATTGCGGATTGCGTTTCCCCGAGAAGGAAGTCCATCAGGTCGAGATCGGAATCTCGGTGGCGCCCGAGCACCAGGGAAACGGCTACGCCGCCGAAGCCCTCGAGAGGATGCTGGGCTACATATTCACCGGCCTGGGCAAGCACCGCGCCTGGGCGAGCACCGATCCCCAAAACGTCACCTCGGTCAAGTTGCTCGAAAAAGTGGGTTTCCGCCGCGAGGCGCACCACTTCAAGAGCCTGTTGATCCGAGGCGAATGGGCGGACGATCTGATCTACGCGATGCTGGAAGAAGAATGGATCCAGAACCACAAGCCGTAGATCGATCCCTCCTATTCCGTTTCAGGCAGGGGCCGCGTCTTCGAGGCGCGGTCCTTCTTCATGTTCCGCAGCACCGCGGCGAAGGCCGTGGCGTGACGGCTGGCGATCCGGTAGTAGGTCGGCATCACGATCAGGGTCAGCAGCGTGCTGGATGTCAGGCCGCCGATGATGGCGCGGGCCATCGGATAATACTGGGCGCCCGAGACGTGGGCGTCGTGCAGCAGGGCCAGGGGCAACAGGCCGAGAATGGTCGTTCCCGCGGTCATCAGGATCGGGCGCATGCGGTCGGCGCAACCGGCGAGCAGGGCCTCTTCCAGGGGCATGCCCGAACGGCGATGGTTGTTGATGTGATCGACCAGCACGATACCGTTGTTCACCACGATGCCGATCAGGATCACCATCCCGATCATCGCCATCATGTTGAACGGCGTGCCGGTGCCCATCATGATCCAGAAGACCCCGATCGAGGCGAAAGGCACGCAGCCCATCACGATCAACGGGTGCAGGATGGACTCGAAAAGGCTGGCCATGACGAAGAAGACACAGGCCAGAGCCAGCAGCATATTCGATCCCATATCCGAATTCTGCTGCTGCGCCTGGCGGATCTCCGACCCGAAGTCCCAGCCGAACCCCAGCGGGAATTCCATGCCGTTCATCAACTCGCGGACATGGTCGATGACATCGCTTTCGCCCTCGTAGCTGCCGCGCAACGTGACTCCGGTCTTCTGGTCGGTGCGGCGAATGCGCTCGGGGCTCTTGGCGAAATCGAATTCGGCCACCTGCCCCAGCTGGATGGCCTGGCCGTCGACATCCCCCACCGTCAGCAGCGCCAGGTTCTCGATGGATTCGCGGTCGCCGGGTTCGAGCGAGACGACCATGTCGATCTCCTTCTCGCCCACGTTCAGCCGCGGCAGATAGACCCCGCGATAGGTCAGTCCCAGCACCTGGGCGACCGAACCGGGGGTGATGCCGAAGCGGCCGGCCTGCTCGGGATCGACCCGGATCTGGATCTCGCTCTTGCCGTTGTCGCCGTCGCTGCGCAGGTCGTGAACTCCGTCTATCGAAGACAGCAGGCGCCTGGCCTCGACCACGTAGTCCTCGATCAGTTCCGTGTCCTCGCCCCAGATAGTGACCGCGAAATTCTTGGCCCCCGAGCCCTGCCCCTCCTCGTCGCCGAAGTGGTACTCCAACCCGGCCTGCACCGGCAGGCTCTCGCGCAGATCATCGCGCACCTGGGAGTAGAAGTTATCGGATACGATTCCCGAGTCGAAGAACAACGAGATGCCGCCGGAGTCGGCCCCGTAATAGGAGTAGATGTCGCGGATGCCCAGATCATCGCGCCTGGTTTCGAGATAATCGGTAGCCTTGAGGATGTACTTCTCGGCCATGTCCTTGTCGACGGAATCCGAGAATTCCACGTCGATATAGAGGCTTTCCCGCCTAATCCCCTCATCGCCGAAAGCCTCCGGCTTGAACTTCGTGACGCCCATCATGGCGCCGGTCAGCATCAGGACCGCCGGCACCAGGACCAGACCGGTCAGCAGCGGATGACGGATGGCCGTCCAGTTCAGGATCCGGAGATAGATTTTGCGCAGCTTGGCGACCCAGCCGTTCTGCCGGCGGGCGGTATCCCGGCCGCTCATCAACACCGACAACAGGGGAATGACGGTCAGGCTCACCAGCAGCGAGATGAGCAGGGTCACGCTGATCGTGACTCCGACTTCGCCCAACCAGACCGACATCTCGTCGCTCTTGGTCACCACCACCGGGGCGAAGACGATGATGGTCGTCATGGTCGAGGCCACGATGGCGCGACCGACCTCGCGGGTGCCCCGCATCGCCGCCGCCAGCGGCGACACTCCGCACCGCTGCCAGCGATGGATCGACTCCAGCACCACGACCGCGTTGTCCACCAGCATACCGGTGGCCAGCATCAATCCCATCATCGACAGCACGTTCAGGCTGCGCCCGGACAGGTAGAGGAAGACACAGGTGCCGATGATCGAGAGCGGGATGGCGATCGAGACCACCAGGGTCATGCTGATCCGGCGCAGGAACAAGTAGAGGATCACGATCGCCAGCAACGATCCCAGCAGCCCGGCCTGCAGCAGACTGCGCAGCGAGTCGGTGATCTGGTCGGCCTGGTTGAAGAACGAGAAGCTGCTGATGCCCTGCAGGGACGGATCGAGATTGATCCGCGCCAGCTCTTCCTCGATCCCCCGGCAGACCTCCACCGTGTTGAAGCCGGAGGCCTTCTGGATCCAGAAGGCGATGGCCGGCTCGCCGTTGAGATAGCGGCCGTAGCTCAATGCGGGAGCGCCGTAGATCACGTCGGCCACATCCCGCAGGCGCAGACCGTTCTCGTCGATCGGCAGTTCGCGCAGATCCTCGACCCCGTGCAGACCGCTGACGGTGCGCACGTCGTAGCGCATGCCGGCGTCGGTGACGCGGCCGACGGTCAGTTCGACGTTGGCGGCCTCCAATTCCGAGAAGAGCCTTCTGACGTCCACGCCGTATTCGAGAATGCGGTCGAAGTCGAGATAGACCGAGGCCTGGGTGGGCAGCACGCCGTCGATGTTGACCCGGCCCACACCGGGAACCCGCTGCAACGGACCGATGATCTTCTGGTCGAGCAGGTCCCAGCTCGAAGAGAGGTCGCGCCCCTTGGCCGCGATGCGTCCCTGCAGGATGGGGATGTCGCTGGTGTTGAAGGTCAGCAGCATCAGCTGGCGCACGTCGTCGGGCAGATCGCCCCGGATCTGGTCCAGCTTCTCCTTGACCTCCATCCGCAGCATGTTGACGTCGCGGCCGAAATCGAACTCGACGCCGATCCAGGCCTGGTCGTCGTCGGCATAGCTGAAGATCTCGTTCACTCCGCCGAGTGTCGCGAGTACGCCCTCGATGGGAGTGACGATGTCCTTCTCGACCTGGCTGGGAATGCCGTTGGGATACGGCACCAGCACGCCGATGAACGGCATCTCCATCCGCGGCAGGAAGTCCAGCGGGAGGCGGATCAGGGAAACCGCGCCCAGGACGATAACCGTGGCGATGGCCATCGCCAGCGAGACCGGCCGGCGCAGGGAGATCCGGGTCAGCCACACTTCAATCGCCTCCCCGGGTGATCAGGGTGTAGGCCACCGGCACCACGACCAGGGTCAACAGCGTCGCGAGCAACAGCCCCGAGATCACGGTTATCGCCAGCGGCGCCCGCAGCTCGGCTCCCTCGCCCAGCCCCAGGGCCATGGGCAGCAATCCCAGGACGGTGGTGGCCGTGGTCATCAGGATCGGCCGGAAGCGCTCGCTGCCGGCCTGGCGCACGGCGTCGCCCAGGTCGTGGTCGCGCCGCAGCTGGTTGATGCGGTCGACCAGCACGATGCCGTTGTTCACCACGATGCCCGACAACATGATCGCCCCGATTGCCGAAATCACGCTGATCGGCATACCGGTGAGCTTCAGACCGAAAATGGCTCCCATCATGGCCAGCGGTACGGTGAACATGATGATCAGCGGATAGACGAAGGATTCGAACTGGGCGGCCATCACCAGGTAGACCAGGAACACGGCCAGCAGCACGGCCATCCGCAGCGACCGGTAGGAACTGTCCATTTCCGCGTTCTGTCCGCCGAGCTCGATGCTGGTGTTGGCCGGCAAGCTGATTCCCGCCATCCGCGTGCGGATGTCCCGGGTGACCGAACCCAGGTCGCGGCCGCTGACGTTGGCGTTGATCACGGCGGCCCGCTTGCGGCTCAGGCGGTGGATCTCCGAAGGTCCGCGGGCAACCGACATCGAGGCGACGGACGACAGCGGGATGGGAATGCCATCGAGCTCGGCAACGATGATGTCGCGCACGGCGGCCAGGGTGTTGCGCTGGTCTTCCTGGTTGAAGACGCGGATATCGATATGACGGTCCCGCTCGCGGATCTGGCTGGCGACGGTGCCGCGCACCTTGCCGCGGAGCGTCTCCGAAACCTGGGCCAGGCTCAGGCCGTGCCGGTTCAACTTGTCGCGATCGAAATCGACCCGCACCTCCGGCGAACCGGGGACCATGCCCAGCCGGATGTCGCGCAGGCCCGGCACCTTGGCCAATTCGGCGGCGACGCGATCGGCAGTGTCCTGCAGCGAATCGAGATCGTAACCGTAGATGTCCACTTCGACCGGAGAGTCGAAGGAGAACAGGGTCTGCCGGCGCAGCTTCATGTTCAGATCGGGAAAATCGACCATCACCAGGCGGATCGATTCGAGCACCTGCTCCTCGCGCTCATGATCGGCCCGATCCAGCCTGACATGCACTTCGGCCCGGTTCTCCTTGCGGCGCTGGGCCGATGTCTCGCCCTCGCGACTCACGCCGACAGCGGCCGCGACCAGCTCGATGCCTTCGACTTTCGCAAGCCGTGCCTCCAGCTCGCCGACGCGGGCGCCGGTGCGGCTCAGGGGCGTGCCCTCGGGCATCTCCAGAGCCAGGGTGAATTCGCCCTGGGCCAAAGGCGGGATCAGTTCGGAGCCCAGCGTCGGGAACAGGGCCAGCGCCCCGGCGGCCAGCACGACGACGACCAGGATCACCGACCGCCGCCGCCGCAGGGAGAGCGCGAGCAGCCGGGAATATCCGGCGGCCATCGCC
>CAZYDJ010000010.1:684-38409 GCA_964646035.1 uncultured Fibrobacteraceae bacterium | reverse complement strand
CGCGATCATACCGGCCGCTACCTCACCGGGCTGACCCGTCATCTGCCCCGGCCGGTGGAGCGCATGGCCGGCGTGGCCGGAAATCCCGATTTCGCTCCGCAGGAGTTGGAGAAGGAGCGCCTATTCGCCGTCGACGAGTTGCAATCGCTGGCCGATGACCCCTTCCAATGCGCCGCCCGCGCCTTGCGCGAGGCGGTCTACGGAAATCATCCCTACGGCCATCCCCTGGCCGGCACCGAGAAGTCCCTGCCCGGAATCGTCCGCGCCGATCTGGAGCAATACCACCGCTCGGCCTGGGCGACGGACAACATCCTGATCGCCGCCTCCGGCGACATCGACCTCGAAACCCTGGCCCCGCTCTGCGCTGATCTGGTGGCGCAACTCCCGGACGCCCCCGCCCCCGCCATGCCGGATATGAAGCCGGTGCCGGGGCCGGAAGGCATCGTGCGGCTGCGGTTGTCCCGTCAGATTCGCCAGAGTACGGTGCTGATGGCATGGCCGGGGCCGGAAAGCCCGAACCATCTGCGGCCCGAGCTGGCCCTGCTCAGAAGCCTGCTCAACGGCCAGAGCGGCCGCCTCTTCGAAAGCCTGCGCAACCGGCGATCGCTTTGCTACGCCAGCGGGCTGCAGACCGCGGTCGGATTCGGAACCGGGATGCTGGTGGGATACGTAATGACCGATCCGGAGCAGGAGAAGGAAGCCGGCGAAGCGATGGCCGTGGAGTTGCTGGCGATGGCCGAGACCGCCGCCCCGGCCGCGGAGTTCGAGCGGGCCCGGGCGCGTCTGATCGGCAACTACCTCATCTCACGCCAGTCGGGTGCGGCCCGGGTCGGCGCCTGCGCCCAGGATCTGGTCTATGGGCGGGGGCCGAACGACACCGCGCATCACCTGGAGGATCTGCGGGCCGTCACACCGGATCAGGTGAGGGATACCGCCGCCCTGCTGTTCGGCGCCGGCGGCCGCCATGAAGTGACAGTGGGGCCGCCGCTGAACGACGACCCCACTGACTGAGAACGGATCAGCGCCGAATTTCAGCGAACGACCGGGTACCGATCCGGCGCATCGCCCATGTCGACGATGAAAGTGTCCTTGCTGAAATAGGTGCGATGGGTGGTGCCTGCGGGAATAACGTAGGAATCCCCCGGCAGGAAGTATTCGGTTTGGCCCTCGACCTCCAGCGTCATCTCGCCCGCAACCACGAATCCCCTCTGTGAAGCGTGATTGTGGTCGGGCACGCTCACCCCTTCGGGGAACATCATGAACAGGATCTGCTTCTCATCGTTCTGCAGAGTGAAACCCAGCGCACCGGCGATGGGAATTTCTACCTGAGGCAGGCTGAGGATTTCTTGCGGCCAGATTGTCGAGCGGAGTTCGGATCTTTCAATTGCCATGCAGGGCCCTCCTCGGGACTGGGTCGAGAGGGTCGATAGACTCTTTCACACAGACTACCTCAAGCCCCCGCCATGGCAAGGTCTCCCGGCCGAATCACCTCTAAACCGATCATCAGCGATGTCAGGGGCGGTAATCCTCGCCACGCAGAGGCAGCGCCGGGGGGCCGTCGACAACTTCTGAAAAAGTGATTTCACCCAGGAAACAATCATGATCCCCGGTGGTGAAGCGGCCGGCCGAACGACAGAGGAACCGGGCGGAGCAGACCGCCAGGGCCGGAACTCCCTGCCCGAGCAGCACATGATCCGTCTCGGCCCATTTGTCGCGATCGCGCTGGGAGTGGAGGCCGAAAAGGCGGGCGACATCGACCTGATCCTCGCCGGGCAACGAAACCGTGAACTCGGCCGCCGCGGCCATCAGTCCGTGGGTATGACGTTCATGGCCGACCGATACCAGCAGCATCGGCGGATCCAGGGAGACCCGGACCAGCCAAGCGGCGGTCAGGCCGCCGCGCCGGTCCTGAGCCGCGACTCCGATGATGGCTACAGGTGAATTGATCAGCTTGAGAGCCGCGTCGTGGGGCGAGGGTGTTGCGCTCATGATACCTCCGGCGATGTCGAGTGACGGGTCACCGGAGAATCTAGCTGGAACGGGCCCCGCAGTCGACTAATTCCGACCGGGGGCCCGTATGCGGGCGAGGCATGCGGGGTCTCGAGACTACGAAGGTTCCTGCTCGAGCGCTGCAAGCGCTTCGGGTATGCGGAACGTGAAGCAGGTGCCCTCACCTTCGCGACTCTCGACCCCGATGTTCCCTCCCATCGCCAACACCAGCTTGCGGCTGATATCCAGCCCCAATCCGGTGCCGCCGTGGGTGCGGGTGGTGCCTCTCTCGGCCTGGCTGAAGGCGTCGAAGATGCTGTCGAGACGGTCGGCGGCAATGCCCCTGCCGCTGTCCGAGACCTTGATCTCCAGCATGCCGCCGGACGCCGAGCGGCATCTTATCTCGACCTTGCCCTCATCGGTGAACTTCAGGCTGTTGCCCACCAGGTTCATCAGGATCTGGCGCACCCGGGTAGGATCGCCGAGCTGTTCCTCGGACACATCGTCCGCGATCTGGACCTCGAGGCTCACCCCCTTCTCCTTCGCGGAGGGGCTGAACACGGCCGCGGTCTCCTCGGAAAGATCCCGGAAACTGAACGGTATCCGTTCCAGATCCAACCTGCCGGCCTCGATCTTCGAAAGATCCAACACGTTGTTGATCAGCGAGAGCAGCACCTGTCCGCTCTCCTTGATCGAACCGGCGAAGTCCCGGGCCTCTGCGGCCGTCACCGACGGCAGGGTGAGCAGGTCGGCGAATCCGATCACGCAGGTCAACGGAGTGCGGATCTCATGCGACATGGAGGCCAGGAACATGCTCTTGGTCTGATTGGCCCGCTCCGCGTCCCCGCGAGCGCTCTGGGCCTCGCCCAGCGCCGCTTCCAGATCCTCCTTCGCCCGGGCCAGATCCCTGGCCGTGCGTTCCTGCAGGATCAGGGCCTCGCGGGTTTCCTCGGTGGAACGAAGCAGGGTGTCGGTGTAGTTGCGGACCAGGGTGGCGACTTTCATCTCCAACGCCATGTTCAGCTGCTGGGCGTATTCGTCGGAAGCGTAGCGACCGGCCATATGCGCCAGTAACTCGACCATCCGCCGCTGGGGCTCAATAGGTTCGTCGAGAGAGTGCCCGACCAGGATGCCGATCATCCCCTGCGCGCCGGCATGCGCCAGCTGCACGGGCACCGCCCAGACCCTGCCGCCGCATCCGGAGCAGGTCAGGCCCACCGGTTCGCTGATGGCCGGAAGCTTGGCGACGGCATGATCGACGGAATCCCGGCAGACCTTGGTGCAACGATAAAGGGAAGGCAGTTGCGCCGGGCTGTTGCCCGCGGCGCGGAGCCCGTCCTCGTCACGCAGGTAGAACAGGGTCTGCAGGCCGGTGGCCTGGGCCAGCGCGTGGCGCCAGAAGGTAAGCTCGGCCAGATCCAGAACCGACTCCGGCAAAACCTCGTCGACCGATACGACCCGGCCGTCCCGCAACAACTCCAGGTGGAGCTGCTTGCCGCGATAACGATGTTCGAGAGCGCTCTGGACATCCCCGTCGAGACATCCGGCCAACTCCTCGCTCATCGTCTGGACTTCCAGCCGCTCCCGTTCCAACCGCAGTTTCTCGGCTTCGAGCTGGCGAACCCTGGCTTCGAGTTGCTCGAGGCGTTGGCGATCGAAATCCTCGCCTCCAGCTTGATCGTGCTGCGGCTCCTGCCGCTTGTCGATCGTCGCCGGGTTGCCGTCGGTAATCAGATCTATGGTGTGCTGGGTCATTTCCCCGTCCAGATTGGCTCTGCTATGACCTGGCCGCACTGTCCCCCGCGGCAGTGCTATTCTCCGCCCTCGCCCCCATGATCGGTCGAAAGGGGGGCGGACTTGAGCCGGGAATGCTCAAAAAATGAATAATTATGCTTTCGGCCGGGATCAACCGTGACCGTTGCGGCCCAGATCGTTGAAAAGATCCAGTTGGGGTGCGTGAGGCGGCAGTTTCAACGCCCGCAGCACGGTGGGAATCCAGGAATCGCGTTCGGCCGGATCGAGAGGCAGGAAATCCGCGGCGAAATCCCCGAGCAGATCCCCGATCAACCGATCGACGTCCATCTGGAACTCCACCGAGACATCCCGGGTGCCGTCGAAGGAAGGCGGTTGGATCACGGGCACCCTCACCAACAAGGAGTAGGTGCGCAGCCATCCCTTGAGGAAGGGTTCGAGATGGGCCTGCCGCCCGCTGGCATGGACCAGGTAGGCGTAGTTGTCCAGCACCGAACGGTCGCAGACTATGGCCTCGTAGTGATGCGACAGTTCTATCTCACGGGCCACCTGGGTATGGAGAATCCACTCCTGCGCCAGGGACGTCGTATCGCGGTTGATGGGCAAGGGGCAGTTGCGGGCTACTTCCTTCACGACATCGACACTGATGTCGAGACGCTTCAGACAGGCCGCCAACTCGAAACAGAGAGTCGTCTTGCCCACACCGTGAGTGCCGATAAATGCTATTTTCATGATTCGCAGACGATAACCGGCGGTTGGTTCATCATCAAGAGCCGGTTTGCCGACAGTTCAAACTCCGAGGACCCGCTCGGCTTCTTCGAAGTCCTCCGGGGGCACCTGCATGGTGTAGCCGTAACCCCCGCGGCCGTCGGAAACCCCGCTGGAACTGAGGATGTTGATTTTCGCGTCACAGAGGAGCCGGTGCATTTCAACCAATGCGCCCAGTTCGTCGTCTCCCTGGATCAGGAAAGCGCGATGCGGCCCCTGGAGGATCAATCCGGCTTTGTTGGCGACCCTGGCCAGGCGCGTCGAACTCAGGGGATAGATGATCAGCTGGGTCTTGCTCGGCCCGACCGGCATGGCGGAAAATGCCAGCAGATTGACCTCTTCGGCGGCAAGTCGAGTCAGAAGCCGGCAGGCGACTCCGGGCATATCGTCTACAGTAGTGAAGTAGTACTCGACGCTGTGGATGTTCACCGACATTATAACCCCCCCATTGGATCGTGGCCGTCCCCGAACAGCGGAACGGAACCTCCCACCCCTTGCAACCGAAAATAGCATAACTCGCGTATGCGGCAAGCTCCCCCGAACTCTGCGCCGCGGTCGCCGAGGCCTTGGAATAAATTGTGATTCTTTTATCATGATTTATATCAAGCTTCCCCGGCCCCCGCCGAATCACAATATCGGCGCGGCACAATTTTCGCCCCCCTGGCTGCTGATGCAGCCATGCCGCGCCGCCGCCCTCCCCCGCAATTATCAGCGCCGCCCCGGGAAAGATCCCCGAGAATGCCGGCCGGGCCCAAAGCAGCCTTTTCGTCTCTCATCACGAATTTCCCCCCGAAACTGCTAAATGAAACCGTTCCGGAGCCGAAAACCAGATTGGAGCAGGACCGGGATCCGTCACCGTGTGCATCCCCGTCCGTTGCGGCTGATCGTGGCCCCATTCGAATGAAAGCGTGGATAATCCGCGATGAAAATAATGATCGTCGACGATTCCCGCGCGATGCGACGCATCGTGAGCAAAACGATCCGGGAGGCCGGGCACAAGAATTTCGAGGCTGTCGAGGCCGAGAACGGAGCGACCGCCCTGGAAATCGTCCGGCGCGATCCGCCGGACCTGATTCTTTCCGACTGGCATATGCCGGTGATGTCGGGGCTGGAGTTCAAGCAGGCGCTCGACGCCGAGGGGTTCAGCATCCCGTTCGGATTCGTCACCTCGGAAGGAACCGAGGCCATGCGTCAGCTGGCGTCCGAGGCCGGAGCGAACTTCCTTCTCGCCAAGCCGTTCACCAGCGGCGACATGTCCGCTGTACTGGGAGCCATACTGCCATGACCGGCACCAGCGTGATCCAGAAGACCAACGCGCCGGATGAAACGGCCGTCGAGCTGGCTTTGGCTGCCGCCGTCAACGCCTTTCGTCAGATCTGCATCCAGCAGATGGACCTGGGAATCGAGACCCGCGGCGAGCCTCGGCAATGGCAGGCCGGCCGGGTCCTGCGCGGCTCACGCATCGAACTGGTCGGCCCCGGCTGCACCTGGTCGCTGGCCGTGGCCTGCAACGAATTGACCGCGATGGTCCTGACCCGGATCCTCTTCGCCATGGAAGTGAAGGATCTGCCGGGAAGCGAAGACATCGAGGACGCCCTCGGCGAGATCGTCAACGTGATCGGCGGACTCTTCAAATCCGTCCGCGCCCGGGACGGGGAACATCTGGATCTGGGTCTGCCGGTCTTCGTCCGCACCGGCGGCAAGGGATTCGGAATCGACGGCGCAACGTGCCTGGCCCAGCATATCGTCACCACGGACGAACTCTCCCTGGAGATCATCCTCTCCCACAAGCTTCACAAGTAGTTTCGGGAATACCGCGGCGGCAGTCGGGCGGGTCCTGGCGCAGGGCTTCAGAGAGTCCTGCTCATGACCGCGAAGAGGATCTGCTGGGGGATGCGGGCAAGTGACGTGATTTCTCCGGCAGCGTCGCGGTCGATCGCCGCCTGGGGCATCCCGAATACGGCGCTGCTCTCCTTGTCCTGGACGATCGTATGGGCGCCGGCCTCGCGCATCGAGCGCAGCCCCTCGGCGCCGTCGATTCCCATTCCGGTCAGCAATACGCCCAGGGAGTTCCGCCCGGCGACTTCGGCCACCGACTCGAACAGCACGTCGACCGAAGGACGGTGGCGGTTGACCGGCGGGCCCTCGACCAGCTTGGCCTGGAATCCGTAGCCCTCCCGCCGGATCTTCATGTGGACATCCCCCGGACAGAGCAACGCCAGTCCCTGGCGAAGGCGCTCGCCGCCGCAGGCCTCACGGACCTCGATTTCCGAATCCCGGTCCAGGCGCCTGGCCAGCGAGGGCACGAATTCGCGCGGGATATGCTGGACGATGAGAATCGGCGGCGAGTTGACGGGCATCGCGCCCAGCAACGAGGACAGGGCCTCGGTGCCTCCGGTCGAGGCCCCGATCGCCAGCACCGGAGCGCCGGCGTGAATCAGCGGCCGCAACGGGCCGGCCGATTCCGCATACCTGCCGGTGCGGATTCTGATCTGCGCCCGGGGCATGCGGGTCCGGCGCTCCTGCCGCATCTTCGCCACGTCGACCGAAGCAGCGTTGCGGATCCTGCCGACCAGATTGCGGATCAGGGTCTTGCGGTCTACTTCGGATCCTCCCTTGTGCAGCACCGAAACCGCTCCGTAGGCGAGTGCTCGGGTCGTCACCTCACTGCCGGGGCTGGCTTCCCGGGAGAAGATCACCACGGGCATCGGATGATGCGCCATGACCTTCCCCAGGAACGTCAGTCCGTCCACCCGCGGCAGGTCGGTCTCCATAACCAGCACGTCCGGGGACCGGCGCAGGATCAGATCCCGCGCCGAATAGGGATCGGCGACGGCGCCGACGACGTGAAATCCGTCGACAGACTCCAGATCGGAAGCGAGTTTGAGCCTCGCCATGGCCGATCCGTCGACAATCAGGACCTTGAGGGTCAACTCACATCCCCTTCAGTTCCAGACGCAGCAACACCGGCATATCGTCCAGCAGGAATCCGTAACAACCCGGCTTTTGCATCAGGACACCGAGATCCGAATGCGACCACCGCTCGGACATGGGAGGCCGCAGATTGAAATCGGCTCCGGGCACGAGTTCGTGCAGGATCTTGCCGCAGGCGACGTTCAACAATTCCTTCAGGGCGTCGGCGGCCTTGGCCGGATCCGACATCCGCTCCTCGTCGATGCCGAGGATGTTGGCGGCCGAGGCGCAGCAGGCGGCCTGGGTCATGGCCAACAGGAGCGAACCGCGGACTCCGCCGCGGAAGTTCATCACCGCGACGAAGCACTCTTCGCCGAATGACGGCAGTTCCTCCACAGGTACGGGAACGCCGAACATGTAGCCGAATTTCTCGGCGACATCGATGAACGTCGATTCCACGGTGCCCAGTTCGGTCGAGCTCATACAACACCTCCCTTGGCGTATTTGGCGACTGCTTCGCCGACCTGCTCGGGGGTGAAGGGCTTGGGCAGGAATTCCTTTACCCCCAACTCGAGCAGACGCTGAACGCGGGGTTCACTGCCGGCGGAAGAGATCATCACAACCGGGATATCGGCCAACGTTTCCTTGACGATCATCTCCCGGACCATGGCTTCGCCGTCCATGAACGGCATGCTGACATCCGAAAGAACCAGGTCGATACGATTGGCGGACATGATGCGCAAGGCGTCCTGCCCGTTCTCGGCCTCGTGAAGCTCACCCACTTCGACGCCGGAGATATGCAGGGCCTTTACGATGACTTTGCGGACAGTCGCAGAGTCGTCAACTATGAGCAGGTTCGGGGACATTTTCACTACCTTCCCGATTGACGTGGACGAGTGAAGAAAGCTCCTCCAATTCCCCCTGGACCCGGCACATGATCGGGTCCGCAATTTCCGCCGTAACACCCAGCCGCTGCGCCGCCGTCGAATCCAGACGATAATGCAGGCCGTCGGCGCCGAGACCCCATCCCAGCGACGTGCAGAGGATGTCGGCGACATGGACCAGATCCACGATCGCCTGGTTTCCCCCCTCGGCCCCCGAAGGCGCATGGTGCCACCGGGTCGCCAGGACCACCGTTTCCGGCAGGCCCCACTTTTCGAGGAGATAGGCTCCGATCTCGGCGTGATCCACGCCGAGTATCTGCTGCTCCGCCTCGTCGAACGACAGATCGCTGTGGCAAAGTCCCTTGATCGGCATGTCGTCGACCTCGACGAACGTGCCGAGAACGATCTTGCCGATGTCGTGCAGCAGGCCGGCGGTGAACGCATCCTCGCCTTTTCTGACCTTCAGCTTCCGGCGCAGTTCGTCGGCGCAAAGGGCGGTGGCCAGTGAATGCTCCCAGAGAACGTTCGGCGCCAGGGCGTATCCGCGCACCTGACGGCTGGCGAACGGGACCACCGACATCGCGAGAGTCAGGTCATAGACGCGCCGCATGCCCAGACGGGTGATCGCCGCATGGACCGAGCCGATAGCTTCGCTCCCCCGCAGCAGTGCCGAATTGGCGAGATGCAGGACGTTGGCGGTCAGACCCGGCTCGACCTCGATCGCCCGGGCCAGATCCCGGAATTCAATTTCGGGGTCGGACAGCATCTGCCTCAACTTGATCACGACGGGGGGCAACGAGGGCACGCTCTCGACCTTTTTCATGATCGCTTCACGAGTGCTCACAGCTCCACCTCCTTGCCTTGAATCCGGACAATGGTCCGCCCGTCGCTCATCCGCAGCGACAAGGTCCTGGCCGCGGTTCCGCCGACATCGGTGCCATCGATCTTGATGTTGTTCTTCCAGAGGATCTTCCTGACCATCGTGAAATTGCGATGGCCGATCCGGAAGATCTCCTCCTTGCCCAGCGGTGAACCGGCTCCGGCGATTTTCGCCACCAGATTCTGCCGCGTGGCGCCGCCGGCGAAGATGTTCTTCAACAGCGCCTCGATTCCTGTGTCTACGAACATGCAGGGTCTGGCCTCGGCCTTTGACGGGTCGATGTTGGCCAGCGGCAGCATGCAATGAATCAGGCCGCCGACGAAAGCGACCGGATCATAGAAAGCAACCCCAACGCATGAACCCAGGGAATACGTGACCAGCACGTCCTTGGGGTTCCTCGTGACCTTCATATCCGAGATCTCGACCACCAGGCGACCGTCGGAGACGGCCGGACGGGGATTCCTGTTAAGGGTCGTGGTCAACGGACGACTCCAATCGCCGGCGGTTATTCAGGCCGTCGGGCTGTTGTCGCTCAGAGCCTCCGGTAGATGGAGGGTTGAACGAAGATGAATTCGCTATCCATGCCGATCAACGTTTCGGCGTGGCCTATCACCAGATAACCTCCGTGGCGCACCAGGGTGCGCATTTCAGCCAGAATCCGGGTGCGCAATTCCTGATCGAAATAGATCATCGCATTGCGCAGAAACACGACATCGAACACGCCCCGGATCGGGTACGGAGTGCGGTTCAGGTTCATCCGCCGGAACATGACCATCCGGCGCACTTCTTCGGTCACGCGACAGGTTTCGCTCTCGGATCCGACGCCGACCGTGAAACAGGCCCTTCGCCTCTCCTTGGGCACGCTCTCCAGGATGCGGCGCGGGTAGACGCCCTCGTGAGCCTCCACCAGGACCTTCGTCGAGATGTCGGTGGCCAGGATCTTCATGTCCACCCCGACCGGAACGGCATCCCGCAGCGTGATCGCCATCGAGTACGGTTCCTCGCCGGATGAGCAAGCAGCGGACCAGAAGCGGAGCTTGCGCCGGCCGGACGCCGCCCACTCCGAAACGACCTGCTTCAGGAAGTCGAAATGGTCGGCCTCCCGATAGAATCGTGTGACGTTGGTGGAGATCGCGTCGATCAGGCTCACGAGCTCCCTGCCGCTTTCATCCCTCCGGAGAAAATCGAGGTATTCAGCGAAGTCGTTGATCTTCAGGCTCCGCAGCCGCTTGTTGACCCTGGCCTCGACCAGGGCGTGCTTGTTGGCCTTGAGTACGATTCCCACCTTGTCGTGGATGATCCGTCGCAAGGCGTCGAATTCGGTATCGCCCAGACCCCCGTTGCGGCTCGTCAGCACGGTCCGTTTCTTCTCGAGTGCATTTGCGGTTGCGCTCATCTGTTCCCCCATCCCCCTTGTCTCATTTTTCGCCGAACGACGCGAAGCCGTCTTCCTTTTCCGGCAGGACACGTTCGATATCCAGCAGCAGCACGACGCGATCGTCTATCTTCGCCACCCCGATGAAGAAATCCGAATCGCCGCCGCTCATCAGGGCCGGCGGGTCCTGGATCCGATCGGAAACGATATCCAGCACGTCACAGACCTCGTCCACCACGACGCCCATCGGCACCGGCCTTCCCCTGCGTATCAACTGCGAGACGATGATGCAGGACAAAGACGTATCCGAGGCCGTATCGAGACCCAGTTTGCGTCGCAGGTCGACCACCGGTATGACCCGTCCGCGCAGGTTGATCACGCCGCGGATATGCTCCGGCGTGCGCGGCATCCTGGTCACGTCCATCATCCTGATGATCTCCTGGACCTTGTCGATCTCCAGGCCGTATTCCTCTTCCCCGAGCATGAAGGACAGATACATCCCCTGCCGGACATCGACGGCCTCTGTGGTTGCTGTTGCCATCCTGCGGACCTCCTCCGCGACTGTTGAAAATCAAGCTGTACGGTCCTGCGTCGAAGATCAGGCGTTGCCGTTGCCGGCCGAGCGGATCAGGAACGCCACGTCCAGGATCGGAGCCACCCGCCCGTCGGAAAGGATGGCCCCTCCGGCGAGTCCGGGCGTACCTTGAATAGATTCACCCAGGCTCTTGATCACTATCTGCTGCTGCCCGATCAACGAGTCGGCCAGCAGCCCCACCCTGCGGGATCCGTCCTCCACCACGACAACCACCCCGTCACGAAAATCGACCGCCAAGCCGTCGACCCCGAAGAGATCGCTCATCCGCAGCAGGGGAATCATTTCGCCTTCGAAATCGAGTATCTCGCCGCGCCCCATCAAACCGCTCACCTCGCCGGGTTCCGGCCGGACGAGACGAACCATGCCCAAAGTCGGCACGATGTAGAGTTCGGTGCCGACCTTCAGCACCATCCCGTCGATGATCGCCAGGGTCAGCGGCAACAGGATGCTGAAAGTCGAACCTTCGCCGCGGCGGGAGTCGATTTCGACCGACCCGCGCAGCGACTCGATGTTGCGGCGCACGACATCCATGCCCACGCCGCGTCCGGAGACGTCGGTCACCTTTTCGGCGGTCGAAAAACCGGGCTCGAAGATCAGGTTGTAGATCTCCCGATCCTCCAGTTCGTCGCCGGCCCCGACGAGCCCGCGGGAGACGGCCTTGGCCAGGATCGCGTCACGGTCCAGCCCGCGGCCGTCGTCCGCGATCTCGATGCAGATGTTGCCGCCCCTGTGGAACGCCCTCAGCTCGATGCGCCCGGTCTCGGGCTTGCCCGCGGCCTTGCGTTCCGCGACGTCGGCCTCGATACCGTGGTCGACCGCGTTGCGCACCATGTGCACCAGCGGATCGCTGATCTTGTCGACGACGGCCCGGTCGAGTTCGGTGTCCTCGCCGGATATCGTCAACTCGACCGGACGGCCGGTCTTGCGGGCCAGATCACGCGCCAACCGGTTCATCTTCTGGAAAACAGGCCGCACCGGCATCATGCGCAGGGACAGCCCGATCTCCTGCAGCTCGCGGGATATCTTGTCCAGGTTGTCCAGATGTCCGCGCAATCCGCTGGAGATGTTTTTGCGCAGTTCGCCGGCATGGCTGACCATGGCCTCGGCGATGACCATTTCCCCCAGGGCCTCGACCAGCTTGTTCAGCCGGCCGGCGTCGACCCGGACAGCTTCGCGCACGACGACCTTGCCGGCGTTGCGCGCGGAATTCCCGGCCGAGCTGTCCGGCTCGCCCTTTTCGATGGGATTGAGCACGAAGAGCCCCGATGAGCGTCCGGATTCCGGCTCTCGACGCCGGGCGCCGGTCAGCCGGTCCAGATTCGCGATCAGATCGTCGTACCCTTCCTGTTCGCGCAGAATCCCGTCGGCGGCGGCTGCGCGCATCACATCGTCGTGAAGCCGGTGCAGCATGTCGACCGCGGCCAGGGCGGTGTCCATCCGCTCGCCGCCGAGCCGGGGCCCATCCCCCCGCGCGGTGTCGAGCAGGTTCTCGGCCCGATGGGAAAGCTTTTCGACGGCGTCGAGGTCCAGGAACGCAGCCACGCCCTTGATGGTGTGGAAAGCGCGGAACGCCCGATTGACCGGTTCCTCGGCGTCGGGATTCTCCTCCAGGATCAGCAACGAAGCCTCGGCCGCTTCGAGATGCTCCGAGGACTCGTCCAGAAAATCGCGCAGGGCCTCCTGGTCGGCGGCGAGCAGGCCCGGGGCAGGCTCGGAGACGGCCGCGGCCCTATCGGCGCAGTCAACGGCGGATCGGCTCAGCATCTCCAGCAGATCCACGGCGTCGGGAAACTTCTCGCCCGCCGTGACGGCGGCAAAGGCATTGCCGAGCCAGTCCTTCACCGCCAGCAGTTGATCGACGCAATCGCCGGTCCCGCTCTGCAGCATGCTTTCGGTGGAATGGCAGACATCGGCCATCTCGGTGAAGCCCAGCAGCCCGGCCTCGCCCTTCAAGGTATGGAAATAGCGCAGGAGTTCGTCTGAAGCCCCTTTACCGGAGAGACCCTCCAGATCCAGGGCCGCCTGTTCCATCTCGCCCAGCAGATCGTCCTGCCGCGAAAGGAATTCGGCGAGTATATCGTCGTCCACCAGGGAAACCGACGCCGCGCTATACTGCAAATCCTGTCGATCCATCTCTTTCCTTTGCCAAACCGGGTTCCGGCAGCCGGGTCAGACCTCGATCAATTCGTCTTCCTCCAACGGGATGAACTGCTCCGGCATCCGCGCAGAGCTTCCCCTGCGGCCGACCGGCATCCTGTCCATCGGATACCGCCCGCGATGGCGTCCACTGGAAGCGAGAATGCTCAGATCCGCGCCTTCATCCTCCATCTGGCCCCGCTGGCCCTTGAGAATCCGGACGAGAGTCTCGACCAGATCATTCAGTTCCTTGGCCTGGGCGGAAAGCTCCTCGCTCGCCGAAGCAGTCTCCTCGGCGTTGGCTGCGTTGGACTGGGTCAGATGATCGATCTGGGTCACCGAGGCGGTTATCTCGCTGATCCCCTGGGCCTGTTCGAGAGAGGCGTTGGTGACATCCTCCATCAGCTTGGTCATGTCCCCGGTCTCGCCGACGATGGCTTCGAGCAGATTGGCCACTTCGTCGCAGACCATGACCCCGTTGTCGGCGCTGCACTGGGAATCCTGGATCAGGGACGCTGTCACCGTGGCGGCCTCGGCGCTGCGTTGGGCCAGGTTCCGCACTTCCTCGGCGACCACTGCGAATCCCTTGCCGGCTTCACCGGCATGGGCGGCTTCGACAGCTGCGTTGAGGGCCAAGAGATTGGTCTGGAACGCCATCTCGTTGATCGTGTCGACGATCTTGGCGGTCTCGTTGGCCGAATTCTTGATCTGGCCGATGGCCTGTCCCATCCGATTCATCGCTTCCTTGCAGGACTCGGTGGCTTCCCTGACCTCGCCGGCGACCTTGTTGGCCCGGCTGGCGCTGTCGGAGTTTCCTTCGGTGGATGTGGACATCTGGGACAGGGACGCCGAAGTCTGCTCCAGGCTCGAAGCCTGTTCGCTGGCGCCCTCGGCCATCTCCTGGCTGGCGTTGGCCACCTGGTGGCTGGCCGCGGCTACCTGGTCGGCGCCGCTGGCGAGCCCCTTCACCAGGCCGGAAAGCGTGCCGACGATGTTACGGACGATGGCCGTGCCCATGCTGGCGGCTATGACGACCGAAACAAAGCTCATGACGACGATCCACAGGAAAGTGGCTTTGGCGGTGTGGATCATCATCTTCTCGTCCGCGGCTCGATGCTCGCCCACGGCTTCGTGGATCCCGTAGAAGACCGACATCAGCGATTCCATCGCGGGCAACGTCTTCTCGACGTAGACTGCGCGGGCCTGCGCCATCGCAACGGCGTCTCCGGGTTCGGCCGAACCGATGATCCTGCGGATCTCCATCGCCGACTTGTGGATCGCCTGATGCGGCTCCTCGAACTGGTCCAGGAGTTCGCTGAACTCCGGGGCCTGTTCCTCGGCCTCGATTCGTCCCTCGCCGTAGTACCAGCGGCCGAATTCGCAGTCGTGGTCGTCGCTGTTCACGTCCATGTCCCGGATGGAATCGTCGACGAAAAAGCGGTTGATTTCATCGGCCCAACGCAGATGCGCCATCTGGCCGGCGGCGACTTCGGCAAGCAATTCGTTGCTCGCAGAGGAATGATTGATCCTGTGGCCGAGTCCGGCCACGCCCACGAGCGATAGAACCGAGGTGATCAACACCATGACCAGGACCGTGGCGTAACCAAGGCCGACGGTCTTGCCGATGCTTAGGTTCTTGAGCATTTCATCTCTCCGCTTTCGGTTTTCCGCCCCGACCGCCATGCGGCGTCTGATCGCGCAGAACCCGCCTCGGGGGAACGGCGGGCCGCGAACAATCGAACATCAGGGGATTAATCGGCCGCGAAGAGGCCAACTTGAACGATTATCGGCGTTTCGCCCGAATTTCCCCGGTTCCGGGTTCAGATCGTCATAAAAGCCCGATGCAATGAGCTTCAGCTACGGCATCCGGCATAAAGAAGCGCCCCGGGAGCATTCCCGGGGCGCGACTTCGACAGAAAACCGGATCCTGGGATCAGGCCTCCCCGCAGAGTTTCAACAACTTCTCGAATTCCCGGTCGACCCAGTTCTGGATCTCCTCCAGAACAGCCTCGTTGCCCGGGTTGAATAGATGCTTGAAGCGAACCTGCCCCTGCAGCCATTCGGCGATGGGCATCCTCTGGGCCTTGGGCTTCTGCGTCATCCGGTAGTTGCCGTTCTCCACCTCGAACAGGGGCCAGAAGTTGGATTCCACCGCCTGCTTGGCTATCTCCATGCCCAGGGCCGGATCGAATCCCCAGCCGACGGTGCAGGGCATCAGGATGTTCAGGAACGCCGGGCCGTCCACCGCCAGGGCCTTCTCGACCTTGGACTGCAGATCCTTCCAGTGGAAAGGCGTCGTCTGGGCGACGTAGGGAATGTTGTGGGCCACCATGATCTTGGTCAGATCCTTGCGGTGCCCCTCGCGTCCCTGCTTCGCCGATCCGACCGGGGTGGTCGAAGTCTTGGCGCCCATCGGCGTCGCGCTCGAGCGCTGGATGCCGGTGTTCATGTAGGCTTCGTTGTCGTAGCAGACGTACAGCATGTCATGACCGCGCTCCATGGCTCCGGAGAGCGACTGGAAGCCGATGTCATAGGTGCCGCCGTCGCCGCCGAACGCGACGAAGTTCATCTTTTCCCGCGGCGCGGGCAGATCGCCGCGCTTCTTCATGGCCCGATAGGCCGTCTCGACGCCGGACATGGTGGCCGCCGAGTTCTCGAACGCGGTGTGGATGAAAGGCACCTTCCACGCCGTGTACGGGAAGATCGTGGTGATGACCTCCATGCACCCGGTCGCGCAGCCGACAACCGTATCGGCTCCGGCGGTGAGCATGACCTGACGCAGGATGTTGGCGCCGGTGCAGCCGGCGCATGCGCGGTGACCGCCGGCCAGAAGGTCGTCCCGCCGGCTCAATTCCTTGAGATTCACAGCCATCGTTCCGCCTCCTTTATTGCCGGACGCCCAGCAGGTTGACTTGATCCATTTCCTTGCCGGCCGCGATACCGGCCAGGCTTTCGATGAGTTCGCCGGCCAGATTCAGATCCAGGTCGCGGCCGCCGAGGCCGTAGAGCCAGCCGTGGACCGCCGGCGCATCCGGCATTCCGTAGAGCGCGGAGCGGATCTCGGTGAACAGGGGACCGCCGAATCCGCCGAAGGATGCCGAGCGGTCCATGACGCCCACCACCTTCAATCCCGCCATTGCCGCGGCCAGTTCCCGGTTCGGGAACGGGCGGAACACCCTCGGGATGATCAGGCCGATCCTGACTCCCTTCTCCCGGTAGGCGTCGATCACGTCCTTGACCGTGCCGGCGCTCGAACCGAGAGCCACGACCGCCATCTCGGCGTCGTCGAGGCGGTACTTCTCGACGATGTCGTAGTTGCGGCCGGTAGCCTCGCCGTACTCGGCGAAGATCTTGCGGATCACGGGCATCGCCCGCTCGTGGGCCTGTATCTCGCCGAGTTTATGCTCGAAGTAGTAGTCGGTCAGGTCCAGGGGACCGACCGTCACCGGCTTGTCGACGTCGAGCAGGGCGTAGCCGGCTGTCGGATCCTTGGGGCCGACGAACTTCCAGGCCTCGTCGTCCTCGAGGATATGCAGCGACTCGGCGGTGTGGCTGATGATGAATCCGTCGTAGTTGACCATCACCGGCAGCCTGACGTCCTTGTGCTCCGCGATGCGGAAGGACATCAAAGCGGCGTCATAGGCTTCCTGGGCATTCTCGCACCAGATCTGGATCCAGCCGCTGTCGCGGCCGCCCATGGCGTCGCTGTGGTCGCAGTGGATGTTGATGTTGCCCGACAGGGCGCGGTTGACCAGCGCCATGCAGATCGGCAGCCGCAGCGAGGCCGCGACGTAGACCATCTCCCACATCAGGGCGAAGCCGGCCGAACTGGTGGCGGTGATGGTGCGGGCGCCGGCGGCCGCGGAACCGACCGCTGCGGACATGGCCGAGTGCTCGCTCTCCACGAGGATCATCTCGGTCTCGACCGCTCCGTTGGCGACGAAGTCGGCGAACTTGTGCATCATCTCGGTCTGCGGCGTGATCGGAAACGCGGAGGCGACGTGCGGCCGTCCCTGCTTGAAGGCGGTCGCCACGGCCTCGTTCCCGGTCAGCCCGACGTACTTCTGTTTCATGGGCCTACTCCTTTCCGAGGCTTATTTTTCCTCGCGGACCATCACGATGGCCGCCTTGCCCTTGGCGGCGGGCGGGCAATGATGCGCGCAGATTCCGCAGCCCTTGCAGTGATCGTAGTCGAAGCCGGTCATCCGGGGCTTGTCTCCGGAATTGTCGATCAGCACCGCCGAATCGGGACAGTAGATCCAGCAGAACATGCAGTGGATGCAATTGTCCTCGATGTATTCCGGCTTGAAGGTGCGCCAGTCTCCGGTCTTGTACTCGACTGCGTTGCCGGCCTCGGTGATCAACCCTCCCTCGGCCAGTTGGGAAGTCTTGATAAAACTCATTCCGACACCAACTCCTTCGCGGCCCGCTCGACGGAGACCAGGTTGCCGTCGATTACCGCGCGCGAGAATTTCGTCTTGAACTGTTCGGCCAGGGCCGACTTGAGCTCATCCAGGTCCAGGATGTCCGTCACCGAAGTCAGGGCGCCGATCATCGGCATGTTCGGGATGGCCCGGCCGAAACTGTCCTGGGCGATCCGGGTGGCGTCCACGGTGTAGACCTTGGCCCCGCTCAGCTTCAGGCGTTTCCGGATGGCTGCGGGAGTCTCCACCGTATTGATGATGAAGATGGTGTCTGCGCTGGCGCCGGAGGTCACGGCGGCGGCCGGGGATTCGAGCAGCGTCGGATCGAGTATGATCACTATATTCGGCTTCTCGATGCTGCAGTGACGGCGGATCGGCGAGTTTGAGATCCGGGTGTAGCCGCGGATCGGAGCGCCGCGGCGTTCGGGACCGTACTCGGGGAATCCCTGGCTGTGCTTACCTTTGCCCAGAACCGCCTCGGCAAGGAAGATGGCGGCAGTCTTCGCCCCCTGTCCGCCCCGGCCATGCCACCGGATTTCCATCATTTTTTCAGCCATATCCACTCTCCTTGTCGAAACTTGACCCAGCGGGCCCTAAGCGGTAACCCTTGGTGGATCAAAAGTAGTCCCGCGCGGGGGTCGGTCAAAGTAATTCCCCTGATCGGATATCGATTTCCTCGTCATTCGATTTCCGCGCCGCGGCGAGGCGAAAAACAGTGCGGCGGATTCGCGCCGGAAACCAATGTATCAGAGCCTCATGGAATGACACAAGAACCCCGAATCGATTACGGAGGCGGAATGCGGCGGAAAACGGAGAAAATCAGCATTCACGCCGGCCAAAACCGCGGCATTTGTCTGCTGGGGACAGAATCCCTGGCCGGATTGGCCGATCTGGTCGCCGGGCGCCCGGCGGCTGCGGTGATCGATTCCCGCGTTCGCGGCCTGCATCGCGAAGCGATCGCTTCCCGCCTCGATCCGTGCATCCCCCGGCGCTGCAGAATCGCCGTCAAGGGAGGCGAGAGCGCCAAGACCGGCGCCGAGTTGGACCGGATCTGGATGAAACTGATGCGCAACGGACTGCCCCGCGACGGTGTCGTGGTCGGGATCGGCGGGGGAACGGTGCTGGATCTGGCCGGGATGGCGGCCTCGACCTGGGCCCGGGGCGTCGAATTCATCTGCGCGCCGACCACACTGTTGGCGATGTCGGATGCGGCGATCGGCGGCAAGACCGGCCTGAATCTCGACGGGGTGAAGAACGCGGTGGGCACCTTCCACGCCGCGCGGGCCGTCCTGATCGATCCCGCGTTTCTGGCCACATTGCCGCTGCGCGAATGGAAGCAGGGCCTGGCCGAGATGATCAAATCCGCGGTCATCGGCTCTCCCTCCCTCTTCAAATCGCTGGAGGATCGGAGCGAGGATCTGGCCGCCTGTTTCACCGGCCGGCCGGCGGCGCGGCCGATTCCCGGCGTCGGCGAGATCCTACCCTGGGCGGAATGGATCGGTGCGGCGGTCAGGGTCAAGAACCGGGTGGTCGGAGCCGATTTCCGCGAAGCCGGGCCCCGTCGGGCCCTGAACCTGGGCCACACCCTGGGCCACGCCCTGGAGATCCTGCTGGAAATCGGTCACGGTGAAGCGGTAGCCCTGGGCACGGCCGCGGCGGCCAGGATCGCGCAACGGCGGGGCCTCTGTTCCGCCGCCGCTTCCGGCCGCATCCTGGATCTGCTCCAAGCCTGCGGTCTGCCGATCACGGCCTCCGCCCCGCCCGCCGGCGCCGTCGGACGCCTGATTGCGCGGGACAAGAAACGGAGCGGCGAACGGGTAAGATGGGTGCTGCCGCTGCGGATCGGAGCCGTGGACATCGACCAGGAAGTGACGGTCCGCGAAGCCCTTTGCGCCTTGGCGGGCTGAGCCGCGGTCTTAACGGCCGAGGCGAAGACGAAACGACGCGGAGCTCAGAATAGTCCGGCGGGATCCATGTCCAGCAGCACGTCCACTCCGGAGAAGCGTTCGTGGACCATGCGGGCGCAGTCGGCTATCCATCTCTTCTGCCGCACCCCGGGACTGCCCTTGAGCAACAGCTGGAAACGATAGCGGTCCTGCAGGCGGGCAAAGACAGCCGGCGCCGGGCCCAGGAGATCGAATTCGGGGGGCGCCAGCTCCGGCCGCAGCACATCTGCAAGCGCGGCGGCGGCGGCGGTGACCTTGCTCAGGGTGCGGCCGCTGATCCCGATTCTCATCAAACGGCGGAAAGGCGGATAGCCCAGCTGTTCGCGAACCTCCAGTTCCGTCTCCGCGAAAGCGGCGTAGTCCTGGGCGGCCGCGGCCTGGATCACCGGATGCTCGGGCTGCCAGGTCTGGAAGATGACCTTCCCCGGCTGTGTCCTGCCCGTGCGGCCGGCGACCTGGGTCAGCAACTGGAAGGCCCGCTCCTGGGCCCGGAAATCCGGCAGGGTCAGGCCGTCGTCCGCGGCCAGCACTCCCACCAGATCGACGTTCGGAAAATGATGGCCCTTGGCCACCATCTGGGTTCCGACCAGGATGCTGGCTTCTCCGGACGCGAAGGCGGAAAGCAGACGGGCATGGGCTCCCCGCCGGCGGGTGGTGTCCTGGTCCAGCCGCAACAGCTTCACCCCGGGGAACTGAGCGGCCAAGGCGAGCTCGACCTTCTCGGTCCCCCCGCCCGAAGGCAGGAACGACTCGGCGGCGCAGGACGGACATTGCTGCGGCACGTCCAATGTGAAGCCGCAATAATGGCAGAGCAGACGGCGCGGGCGCAGGTGGAGAGTCAGGCCGATATCGCAGCGGGGGCAGGCTACCGATTCCCCGCACTCCCCGCATTGCAGGGCCCGGGCGAATCCCCGCCGGTTATAATAAAGGATGGCCTGGCGTCCGTTATCGAGAGTCTCCTCCAGCCTGGCGGTCAGCGCCGGTGAGAAACCTTCGCTGTACTTGCCGCCGCGCATATCCACTATCTCGACCACCGGCACCCGGCCGATGGGGCGGTACGACAACTCGATATGGATATAACGTCCCTCGCGCGCATTGCGATAGGACTCGAGATCGGGTGTCGCCGAGCCGAGGATGACGAAGGCGCCGGCCTCGCGGGCCCGGATCAGAGCGGCGTGCCGGGCGTGATAGCGGGGCTTCTCATCCTGCTTGTAGGAAGTCTCGTGCTCCTCGTCCACCACGATCAGCCCCACATCCCGCACCGGAGCGAACAGGGCCGAGCGGGGACCCACGACCACCCGGATATCCCCGGCGGCGGCCGCTTCATGCACCCGGCAGCGCTCACCCGCGGACAGGCCGCTGTGGATGGTGCCTACCGTCTCGCTGAATCGATCGCTGATCCTGGCCACCGTCTGCGGAGTCAGGGCGATTTCCGGCAGCAGATACAAGGCGCCCCGGCCCCGGTCGAGGGCCTCCTGAATGGCGCGCAGATAGACTTCCGTCTTGCCGCTGCCGGTGATGCCGTGCAGCAGCAAGGCGCCGAAATTCCGGTTTTCGATGTGATCGGCCGCGATGGCTATCGCCGCGGTCTGGTCGGAAGTCGGCAGGATGTCGCCGGAGTTCTCATCCAGGGGATACGCCGCCGTCACGTGCCGGCTCTTGCGCGCCTTGGTGCCGGGTGCGGGCGGGTGGAACAGCGGAACCACTTCCCCGAGCGGCAGGGCGTAGTATCCGGCCAGCCATCCGGCCAGATTGAACCTGTCCTTTGCCAGGCTATACTCAGGCCCAAGCAGGCGGACGACCTTGCGCAGCTTGTTGCCGTCGATCTCGGTCAGATTTCCCGGCTCGCGTCGGACGGCGACCACCAGGCCGATGACCTCGCGCCGGCGCCCGAAAGGCACCACGACCAGGTCTCCGACCTCGGGCCGGGGACCGTCCGAATCCCCTTCTTCATATATGTAGGTGAAATTCCGCGGCAGGGGCACCGGCAGCGCCACTTCGACCAGCAGCGTTCCCGCGTTCCCGCCGGCGGCGGTGTCTCTGGACAAGGCGTTCCCCCGGTGTGGGCCGGACCGCCCCCGGGAACGGCGACGGCATTGGCTTGATCCTACGGGAGGAATACTAGTTGCCCGGAAGCGAACGGGCAATGCCCGGCTGGATCACCGGAACGGATCATCGGGCTTGCCGCCGGCAGGGATCACCGGAATGGGTGGCGGACTCAGCTGGTAACTCCAAGGAATGACTGAACGGTGTCCAGGAGATTCTGGGGACTGAAGGGTTTGGTGATAAAGGCGTCCGCCTTGGCCTCCCGACCCAGCCGGCGATCACTCTTGGTGGCGCGCGCGGTCAGCAGCACTACCGGGATATTCTTCGTTCGGGGGTCGGTTTTCAGGCGGCGGCAGGTTTCGAAGCCGTCCAGATTGGGCATCATCACATCCATGATGATCAGGTCAGGGCTCTTGGCGACCGCGATGTCCAGGGCCTCCGCCCCGTCCGCGGCCTGCAGCACGCGGTAGCCTTCCGCGTCGAGGCTGAAATCGAGGATGTGGCGGATAGAACTTTCGTCGTCGACGATCAGGATCTGGCGCAATTCCATCACTCCTGTCGGGTCAGGATCTCATCTTCGGCGCTTTCGGCGGGATCTTCATTCTTGCCGGCCAAGGTGCCGACCAGGGCGTTTTCGGGATCCAATTCGCCGTTGACCACGATGCCCTCGTTTTCCTCGTCGTTGACCAGATCCGCCGGCGTATAGCCCAGAGTGGCCGGATTGAGCGTGCGATCCGACTGCAGCTTCGCTATGCGGGCGCGGAAGCGCTGCGCCTCGGCAGCGAAGACCTCGGCGCAACGGGGGCAGAACTGCAGGTTCGAACGGTCCCGGATCTCGGCCAGGGCGTCGCGCAGGCTGATGGCCCGTCGGTAGGGCCGGCCCTGCAGCATCGCGTTGAGGCTGTCGACCAGCACCAGCAGACGCGAACCCAGCGGAATCTCGTTGCCCTTCAACCCCTCCGGATAGCCGGAACCGTCGAAGTGCTCGTGATGGTGCTGGATGATCCGGCGCACATCGGCCGACGAATCCAGCGGGGCGACCAGATCGAGGCTGCGCATCACGTGCTGCTTGATGGTTTCCCACTCGTCCTGGGTCAGGGGCGTGGTCTTGTAGAGGATGGCGTCGGGTACGCCGGAGAGCCCAAGATCATAATGCTGCAGCGCGAAGGTCAGGTTGGCCATATCGGCCTGGCCCATGCCCAAAGAGGAGCCGGCCGCGATGCAGATCTCGTGGCAGATCTCGGTCAGCCGGTCGTACCGGGCGCGGCGGACCGCGACACCGGTGCGCAGGGCTTCGCGCAGGGCGGCGTAGTCACGGCTGCGGCGCTGGTAGGCGGCGGCGCGATAGAGAATCGTGCCGAGCCTGTCGGACAAGGCCTCGAGCAGGAACTTGTCGCGCCTCGTGAACGGCTTGTCGTCGAGGCGATTGTTGACGTTGACCACGCCGAGGATCTCGCCGTTATAGCGGATCGGGACGGTGAGCAGGGATCCGGTGGCGTATCTGTCACGGCCGGGATCCCACTCGATCCTGTCGTCGCTGGCGACGTCGGTCACCAGGAAGGTCTCGCCGGTCTCCCACACCTTGCCGGCTATGCCCTTGCCCCGCCGGATGCGCGTCCTCTGCACGACGCTGTCCTCGAGACCCATCGCCGCCTCGATCACCAGATGTTCGCCGTCGGCGTCGGGCACCATCAGGGAAACGATCCGCACCCGCATCAACTCGCCGATCCAGTGGATCAGCTTGCCCGCGAATTCCTGGGGATCGTTGAAGACCGGCAGCTTGTCGTTGCGCACGGAGCGATGAACGATGCCGTGGGTCCGCGGCAGGACCACGTTGAAGCGCATGCCGTGCGGCTGCACGCTCTCGCCCCAGATGCGCCCGCCGTGCCGCGTGACGATGTCGCGGCACAGGGCCAGGCCGATCCCCTGCCCGCCGTGTTGGCGGGTCGAGGAACTGTCCACCTGGTAGAATCGGTCGAAGATGTAGGCCATCTTGTTGGTCGGGATGCCCGAGCCGGTGTCCTCGACGCAGATCCGCACCGAGGAGATCCCGTCCATCAGCGACAGCCGCACCTCGCCGCCGGCCGGCGTGAACTTCAGCGCGTTGTCCAGCAGATGCCGGATCAGTTGGCGGATCAGGTCGGGATCGACAGCCAGCCGGATGTCGTCGCGGTCCATCGTGACGGTGAACTTGATGCCGCGGGCATCGGCCTGGCTCTTGGCGCTGGCCTCGATGCCCTTGGCGAGGGCCACCATGTCGGTCTGATGGCGGTTGAGGGTGACCTGTTCCGCCTCCATGCGCGACAGGTCGAGCAGGTTGTCGATGATCACCGCCAGCTTCTCGCTCTCCTGGTGGATGACCTCGAGAAACTCGGTTTCGGTCGACTTGTCCAGGCTGCCGCGGCAAAGCGCTTCGGAATAGGCCTTGATCGAAGTCAGCGGCGTGCGCAACTCGTGCGATACGTTGGCCACGAAGTCGCTCTTCATGTCGTTGAGCTGCTGCGACTGCTTCGCGGCGCGGGAAAGTTCGGCGTTCTGCTGGTGGAGCTGGGCGTTGAGCTGGGCCGACGAAATGGCGGTCGCGGCCTGGTTGGCGAAAAGCTCGAGCTGCCTGATCACTTCCAGCGAAGGAATCTTGCGGTCGATGGGATCGTCCACGCTGAAGTATCCGACGATTTCGCCGTCGAGCGACGACAGGGGCACGATCAGCATGTCCTCTTCGGACCATTCGCCTTCGGTGCGTTCGCCGAGATCGGGCGTGTAGGCGCCGGCGGTGGCCTCTTCCCATTCTTCGTCGCAGTGAGTCACCAGATAGCTGTCCGAGACGCGGCAGTTGGGCGGAGTGATCCGCTGGAAATCCTCCTGCGTCACCGGTCTGTTGGCCAGATGGATCTGTCCCTCCTCGTCGACCCCGGCAAAGGCCCGCGCCTCGAAGATGCCCGTCTTGGGTTCGAAGATACGCAGCAGGACCATGCGGAAACCGAGCGACTTACGCACCTCGTCGGCGATATCGTCAAGAAGCTGGGAAGTACTGCGGGTCGCGTGGATACGCGCCGCTATCTGCAGCAATCTCTCCAGGTTGGTGACCCGCTTCTCGCGCTTGGCGTCGCATTCGGCCTGGGCGGCCTCGTCCTGTCTCATCCTCAGGATGAACAGGCCGCAGACGACCAGCATGACCAGGGACATCAACAATCCCTGTTCCGCGTACGGCAGCGTGAATGCAGCCAGGATTCCGGTAGACTCGATGGCTAGGAACATCTTGATCCGCCTGTTTCTAGTGCAGCCCCGCCCTCACCTCGAGCAGTTCCTTAACCCGCTCCACGAGATGAGATATGACGAAAGGCTTGGTCATGTACAGATCAGCGCCTGCTTTGCGCATCTGCTCACGAATTTCGTGATCGGATCGGGCTGAGAGCGCAACGATCAAAGTGTCGGCGTATTCCCTGTTCCAACGCAGCAGCCTGGTGGCGTCGATCCCGTCGAGCTTGGGCATCATGATGTCCATGATGATCACGTCGGGAAGGAAGGTGGCGACCTTGTTCATGCAGTCGATACCATCGCCTGCGGTGGCCACTTCGAATCCTTCTTCGCTGAAGGTGCGGACCAGCAACGACACCAGAGGCGCCTCGTCCTCGACGATCAGAACTCGATGCTTTTCCATTCCGTTCCTCATCTAGACGGCCTTCTCGCCGCCGCCCGGAGTGGCCAGCGTTTCGGCTTCACCGGGAAGGATCTGCGTCCGGCGGTCGCGGACGACGACGCTGCCGGGCAGTGATTTTCCGTATTTCTTCAGCTCGGCCATCACGGCGTTCAGCTTGCCGATGTGACCGAAGCGGCCCGTTGAATCCAGAACGACCGCGATGGTCACCGACACCGGCGGAAATTTCTGCAGATCGTCGGTCCTGTCGGGTACCTCGATGAATCCCCGCTCCCAATCCTCGGGCTCGTAGAGGAAGCGGATTCCCTCGTCGAATTTGTCCTTGATCAGCTCGGCCAGGTCGAACGCGTCCTCGGGCGACGAGATGACCACGAAGTCGTCCCCGCCCACGTGTCCCACGAACACTTCTTCCAGGTTGAGCCGGTCCAATTCGCCCGAGATCGTCTCGGAGAGCAGGCAGATGACGCGGTCGCCGCGGGAATAGCCGTAGTAGTCGTTGTAGGCCTTGAAGTTGTCCAGATCGAGATAATGGTAGGCGAACGGTTGTCCCGCCTCCAACCTGGCCTGCAACTCCTGCGTGATCGCCCGGTTGCCGGGCAGTCCGGTCAACGGGTTGGCGTCGCGCTGGCTGCGGCTCAACTGCAGCATGTTGCGCACCCTGAGCTTCAACTCTTCCTGGACGAAAGGCTTGGTCAGATAGTCGTTGGCCCCGCTCTCGAGCCCGCGCACCCGTTGGGAGACATCGCCGCGGGCGGTAAGCATGATTATGGGCAGGGTATTGGTCCGAATCTGGCCACGTATCCATTCCAGAACCGAGAAACCGTCACGACCGGGCATCATCACATCCAACAGCACCAGGTCCGGCTCATTGGTCTTCAACCACTCGATCGCATTGTCGCCGCTGGGAGCCAAGTGAACCGTAAATCCTTCTTTCTCAAGCATATACTTGAGAATTGTCCGGATAGGCGGTTCGTCGTCGACGACAAGGATCAAATCACCATCAGACATTGCGATCTCCATGCATTCTGAGGCACTAAGCACTGGGAAAACCCCGGCGCGGCCCGATTTGCAATATGTATGCCACTGGCGGAACAACTGGATACGAAGGGGAACTACGAGGAGGTTTGCAGAATCAGATCAGCGCCAGGAGGCGATTGGACGGCGGGCAAAGCTGTCCAGGGAGAGATCGTCGCTGTGGCCGGCGTCGAGGCGGGCCCATCCGGCATAGGCGATCATGGCGGCGTTGTCTGTGCAGTATGCCAGTTCGGGTGGTCGGAAATGGACCCCGAGTTCATCGGCCAGAGCGGCTACGCGTCGGCGCAGTACGCTGTTGGCGGCAACTCCCCCGGCCAGATACACGGCGCGCACCCGGTGCTCGCGGGCGGCTTGGTCGAGGCGGTGGACCAGGACTTCGGCGACGGCCTCGTTGAGTTCGAGAGCCACGTCGGCCCGGGCCTGGTCAGTGAAGGGACGGGGCAGTTTCTCGACCTCGAGCCTGACCGCGGTCTTCAAGCCGCTAAAGCTGAAAACAATGCGGGGATCCCGCATCAGGGGGCGAGGGAACTTGAAGGCGCCGGGTCTGCCGTCCGCCGAGATCCGGTCCAGGACCGGACCGCCCGGGTAGGGCAGCTCGAGCAGTTGAGCGGATTTGTCGAAGGCCTCGCCGGCCGCGTCGTCGAGGGTGCCGCCGAGGCGTTGATAGCTGCCCACGCGGCTCATCAGCACGACTTCGCTGTGGCCTCCGGAAACGACCAGCACGGCGGCCGGGAAGACCATCGGTTCGGTCAATGCGTTGGCCAGGATATGGCCTTCGATATGATGGACGCCGGCCAGCGGTTTGCCGGACGCGTAACAGATCGACTTGGCGGTGGAGAGGCCGACCAGCAGCGCGCCGATCAGGCCGGGCCCGGCCGTGACCGCAACGCCGTCGACGTCGGCCACGGTCATGCCGCGGCGATCGAGCATATAATCGACCAGCGGCAGCAGATTAACCAGATGCGCCCGGGAAGCCAGCTCCGGCACCACTCCGCCGAAATGCCCGTGCAGATCGACCTGGCTGGAGACGAGATTCTCCAGCACTCCCTGCTCGGAATCGTAGAGCGCGACGCTGGTGTCGTCGCAGGAAGTTTCGATGCCCATTATCTTCACCGATCGCCTCCGTAGGAATCACAGGTTTCCAGCTCGGCGAAGGCTTCGCCCAGGAATGCCGCCACGTCGCCGGCGCTGATACAGCGCCGGGAGCCCACCTCGGCGGTCGCCAACTCGCCGGCGCGTCCGTGGAGCCAGCACCCGAGCTGGGCGGCTGCGTCCGCGGAGCAGCCCTGTCCGAGCAGCCCGCCGATCAATCCGGTCAGCACGTCGCCGGTGCCGCCGTGGGCCAGGCAGTCGTCGCCGTTGGGATTGATCGTCATCGTGCCGTCGGGATGTCCGATCAAAGTCGGCGCTCCCTTGGCCACCAGGGTCACTCCCCACTTGGCTGCGAATTCGGGAACCAGTTCGAGGCGACGCTCCCCCAACGCGAAGCTGTCGATCCCGGCCAGCCGCGCCAGCTCTCCCGCGTGGGGAGTCAACACGACCTGCTTGGAAGCGAATTCGGGTTCGCGACCCAGCCGGGCGAAGGCGGAGATGGCGTCAGCGTCGACGACCACCGGCAGCTGCAACTTCGCGAGCAGATCGACCAGGCACTTGTCGGTCGCGGGGTCGGCGCCGATGCCCGGGCCGACTGCGACAGCGGACTGCCGTTTGAGCAGAGTGGACAGCATATCCCGATCGAGCGGCGAGATGCCGCCGGCCGATCCGCAAGGCAGGGCGATCTGGGGAACTTCCGGCAAGGCCGCAAGGGCCGCCTGGGAATGGATTTCGGGCAGGGCCAGGGTCACCAATCCGGCGCCTGAGCGCAACGCTCCCATCCCGGTGAGGATGGCTGCGCCGCCGAATCGACGCGATCCCGCCATGATCAGCACCGTGCCGCATTTGTATTTGTGGGCGTCGCCGGGGCGCTCGGGCAGGAGCAGGGCGTAATCATCGGGCAACAGGTATTCCCAGCACGAGGTGTGTTTGCTGCAGATTGCGGAATCGAAACCGATATCCACCACGGACAGGTCGCCGATGTGTTCTCTGCCGGGATGCAGCAACAGTCCCAGCTTGGGCAAACCGACGGTGATCGTGGTTTCGGCCCGGACAGCTACCGGGAATACCGAGCCCGTATCGCCGGATACTCCGGACGGGATGTCGACGCTGACCACCGGCGCGCCGCCGGTGTTGAACGCCCGGAAAAGGGCGGCGTAATCGTCGCCGATCGGCGGCTTGACTCCGGTGCCGAATACCGCGTCGACCACCAGATCCGCCTCGCCGCAGATGTTGTACCAGCAGTCGGCCCAATCCTCGCGCCGGGGAGTCGTTACTTCCACGCCCGGCGGCAAACGATCGCGGTTGGTCCGGGCCTCCGGGGAGCAATCCTCGGCTGGGGCCAGCAGCATCACCGTGACCGTGAATCCCAGTCCCTCGAGCAGGCGGGCGATAACCAGCCCGTCGCCGCCGTTGTTGCCCTTGCCGCAGCAGACCGCGACATGATCCCCGTGGTCGAGCCCCGGATAGAGCCGAAGCATTTCCCAGGTGATCTCCCGGCCGGCGGTCTCCATCAGGTCGAGTCCGGCAACGCCGCCGGCGATGGTCTCGCGATCAACCTCGCCCATCTGTTTGGCTGTTGCTATCCGCATGGCTTTTCAACTCCCTTCCCGCCGTTGAGCCGGTCCAGGACATCCAGCAACTGGAGCAGATCGTCGATCTCGAACTCGGCGCCGGAATCGCCCTTTTCCCGATCGCGGTCGGCGGATTCGTAGGTGTCGCCGTAGCGCGCATAGACGGTATGCAACCCGGCTCCCGCCCCGCCGACGATGTCGCGTTCCGGCCAGTCCCCCACCATGACGGCCTGTCCGGGGAGCACGTCCAGCCGGCTGAGGGCCATCTCGAACGGAACCGGGCTGGGCTTGCGTTCGCCGGTGTCGTCATAGGTCAGCACGACATCGAAAACGTGTTGCAGCCGGAGATTGCACAGTCTCAGCCAAGCCTCGAAGCGAGGGGCGTCACTGACCACGGCCAGCTTGTAGCCCTCCTTCAGCAGACGATTGAGCGTCAGCGTGACGTGGGGGTACGGGACCAGCGATGATTCCCGGGCGCGGCGATAGGCGACCACCGCCGAGGCCAGTATCTTGTCGTCGACTTCGCCCATCTCCTGCTGCAGGAAGATGTTGAAGACCCGCTGATGTTCGATGCCTCTCGCGTCGTAGATCTTGAAGATGCGGTCGGTGACCTCCGCGGCGTCAAGGCACAGGCCGGCGTCGACCATGGCGTCGGCGGCGGCCACGATGGCGTTGCGCTTGACCACCATGAAGTCGGTCAGGGTGTTGTCGAGATCGAAAACGATCGCCTGGATATTGCGATCTACGCGCTGCGGCGTCATGATTCTCCCTTCCAGGGAACTCGGCTGGATCGGCCCAAAGGCATAGTATACACTGGCGACGGATGTGCCAAGGACGGCCCTGGACACCGACAACGGCATCTGGTAGAGAATTCTGATCCATCGGCAACGAAAGAGATCATATTGGATCGCATGCCCGAAGCACCCGACTTCATCTCTTCCCTGCCCCCGCAGACCATCTGGAATCGCTGGGGGAGCCTGCGGATCGGCCTCTTCGCCCTCGGGCTGCTGATGGTGGATCTGGCGGCGCAAGTGGTCGTCTACGTGGCCCTCGAAGATCTCTACCTGGCCGCCGCCGCCGGCGCGTTGATGGTGGTGGTCATGGCCGCGGCCACCGCCCGCGCCCATCGCACCGGCATCGACGCCGAGTTCGGCTTCGGCCGTCCGCGGCTGAAACCCCTGCTGCTGGTCCTGCTGATCGCCGTGGCCTCCCTGGCCCCGACCTCGCTGCTGGCGACTATCTCGTCCCGGATCCATCCGCCTCCGGAGAGCTGGCTGCTTCTCTTCAACCAGGCTCTGCCCCGCACCCCGTTCGCGATGGTGACCGCCTTCCTCAGCGTCTCGATAGTGGTTCCGGTGGCCGAGGAACTGCTGTTCCGCGGCATCTGCCACCGGCTCTGCCGTCGTCACTGGGGAATTATCCCGTCAGCCGTCGTCTCGGCCCTGCTTTTCGCGTTGATCCACGGCGAGCCCTGGTTTCTCTTCGGCCTCTTCGGCCTGGGACTGATCCTGGCCTGGGTCTATGAAACTACCGGATCGACGACCCTCTGCGCGGCCTTCCACGCCCTGCACAACACCGTCTCGATGACCATGCTGATCACCCAGGGCGATATCGAGCTCGAATCCGCTTTTGAGATGCCGGATTGGCCGTGGGTGGCCGTATCCCTGCTGGTGATGGCCTGGGCCATGCATCGCCTGCGCGCCTCGCGCTAGGTCTTCTGCGGCTTCTGCCGCGCCGCCGGGAAGAGGACGTTGTTCAGGATCAGCCGGTATCCGGGAGACGTCGGGAAGATGTCCAGATCGGTCGGCGGATCCCCCACCCCGTGCTGATAATCCTCCGGATCGTGCCCGCCCAGGAATGTGAAAGTTCCGGTGCCCCGCTTGCCGTGCAGATAGCGGATCTCGTCGGTGCCTTCGACCTGGGCCAGCACCGTCACCGACCGCTTGAGGTACTGCTTCCGGTAGCCGGTGGTCTGGCCCATGAATCCGTTGATCACGTTGACGTGGCATTGGGTCAGCATGGTCGGCACCGGATCGTGCTTGGCCGAGAAATCGAAGAGGGTGAAATAATCGGCCTGCGCCCCGCGCAGGCCGGCATAGTCGCTGGTGTCGATGGTCGAGAACTCGTAGTCCAGCGGGTTGGTGTCCAGGGTGAACCCGGTGAAGGCGAAAGTGCGGTCGTCGTCCCGCAATTCCTCGCGGCGCGGATCGAGCCCGTCGCCGTCCATCTGCCGCGGGACGATGTCGATGCCCAGGTAGGCCAGCGCGATGTCTATGGTGTCGGTGGCCGAGCACATCGCGAAGAGGAATCCCCCGCCCTCGACGTAGTCGCGGATCTTCAGGGCGCAGGCGTGTTTCATCCGCCAGACGGAATCGAAACCCAGCCGGGAAGCCAGTCCCTCGAGCATGGTCTTCTGCTGCTGGTACCAGTCCGCGCCGCTGAAGGCCTGGTAGAACTTGCCGTACTGGCCCGTGAAATCCTCGTGATGGAGATGGAGCCAGTCGTAACCCGACAGTTCGCCGGCCAGGACTTCGGCGTCGAAGACGATGTCGTAGGGTATCTCGGCGTAGGTCAAGGCGAGGGTCACCGCGTCGTCCCAGGGCTGGAAACCGGGCGGAGCGTAGACCGCGATGCGCGGCGGCTTCTCGAGCAGCACCTCTTCCATGTTCTCATCCCGGATCTTCTCGCGGATTTTGGCCATCTCGCCGTCGTCGATCTCGGTGAAATCGACGCCCATCAGCCGGGCCGACAGACGGGTCCGCGGCGCATCAGCCAGCACGAAGCTGCCGCCCCGATAGTTCAAGAGCCAGTTGACCGAGCCGCCGCGCGAGAGTTCGCCGAAAGCCAGGCCGTACGCCTTGAGATGATTGGACTGGGTGAGATCCATCGGCACCAGAAGTTGGCCGGCGCCGGCCGGCATGATCGCGCAGACGGCCAGCCAGAGCCAGGCGACGATACCGGCGGATGTCGGGCGAACTATTTTCTTAACGATTCTCAAGGCAGACTCCTGATCCGGTCGCGGATATCCGCCGCGAACAAGTAGTCGGGATATTGGATGAGCAATCGCTGCCAGGCGTCCCGGGCAGCCTCGTATCGGCCCGAATCGGCCAGCATGCTCCCCTTCAGATCCAGTGCGGCCGCCGGATAGCGACCGGCGGGATGATCCAGCACGATGGTGTCGCATTGGGCGGCCGCGGCAGCAGTGTCCGCGGCCGCGAGCATCAGTGCGGCCAGTTCGTAGCGCGCCCGTTCGACCAGGTGCTGCGGCTGCCCGTCCCGCGACGCAGTCCCAGCCTCGGCGATCAGGGCGGCCAGGGCCGTCGCCTGGGAATCGGGAGCCGCCGCCAATTCGAATCCGACGGCCCGGGCGTAATATTCGAGCAGGCGGGGGCCGCCGGTCGGATTCTGCAGTTCCTCGGCTACGGCCAGGCCCAGATCGAGGGCGTCGTTGGCGTAGTCGGCCATCGGAGAATCCAGGGCGATGCTGGCGAACCGGTCGCGCGAATTATCGAAATGGCCCTGCGCCAGATCGAGGCGGGCCAACTGGAAATGCGCGTATCCGGCAGCTTCCCGGTAGTCGGTGTCACGCGCGAGACGAGCCAGGATCCGACGGGCGCGGGCGGTGTCGCCGGCGGCCAGATGGCATTCGCCGAGCACCAGGCGGGCGGTGGCCACCCCTTCTGTCGGCAGATCGATGTCGGTGAGCAGCCTTTCCAGCCTGGCCGCGGCCCTGGCCGGACGCCCCAGGGTGTCGCGGTCGAATCTGGCCAGCGCGATCTGAGCCGAATAGAGCCGGCTGTTGCCGGGATCCTCCAGCCGGATCCTCTCCAGCACCAGTTCGAGACGGTCGGCGCCGATTACCGGATCCTCGGCGAGGATTCGCGAGAATAGCGCGTCCTCGGCGACCGCGGCCAGCAGGTCCAGAACCCGCGGCATGAGAATCGGCGTCACGGCCGACCGATCGGCCAGAAGCTGCAGAACCGCCAAAAGCCAGCGCGTGGCGGCGGCTTTTTCGGCGGACGATTCCAGCAACGGCGTTTCCCGGGAAAGCAGGGCCGCGTGAACGAGAAGCGCCCGGGCATCGTCCGCAACGGCGATCATCGGTTCGACCACCGCAAAAGCCGCGGCGTGATCGGCAAGCCTCAACCACAGATCGGAGCGCAGCAGCCGGACAGCCGGAATCGACGCCGAGGCCCCGGCCCCGTCGAGGGCCGCGACCGCCGTCCGCAGATCCTTCTGCTCGACCACCAGGGCGGCGATCTCGTTGCGGACCAGCGGCAGGTTCAGCGGACGAGCCGCCAATTCGTCCGCCAATACCCGCATCCCCTTGGCGATCCGATCCAATTCGATCAGGCAATACGCACGCTGACGGCCCAGCAGATCCTTGCCGTCATTGCGTTCGATCTCCGCCTCGCAGAGTTCGAGCGCCCGGTCGGGACGTCCGGCGTCACGCCATTCCTTGACGATCGATGTCACGGTCGAGCGACGGCTCGGGCTGGCCGCGATCAAAGTGTCGAACGCCGCCGCAGCCGAATCGATCTCACCGAGAGCCAGCAGGGAGCGGCCCATCTCCCGCAGCAGACGGGCGTTGCGGGGTGAGTCGGCGAGATGCTCGCGGCAGAGATCGACGACCTTCCGCTCATCCCCGGCCATCCGGGCCAACTGGATTTTCCGCAACACTATCTGCATCCGCGGCGCAGCGAGACGATCCAACTGCCGGATCAGATCGGCGGCGGCGGTCGTGTCCGCTGCGGCCAGCGCCGAATCCAGGTTGTGCAGCAGGACCCGCCACTGCCCGCGGGGCTGGATTCCGCCGAATCCCGGCTCAAGTTCGATCTGGGCGCCGGCGACCGACGGCGCGGCAAGGACGGACGCGACGACCGCGGCCACTGCGATCACGACTACCAGCGTCCCGGCTGTCCCGCGGCCTTTCAATTCAGATCCTCCGGTTCGGGAGATCCGGCGATACCGTCGAGCGTGCGGTAGTAGCGGCGCACGAGATCACGGTATTCCAGAGGCACCTTCTCGATCCTGCGCTGGCGGGTCAACAACGGGGACGGGCCGTCCCCGGGGGCCGCTGTTTCACCACTTTGCGGCGCCAGGACACCGCCGGCGGAGCGGCTTTCCCGGCGAGTCGAGAAATCCCGTTGCCGGACCGAGTTATGCGCGTCGAGCAGGCGGCCGAGAATTTTTTCCTGTCGGCGCAGGGTCTCGTCGTCGAGCGCCCCCGAGCCGAGATCGCGCACCACCTGTTCCATCTGGGCGGCGATGTCGTCGAGACTGCCGAGCAACCGCCTCGCCTGCTCGGGATCATCGCGTCTGCGCTCGGCGAGTTCCCGGGTCTGATCGGCCAGTTGCTGCTGGTCGCCGCTCAAGCGATCCATCCGCGACCTCTGCTCCTGGCTGAGGCCCTGCCCGCCGGATCTTGCGCGGCGCATCATCTCGGCCAGACCGTTCAGCCCCGCCTGTTCCTTGGCCATGCGCCGCAACTCTTCGCTGAACGAAGGCGCTCCGCCCGATCCGCCCATGTCGCCGGACGAGGATTCGGCGTTGGTCAGCAGATTGATCACCAGGGTGTTCATCGCGCCCAGGCCCCGGCGCCCGGAACCACGCGCCTCGGCGCCCCAGCCGGCGATCAGATTGTCGCGCGTGACATCGATCTGCCCCGATGCGGCGCGCAGCCGCGAGAGCAGGGAACCGACGACCATCGGCGAGCGGGTCATCACCTCGCGCAGCCTATCGCCCAGTTCGTTCATGGCGCGAAGCAAGCGGGCCTCGGAGCGGGCCAGTTCCGGGGCGCGGACGTTGCGCAGGTTGTTGGGGATGCGCGAGACGATCTCTTCCTGGCGCGCGGACAGGCTCAGCACGTCGAATGCCACCCGGCGCAGGGTTTCGGACACATGCTGCTGCATCGCCGCCTGCATTGCCTGCTGTCCCTGCAGCAGCACGCTGTAGAGTCCGGCCAGCGATTGCATGGCCTCGTGCTGCTCGCTCTGGCCGGCGTCGGGATCCGCCGCGGACATCCGGCGCGACGCCTCCCGCATCATCTCTGCCGGGTCCTGCTCCTCGAGCCTGCGCAGCGCCTCCGCCAAGGCTTCGCGCAAAGGCTCGTCCGATGGACTTTCGTGACCGCCGCGCGACTCTTCACCGAGTTCGTCGAGGGCCTCCCGCAAACGGTCCTCCAGGCGGGTAGCCTCGTCGGCAAGGGCCTCCTGCCGGCGGGAATCCTCCGCAGCCGATTGCTCCCGTCCCTGCGAGTCCATCAGGTCCTGCTGCTCGCGCAGCATGCGCTCGACCGCGCCGGTCATTCCCTCCAGATCCTGTTCGCGGGCCATCTCCCGCAGCAGGGATATGGCCCGATCGAGCCGCTCGAGCAGTTCCTTCTGGTTTCGCGCAGCCTCGGCGACAGCCTCGCCGATCTCAGTCGGCGAAAGCTCTTCGGCCTCGCGGCGCAGCCTTTCGCGCATGCGGTCGAGTTCGTCGCTCTGGACCGCTTCGAGCAGATCGGCTACCTCCTCCATCTTCTCGAGCAGGGGTATCGAAGTCTGGTTGGTGGCCGCCAATTCATCGAGCTCGGACTGCAGGTTCTGCGCCATGTCGGCGAGTTCATCCTGCAGTTCCTGCTGCCGGGCCAGGGCTGTTTCCAATTCCTGGCGGCGATCGAAATCGGGACGGGGATTCTTCATCAACTCGCGGGCTATCCGCTCCAGATCCTCGCCCATGCGGACGCTGCGATTGCGCAGATCGTCCATGTCCGCAAGATAGTCCTCGTCGTTCTCGGCCCGGGAAACGACCATGTCCACGGCCGAAGGCATGGCCAGACGCAGGACGCGGCTGACTCCCGTCCCGGGCGGACCGGGCCGCCGGTTGTCCCGGGCCAGCAGGCGCAGCAGCAGGATGTCTCCCGGCACCAGATCGAGATCACCGGCATCGAGCATGACCATCAGATCGGCCTGGGTGCGAATCTCCGAGTCGGGCACGGCCATTATCCGCGCCGGTCCCAGCCGGGTCTGGATTTCCCGGGTTTCCGCAGCTTCGCCCGGGGCCGACTGCGGATCGCCGTGACGCCAGAGCGGGATGTCGATCCAGTTCGGCTTCAGGTTCTCGGCCGCTGCCGCGGACGGGTCCTCGCGGCTCAGTTGCAGGCTGACTCCGGAAAGCCCGTAATCGTCTTCGGCGGTCGCCCTCAGGGCCAACCGCGCGTCCATCGGCAGCAGCCCGTCGTCCCTGCCCGCGGCCAACGCTGCCAGCGGATCGCGGTCGGGAATCGGCTCGACCAGATAGGCCAATCCGCCGCCGCCGGTCATTCCCATCAGATCGTGGACCTCGATCCGGAATTCGACCGGCTCGTCCGCCTTCAACTCGCCGAAAAGGGAATCCCCGGATACGCCGACATGCAGACTGTCTCCCGCAGTTGTCACGGCCCAAGCCGCCGCCAGATCATGATCCGACTTTCCGGACCAGATCACGCGGCTGCCGGTCGGAACCTCGAGGCGGGCAGGCAGACGGACCAGATCCCGCGCGGACAGACCGGTATACGCCGGTGGATAGTATGATCCGGCCAATCCCGAGACCAACGGCGGATGCAGCACCGTTACGCTCGCGGCGGCCGACGCCATGCCGTCGCGACGGAAGCGATAATGGAAGCTTTCCGAGACCTCCGCGATGCGAGCCGTATATCGGAATGCGATCGCGTCCTGTTCGATTTCGATGCCCGCCGCCGGGCGCCACAAGCCGCTGCCGAAACGGACCTCGCAGACCGCCTCCCGCCGGGGAGAGCCGAAATCCAGGGCCGATAGCGATACCGTCGAACCGGCCTCAACGGTCCTGTCGCCTCCCGCGAGATAAATTCCCACCACCGGCGCGCGGCCTTCCGCCCGCAAGGGATGGGCCAGCCGGGAAAGTCCGGAGTCCAGCAACGGCGGAGCCGCGACAGCGGCCCAGATCAGCAGAGCGGCCGAACAGGCCAGCGCAGCCAGATTGCCGGGAAGATCGACGAAAGGCAGCAGGCGGCCGCGGTCCCGCGACCGGGCCCGGGCCGCGGCCTCGGCGAAGAGCATCCGCAGCAATTCGTCGGCGTCGGCCGTGCCTCCGGGCCAGCGTTCCGGCACGCGCAATGCTTCCTCGGCGGCGATCAGCAGGTTGCGGAATGAACCCCTGGATTCGAGCAATCCACAGAGCGAGGCGAGAGCGCCGACGCGGGCCAGGGGAACCGCGATGGCGACCCGGAACAAGGCCGCCGATATCACCGGCGCCAAGGCCAGACAGAGCAGCTTGCCGATGCGCCAATCTCCCAACGGGGTGGCGGCCAGGGCGACGGCCGCGACCAGGGCGGCCAGGGTCCCTCCCAGCCAGAGCGGCGCCCCGGCGGCGATCACGCGCAGACGGGCGTAACGCCGATGCCCCCGCATCGTCTCCAGGAATAGCTGCCTGTCCCGAACGCTGGCCATCACCGGGTCCTCAGGGATTGGTCAGGGTGTACATCAGGATGTTGACCGCCATCCTCGCCGCGGCTTCGCGCGCGGACGGCGGATCGCCGTGGACATGGGGATCCTCCAGCCCGTCGCCGATGTCGCTGGAATACGAATAGAAGACCACCAGACGTCCGTCCCTGTGAACGCCGAAACCCTGGGCCGGTTCGCCGTCGTGGGCGTGGAT
>CAZYDJ010000010.1:0-632 GCA_964646035.1 uncultured Fibrobacteraceae bacterium | reverse complement strand
GTCGGGAAAGAGCCTGGCCATCAACTCCCGGAAAGACTTGTCCAGCCCGTAGTTGTCATCGGCGTAGAGGAATCCGCCCGCGTCCAGATAACGCCTCAACTCGGCGATCTCCTGGTCATCCATCGCGATGCGGCCGTGACCCGAGAGATACAGGAAGGGATGGCGGAAGAGGTCTTCGCTGTCGAGCGTCACCACGGCCGGGGCCGGAGCCGTGGGCACTCCGGTGCGGGCCTCGAAGAGTTCCAGCCAATTCGACAGGGAACCGGGATCGCAGTCCCAGTCGCCTACCCCGCCATATTGCAGACGGGCGATGCCGACTCGTGCGCCGGTCCCCGCCGCCGTGACGGATTCCGGGAACGCCAGCAGCGCAGCCAAGGTCAAGATGATCGCGATCCCGCCGGTGGGACGCAGAAGCATGGGACGGATCCTCCCGGTTCAATCCTCGGGCGATCGGGCGTCGGCGCGAGGCAGCGTAACCTCCGCCACGGCTCCGGATCCGTCCTCGCGATTCCTCAGGTCGATCCGACCCTTCATCTTCTTCAGGAGATTGCGGCAGATGGACAGGCCCAGACCCGTACCCTGGCTCTTGGTGGAAAAATAGAGATTGAAGAGACGGTCGGCCACATCGGGAG
>CAZYDJ010000009.1:31794-39997 GCA_964646035.1 uncultured Fibrobacteraceae bacterium | reverse complement strand
GATCTTGCGGCTGCCGAGGTAGTCGGCGAGCGCCTGCGGGGCGGGGCCCTCGGCCTTGCTGTGGGCCTCGGTGATGTCGACGTTCGCGCGCCAGGCGGCGGTCTCGGCGTCGGTCCAGAGGCGCCGGTATTCCTCGTTGTACTGGTCGAGGAAATCCACGACATCGTCGCGGCTCGGCGGCGTGTGCTCGGCGGCGACCCGGTGCTCGGCGCGGCCGCTGTCCCCGGTGTCCCGGCGCCCGAGCAGGACGATCAGCAGGACGCCGGCGGCCAACAAGACCAGACCGGCAACGGCCAACCTGCGGATATCCATCGTACTCCTTCCGACCTCGAGGTCCGCCCGCGGTCCTGCGGACGGCGCCTGCGGTCGAATCATATGCTGGAGAGCGGTTTCCTGTAAAGCGCAGGCGCGGTCGCGGTCGCGGAAAAGACCACGCCTGCGGCGAGAGGACAGGAACTCAGCGGCGAATCTTCCACACCAGGTAGAGCCCGCCGAGGATCACCGCGGCGATGATTGTCAGCCACGGCGGTCCCCGACGTTCGGCGCGTCGCGGGTCCGTGGTCGGGCGGCTCTGGCTGGACGGCTGGGTGAACACGCGCTCGGCGACCTCCGGCGGCGCGGCGTCGATGGTGACGTCGACCTCGCGGCCGATCGCCAGTTCCGGGCCGACCCAGCGCGCGAACTCGCGGTATTCGTTGGAGTCGTCGCGCTCGAGGTCGAAGCTCCGCACGTCGAGGTCGGCCGGCCAGGCCAACAGGCTCCATTTCGCCACCGGGAGGTTGGTCGCCACGGTGATCTCGGCGCGGCCGCCGACCGGTAGCATGCCGCGTACCGTGATGCGCGCCTCGCCCGGCGTCAGGGCTGTGGCCACGCCGCTGAATCCGTCGTCGGCCGGCCGGATCTCGCCGGTCAGGGGATCCGGTCCGCTGTCCACCTCGACCTCGATCTGTTGCAGCCCCGGCGGCAACAACAGGCGCAGCGGGAGCGCCGTGGCGCGGATGGTCCGCTGCGGCCGGGACTGGTTGTCGATCGTGGCGATGTACTCGAGTTGGAAGCCGTCCTCGCGCTGGCGCACGACCACGTTCATGCCGGTGATCGTCAGGCCGTCGAGGTCGTCGGTGTTCTCGAACGCGTGGACCACGGCGGGCTGGCCGTCGAGAAAGACCTGGCCGTTGCGCTGGACGTGGTAGCCGATTCCCGCGACCCAGGCCGAGACGATGTACGGCCGGAAGTTGAAGACGCCGACATCCTTGAAGGTCACGGCGCCGTCCACGTCCCAGGCCTCGCCCACGACGGTCATGGCGGCGCCGCGTTCGCGCACGAGCACCCGCTCGGCCTGGACCGGCTGTCCGGAAGCGGCATCGACGACCTTGACCGTGATGTCGGCCTCGATCCGCTCGAGAACGGCGTCCTGGGCGGTGACGAGCGTCGGCAGCGCCAGGACGGCTGTCAGAAGGATAAGGGCACCAAAGAAGCGTGCCATGATCGTGAGACCTCCCGGCCGGACAGTTCGAGTTGTCGCGCTGTCGGCATTTGGCGTAGAGTGGGGGCGGGATCATCCACATTTTCGGGGAGTATCATCACGATGTCCATACGTGTCCACTGCTGTCTCGCGGCGTGTGTGTTGGCCTCGGCTGCTTTCGGCGCGGTTTTTCCGCCGGGCCTCGTGTCCTGGGGCGCGGAGACGTACTCCCTGGAACCGGGCGAGTCGGTGACCTTCCGCGTCGATTTCGACCAGGTTCCGGTGCGGCGCTGGGTGCTGCTGGTCGAGGGTGATGTCCGTCAGAGCCACCTCAATCTGCGGCGGATGGCGGACGGGCGGCTGGTCTACGACCAGCGCGACGAGACGCGCCACGAGGTGCCGGTGCCGTGGGGGGCGGACGAGTCGCTGTCGGCGGTGTTGACGGCCGGCCGCAGGGGCGGGGCGTTCGCGGTGTCGATCTGGGCGCCGCCGCGCGACGCGTACCTTCGAGCGTACAGCTACGAGGTGAACCGGGCGCTGGAGGCGCTCGGCGACGATCGGCGCGGCATGGCGCGGTCGCATCTGCAGGCAGCGCTGCAGGAGAACCCGGACGACGCGGTCGCGCGCGTGCTGATCCGGGGGATGGAAACGGTCGGGACCGCCGCGGCGGACGATACGACGACCACCGCCGGAGTCCGGCTGGTGCGGGGCGTCGCCGCCGGACTTCGCGAGCAGGGGGATGCGTACGCGGCGCTGGACACGCTCCAGACGGTGCTCGACGACGCGCTGGACGCGGTGACCCTGGCGGGCGTCTATGTCGATCTGGCGTGGTTGTATCTCGACCTGGAGAATCACGTGCAGGCGCTGGCTGCCCTGGCTGCGGCCGAGGTGCTCGGCGGCGACGCCGAGGACGTGGCGGAACTGCGGCGGTTGCTCGAACGCTAGGATGCCGGGGTCAGGGGCGTGTCGTGACGGAGGTCGCGACGTCGCGGTTGAATGCGCCGCGGTCTCCGCAGAGGAAGAACCGGCCGTATCCGGTGAAGTACCGCTGATTCGCTGCGGTCACGCCCATGCGTGACGGCCCCGCTTCGGATCCGCCCAGCGGGAAGAACGCCATGTACGGCCGGTACATGGCGGACCATTCGAAGCAGTGGCGGGCCGTCTCGAAGTCGCCGCCGCGGGTATAGAGCCGGCCCTGATCCTGCCAGTAGCGGCTGGCGAGGCGCGGCGGGAACTCGAGGTGGGTCGGCGGGGCGCCCAGGAGCCAGAGCATGTGGGAGATGTTGCCCGACGGCGCGCCGGCGAGCGCCTTGATCCAGCGGCGTCCGAAATCCGACTCCTGCCGAGGCCATGCCGACCGGTCGTATCCGAGCGCCTCGAAGTGCGGGGCGTCCAGATGCCAGCGGAGATCCTCGCGTACGCCTCCTCGGAGCGCCCGGCTGGTGACCTGGATGCGCGGAAGATCCCGCGATTGCCCGAGTGCCGCGAGCCACTCGCCCTGATCGGCCAGCGCCAGGCCGCGCAGGAGCGTGGCCTCGTAGTTGCGCTCGAAGCGTTCGCGCGACGGTGTCTGGATCCAGGGACCGGCGTGGTCGAGATAGGCGATCGTCAGGTCGGGTTGCTGCATGTCGCGCGCGAGCCAGGCCAGGTCCATCAGCACGTCGCGGCGCAGGCGGGCGAGGTCGCCGGTGGTCGTGGCGGCGGGGTCGATCTGGTCGAGGGCCGCGAGCGCCGACGACAGGGCGTGCTGCTGCCGGCTCCAGTCGCCGACAACGCCGAAGAAGTAGGCGAGGTCGCGCCAGGCGGCGGGGTTGGTCGGGTCCATGCCGGCCGCGATGGTGAGGTGGGTGATGGCGGCTGTGACGGCGGTCTCGACACCGACGGGATTAGGGAAGGAATCGATGGCGTCGAGGTTGGGGTGGAAGCCGCTGGAGGCGTTTTTCCAGTAGTGGTTGACCGTCCCCAGAACGATCCGCCGCGCCTCGGCGACATGGTTCGTCGCCAATCGTCTGCGGTCGGCCTGCTCGGCGTCGTTCAGCGCGAGAAAAGGAATGAGGCCCAGGGAGTCCCAGACGGCCGCATACGTGATCGCCGTCCGGTAGTCGCTCGCCGGATCACGGGTGCCCAGGTTCTGGTTGGTGACGAAATCCTTGACGTTGACGAGGATGTAGCGATCGACACGCCAGTCGGCCTGGTCCCAGTCGACGTACGGATTTCGCGGCGGAGCCGGCTCCGCGGTCTGGATCATGGCGGGAGAGCCGCCACACCCGATCAGCGTGGACGTGATCAGGCCGGTGAGGCAGATTCCCAGGATGTGGTGCCGTCGCATTTCGACTCCCTCCGAGCGTCTCCCTACTTGAAGTTACAGCATCGGCAGGGCAATGTCACTCGTGAACAGCGCGTCCGGCCTGCCGCCGGGCGGTCGCGGAACCACATCGGGACCCGGCGCGATCGGGTCCGATCCGGAGTGCGTCATGCGTCTTGCTCTCTTCGGCCCGGCGCCGCCTTTGCGCGGCGGGATCGTGGCCGCCCAGGCCAACCTCTACCGAACCCTCGCGGCGCGGGGTCACACCCTGCACTGGACGAGCTTCCGTCGCCAGTATCCGAGCCTGATCTTCCCCGGCTCGTCGCAGGAGGGGCCGACGGCTCCGTGGCTGCAATGTCCGAGCGAGCGGCTGTTCGTGCCGTGGGAACCGTGGAGCTGGTCCCGGTCCGCGCGCGACCTCGTCGATTTCCAGCCCGACGGCGTGGTCGCCCGCTGGTGGATCCCGTTCTTCGCCTTCGGTTTTCGCGAGGTGATGCGGCGCGTGCGTCGGCGCACGAAGGTGGTCTGGGTCCTCGACAACGTCGTGCCGCACGAGAACTACCCGCTGGGCATGTGGATGACGCGACAGGCGCTGAAGCAGGGACACGCGTTTTTGGCGCAGAGCGAACAGGTGCGGCGGGATCTGCTGGCGCTGCTGCCGCAGGTCGATCCCGACCTCGTCCGCCTCGCGCCGCATCCGGTCTACGACTACGGCGACCCCGATCGAGCCCGGCCCACGTCCGCCGCCGCACGGCAGGCGCTGGATCTGCCGGCGGATGCGCGCGTGCTCCTGTTCTTCGGCTTCATCAAGCCCTACAAGGGATTGAAGCATCTCATCGACGCGGCGCCGCGCCTGCGCGAGCGCTACGGCCCCGACGGTGTCCGCGTGCTCGTTGTCGGCGACGTGTACGGCGACCGGCGCCCGTACCTCGAACAGATCGAGCAGGGCGGCGCGGCGGACATCATCCGTTTCCACGCCGACTACGTGCCCGACGAGGAGGTCGAGCGCTGGTTCGTGGCCAGCGACCTGGTGGTGCTGCCGTACGTCTCGGCGACGCAGAGCGGCATCGTCCAGATCGCCTGGAACTACGACAAGCCCGTGGTGACCACGCGGGTGGGCGGCCTGCCGGAGGTGGTTCGCGACGGCGAGACGGGGTTCCTCGTGCCTCCCGGCGACGCCGGCGCGCTGGCCGACGCCTGCATCCGCTTCTTCGACGAGAACCACGGCCCGGCCATGGCCCGCGCGGTGGCGACCGAGAAGGTCGGCTACTCGTGGGAGAACCAGGCCCGGGTCATCGAGGATCTGGTCGCCGGTCGCTAGGGCACGGTGCCGAGGCTGCGGTGCATATCCTGGAGGACCGCGCGGTCGGGAGCGATGTCCAGGGAATACTCGACGATGCGACGCGCCTGTTCGCGCTGGTCGTGGTCCATGAGGATGGTCGCCGCGAGGATCAGCAATTCCACGTCCTCGTCGTTGCCCGCGCGGTCGATGCGCGCGGCGATCTCGGCGGCCCGCCCCGTGTCTCCGACGGCGCGGTCGGCCAGCAGCAGCAGGCGCGCCTCGGCCGGAAGCAGGCGGTGCGGCCACAGCGGTGCGAGGGTGGCGCGCGCGATCTCGGGCTCACCGGCGAACATGGCGCCCTGAGCCAGGCGTTGGCGCGTGACCGGCGTGGGCGCGGCCGCGTACTGGTCGCGCAGGACGGCGAGGATCCGGTGGCGGTCTTCGGCGTTGCCCGAGGCGAGGTCGGCGAGTTCACCGGCACTGCCGGCGCCGCCGACGGTGAACAGGCCCTCCAGTTCGTGCCTTTGCTTTTCCGGCAGATCCAGGCGCACCGGCGCGGCGTCCATGTCGAGGTCGTACTGGGTCGTACCGGACGCCACCTCGAGCATCTGCGCGATCTGCGGGTTGTCCGGCCAGAGTTCACCGGCGTGCTTGAAATCCCGCCGGGCGTCCTCGTGCCGTCCGGCGCGGTAGTTCAGCAGGCCGCGGTTGTAGAGGTAGGTGGCGTTGTCGGGCGCCAAGTCGACCGCGCGGTTCATCGCCGCGAAGGCCGACGGATCGTCGCCGAGGAAGGCCTCGGTCATGCCGAGCGCCTGCCAGCCGACGTGGGCGTCGGGGTCGCCGGCGACGAAGGTCTCGAGCCAGGGACGCGCAGCCTGCCAGTCGTTGCGGTTGAAGTGGCAGAGACCGAGCATCAGGAGCAGATCGCCGGGGGCGCGGTGATCGCCGGCCATGGCGTCCCACGCGGTCTGGAGGTCTTGCTCCGCGGCCGCGTAATCCTCGGCCAAAAAGGCGAGCCGACCCCGCATCACACGGGCTTCGTCGGCGTGAAGGCCGCGACGGATGCAGGCGTCGAGGGCGCGGCGGGCGCTGTCGCGAAGGACGGCCTGGGCGAAGGGGTCGTATTCGACCTGGCTGGCCAGCGCGGCGTTGGCCGCGTAGCTCCAGAGGCTGCCCGCGGTGAAGAAGGTGCCGTAGGCCAGGTAGTACGGCTGGCCCGTGTCGCGGAGACCGTGGACGCTGGAGATGCCGTTGCCCTGGCCGAGCGGATAGTAGATGAAGAACGGACGGTAGACGGCCGCGCGGGCCCAGCAGACCTTCGCCAGTTCGATCTCGCCGAGTTTTTCGTAGATCAGGCCCTGATCCTGCCACCACCGCCAGGCCAGCCGGGGCTGGAACTCGAGTTCGGTCTCGACGCGGCCGAGGTCGCGCAGGATGGATTCGCGCACGTGGCCGCGCTCGAGGTTGGTCCACGCCTTGACCCATTTACGCAGGTAGCTGCTGCTGCGGTGCTCGCGGGTGAGTTTGTCGGCGGTTGTGTTCTCCCACTTGGTGCTCTTGCTGTGAACGGGCGCCTGGCCGGGTGAGAAGCGCCGATAATAGTTTTCGCGCTGGTTCGTACCGCTGATGTAGGTCTGGTTGGGAGCGGCCGACCGCGACGGAAGGTCCATCAGCGGCAGGTGCGGCAACAGAGCCCGCGCCGGCGCTCCCTCGCCGCGCTCGGCGTGCACGAGCGCGCGGATCAGCAGGCCCTCGGTGTACGGGGCCACCATCGGCGATTCCGCGGTGCGCGGCAACTCGCTCTTGCGGGCGGCGAGCCAGTCGAGGCATTCCTGGTAGCGGCCGGCGTCGCGCAGGAGCCAGGCGCGGTCGAGGATGATCTGCTGGTTGTAGAGGGCGCAGGCCTCGCGGGTGTCCGCATCGGCGCGTTCCCAGGCGGCGAGGAAGCCGTCCTGGGCGCGTTCGGTGCGTTCGAGGTCGCCGACCAGGCCGCTGAAATAGGCGAGGTGGTACCACACTTCCACGTTGGTGGCGTCCTTGGCCGCCGCCTGATCCAGCCGACCGAGGGCCGTGGTGACGGCGATGCCGAAGCCGGGCGTTTCCACGCCGATGTCGCCGATAGAGTTCGTCCGATTGGCCTGCACGTCGTCCCGCAGGCGCATGGCCCGATCGAGGATCGCGATGCGGGCGCGTTCCAGGAAGGCCTCCGCCTCGCGGCGCCGGATATCCTGCGTCGCCGGATCCTGCGCGTCGAAATCGGCCAGGTCGTCGACCGACGGGGTCAGACCCTCGTTCAGTGTGGAGAGGTAGTCCTGCCAGGGGGCTGTCGGCTGGACATCGTGGAAGAGGTAGCGGCTCACCAGCATCGCCCGGTCGAGGCGCCAGTCCAGCCGATTCCAATCGACGGGCTCGGCGGCCCTGGCGAGCATGGAGGCGGTCGCCAGAAAAATGACCGCGAAGATCAGACGATCACGCATGCGAATCTCCCTCGAGCGGTTTGTACCCGACCGAATCCACCCGCGTGACATTATCGAATCCCGGAGCCGGCGTCCAGGGTCGGCGCAAGGACGGTCTTGGCCGGCGCGGCCGACTGCCGTACCATGGCGCACACAGGGAGGTCGCCATGGCTCACGTTCGTACCGGACTGGATCGGCTCGTCGAGGAGAACGCCCGGCGTCTGCATGGACGCCGCGTCGGCCTGCTCGCGCACCCCGCAAGCGTCGACCGCCGACTCCGCCACGCGGTGCCGTTGCTGCACGCGGCGCTCGGCGACGACCTGTGCGCGCTCTTCGGCCCGCAGCACGGCCTGCGCGGAGAGACGCAGGACAACATGATCGAGTGGGAAGGGTACCGCGACCCCGGCACGGGGCTGCCGGTGAACTCGCTCTACGGCGAACGCCGCAAGCCGACGGCGGCCATGCTCGACGGTCTCGACGTGCTGGTGGTCGACCTCCAGGATGTCGGCGCGCGTTACTACACATTCATCTGGACGCTGTTGCTCTGTCTGGAAGCCTGCGCCGAGACGGGCGTCGAGGTGATGGTCCTGGATCGTCCCAATCCCATCGGCGGCACGGTCGAGGGCAACGTCCTCGACCCGGCCTTCAGCAGCTTCGTAGGGTTGGCGCCGATTCCCATGCGCCATGGTCTGACGGTG
>CAZYDJ010000009.1:0-31784 GCA_964646035.1 uncultured Fibrobacteraceae bacterium | reverse complement strand
GCTAAACTACCTTCAGAATTGGAACATGTCACGCCCTATATCTGGAAAAATTCAACCTTCAAAGGTGGTGATATTTTCAGGCCGAGGGCTGGCGACGCGGCGACCTGCACGACGCCACCGGCCTGCCGTGGGTCCTTCCGTCACCCAACATGCCGACCGTGGAGACGGCCCTGGTCTATCCCGGCGCCTGCCTGCTCGAGGGCACCGAGCTGAGCGAGGGTCGCGGCACCACGCGTCCGTTCGAGATCCTCGGCGCGCCGTTCATCGCCCCCGACCCGCTGGTGGAGGCGATGTCGGCGCACGCGCTGCCCGGTGTCGTGCTGCGGTCGCTGCACTTCGAGCCCACGTTCCAGAAACACGCGCGGCGGCTCTGCGGCGGCGTCCAGGTCCACGTCACCGACCGCGCCGCATTCCGCCCCGTGCTGACGTACGTCGCCCTGCTGACCGAGATCCGGAAGTTGTGGCCCGACCGCTTCGCCTGGAAGCAGCCGCCGTACGAATACGAGAACGAGAAGCTGCCCATCGACATCCTGGCCGGCGGGGCCGGACTGCGCGAGGCCGTCGAGAACGGGGCCGATCCGCGGGCGGTGGCGGACCGCTGGCAGGACGACGCCGACCGTTTCGCGGCCTCGACCATCGGGGAGCGCCTGTATGACTGAGGTCCGTGGACTGGTGCTGGCCGCGGGGCTCGGGACGCGTCTGCGGCCGCTCACCGAATACGTTCCCAAGCCGCTCTTGCCGGTGGACGGCGTCGCGCTGCTCGACCGGGCGGCGGCGGCGCTCACCGCGGCGGGCGTCGAGCGTATCGCCGTCAACGCGCATCACCGGGCCGACCGTATTGCCGCGCACCTCGCCGCGCGTGTCGATCACGCCCGATTCCATCTCAGTCTCGAACCGCAGATCCTGGGCACCGGCGGCGCGCTGGACGGGGCGCGGACGTTCCTCGCCGGCGCGGCCACGGTCGTCGTCTACAACGGCGATGTCCTGAGCGACCTGGACGTGGGCGCGCTGCTGGCCGACCACCGCCGTGGAGGGGCGGTCGCCACGCTGGCGCTGACCGACTGGCCGGACGTCAACAGCGTGGTCCTGGGAGCGGACGGGGTCGTGCGCGACGTGGCCGGCCGCCTCGACGCACCGTCGCGGGCGGACGATCGCCGCCTCACCTTCACCGGCATCGCCTGTTACGACCGCGCGTTCCTCGACCGCGTGCCGGTCGGCTGCAGCGACCTCGTCGCGATCCTGACGACCTTGATGCAGGAGCGGCCGGGCGCCGTGCGCGGCTTCGTGCACGCCGGCGCGTGGGAGGATCTGGGCACGCTTTCGCGCTATCTGGACGCGCACCGCCGCCTGCTGGGCGCCGGATTCGCGAGCGTGGGTCGCGACGCGCGCGTGCCGGCGGACGCGCAACTCGACGAGTGCGTCGTCCTGGACGGCGGATTCGTTCCGGCCGGCGCGAGATTGCGGCGCACGGTCTGTGGGCCGGGCTGGGCCGTCGCCGAACACACCGCCGATTCGCCGGATCTGGCCCTGGCCGCGCGCGTCGGCTTCGACGCCTCCTGCGAGGTGGCCTGGATCACCGGCCACGGCAGCGATCGCCGCTTCGCCCACCTGCGCCAGGGCGACCGACGCGCCGTGCTCATGCAGACGACGCCGACCGATCCGGAGTTCGACCGTTTTCTCGCGGTCACCGGTTTTCTCTACGACCGCGGCCTGGGCGCCGCGGCGATCTACGCCCGGGATCCGCGCGCGCGCGCCGTCCTGATGGAAGATCTGGGACCCGACCGGCTCGACGTGCTCGCGGCCCGCGATCCGGCCGCCGCGCCGGCGCTCTACGACCGCGTCCTCGACCGGCTCGCCGACCTGCAGACATTCGGCGCCGAGGCGCGCGGCCGCTGTCTTTCGGCGTGGGACCGGACCTTCGACCACGCGTACCTGCGCTGGGAGACGGACTACTTCCGCGACCGTTACCTGGTCGGCCAACTCGGCTGCGATCGCGACGGTCTTGCGAATCTGGACGCCGAGTTCGAGGCGCTCGCGGCCGCGTGCCGGCGGCAGCCTTACACGCTCGTCCACCGCGATTTCCAGTCGCAGAACATCCTGCTGAAGGACGGCGTGGTGCGCCTGGTGGACGCGCAGGGCATGCGCTGGGGGCCGATGGCGTACGACGCCGTGTCGCTGCTCTACGACCCGTACGTCGCGCTGGACCTCGCGACCAGGGAGCGGTTGCTGGCGTCGTTCCCCGACCGCGTCGCCGCGCGCGGCGGCCGTCGCGTCACGGCCGACGACTGGCGCGCCATGACCGTGGCCGCGGGGCGCCAACGGCTGATGCAGGCGCTCGGGGCGTTCGGTTTCCTGGGCCGGGTCAAGGGCAAGGTGGAATTCCTGGCGCACGCGCCGGCGGCGGCGGCGATGTTGCGCGGTCTGCTCGGGGATCGGTCGGCGGCGAAGGGGACGTTCGCGCCGCCGCCGATGCCGCGTCTGGCGACGATCATCGACGCCGTCTGCGAGGATCCGGATCGATCGGGGTCGCCGCGGTAGACGCCGCTGCGTATCATTCCCCGCACCTTCGCGGTTGCCAGGACCGCAGACTGCTGATTATCTGGCAAGAGTCGGCGCCGAACACCGTTCCGGTGTCGGGCGCCATCCCAGCGAAAGGCCGACCATGAGTCAGCGCGACGATCTCTTTCCCCGCAGCAGTGGCGTCATCCTGCATCCGACCTGCCTGCCGGGCGACTGCGGCATCGGTGATCTCGGCGCGTCCGCGCACCGCTTCGTCGATTGGCTGGTCGATGCGGGGCAGAGCCTCTGGCAGGTGCTTCCGCTCGGTCCGACGAGCTACGGCGATTCGCCGTACCAGACGCTCAGCGCGCTGGCCGGCAATCCGCTGCTGATCGATCTCGCCGCGCTCGTGGACCGCGGGTGGCTGACGCCCGAGGACCTTGCCGATCATCCGCCGTTTCCCGCCGACCGCGTGGATTTCGGAGCCGTGATCCCCTGGAAACTCGGCCTCCTGGACCGCGCCCACGCGCGCTTCGAGGCCGCCGCGTCCGACGCCGAACGCGCCGCGCTCACGGCTTTCGGCGACCAGGAGCAGACCTGGCTCCGCGACTTCTGTCTCTTCATGGCGATCAAGGGCGAGCAAGGCGGGCGACCGTGGACCGAATGGCCGGCGCCGCTAAGGGACCGCCGGCCCGACGCCTTGGCGGAGGCTGCGTCGCGCCTGGCGAGCCGCGTGACGGCCCATGCGTTCCGCCAGTGGATCTTCGCCGACCAGTGGACGCGATTGCGCCGCCACGCCAACGAGAGCGGCGTGCGGTTGCTGGGCGACCTGCCCATCTTCGTCGCGCACGACAGCTGTGACGTCTGGGCTCGCCGCGACCTCTTCCACCTCGACGAGCGCGGCCACCCGACGATCGTCGCCGGCGTGCCGCCCGCCTACTTTTCCGCGACGGGCCAACTCTGGGGCAATCCTCTCTACGACTGGAACGCCATGGCCCGCGAGGACTACGGCTGGTGGGTCCGGCGCCTCAGGCTCAGCCTGCGCCAGACCGACCTCGTGCGGATCGATCATTTTCGCGGTTTCGAAGCGTACTGGGAGGTGCCCGCCGGCGCCGAGACGGCCGTCGACGGCCGCTGGGTGCGCGGTCCGGGCCTGGGGTTCTTCGAGGCGATGCGCCGCCAGCTGGGGTCGTTGCGGATCGTGGCCGAGGATCTGGGCGTGATCACCGAGGCGGTCGAGGAACTGCGCGACGCGTTCGACATGCCCGGCATGAAGGTCCTGCAGTTCGCGTGGAACGAGCCCCGCAATCAGTTCCAGCCGCACAACCACCAGCGCAACTGCGTGGTCTACACCCGCACGTACGACAACGCCCCCACCAACGGCTGTTGGCATCTGGAGTGCGACGAGGACACGCGGGATCGTGTCCGTGACTATGTCGGGCACGAGATCAGCGATCCCGCGCAGACGCTCATCCGCATGGGCATGCAATCGGTGGCCCACACGTTCGTGATGCCCATGCAGGACGTGCTCGGACTCGGGCGTGAAGCGCGCATGAACCGGCCCGGCGCCGAGACCGGCAACTGGGACTGGCGGGTGCCGGCGTGGGGTTTGGACCCGAACCATCCGGTCAGGCACCAACTGGCGCACCTGACCTGGTTGTCGTGCCGGCGACCGGACCAGCGGATCTCGCTGTACGAGGAAGAGCGATTGCGGGCCGAGAGCACCGATACGGCGCCCGGCGGGGTCGATGCGGCGCGTTGAGGTCAGGCTTCCGCGGTTCGGGCTTCGGCCAGGTTGTCGCAGAACACGGCGAAACGGTGCAGTTGCATGAACTCCAGCACGCGGCGGGTGCGGTCCTGCATTCCCACGAGGATCAGTTTGCCGCCCTGGCGTTGCGTGGAGGTGAGCAGGGCCGCGATGATGCCGGCGCCGGCGCTGTTGACCAGATCGACCTCGTGCATGTCGATCACGACGTGCTTGAACCCACTCTGAATCCGCGAACGGGTGTCCTCCAGCAGGGAATAGCACTCGGGTGTTCCGAGGAGCTTGCCCTGGAGCGTCAGCGTCTGCTCGGCGCGTTGCGCGTTCTCGCTGATGGTGGACCGAAGACAGGGTTTGCGTTCCATCGAGCGTCCCTCCCGCGACATTGGGACGATGTCGCAGCCGAATTCTAGCCCAAAATAGTCGGCGTTGGCAAGCAGGATCCGGGCGACGGCGCGGCGGCGCGACTTGCGTTTCGTTGTCCGGCGACCAATACTCCCGATCTGGAACATGGTGCGCAGCGGGCCTCCGGTCCGCTTGTTTCGAACCCGCAGGAGGCTCCCGGTCCATGGCGAGCGGACAGATCGAACATCGATCGGATGACGACCGCGCGCGCAGCGCCGCGCGACGGCGTGGTCTCGTGATCGGGCTGATCGTCGCGGCCGTCGGCACGGTCGTGAACAAGATTCTCGGATACCCGGTGCCCGGCCGGATCCTCGTGGCGACGGGGGCTGCGCTGGCTCTGTTCGCGTTCTACCGCTCGCGCGGGCGGGTCACCGGTGAGGAGAACTCCCGGTGACACCCCAGCAACGCCTCGATTTCCGTCGCATGCTCCTGGCCAGCGTCGCCTTCGGCGCCACGTCCGGGATCTTCAACGCCACGCTCGGCAACTACCTCCACGACGTGCATGCATTCAGCGCCGAAGCCCGCGGCTGGCTCGAGTTCCCGCGCGAGTTGCCGGGGTTCCTGGTGCTGCTGACGGCGGGGTTCCTGGCCGCGCGTTACCGCGAGGGTCGCGCCATGGCTACGGCCATGCTCGTGACCATGGCCGGCGCGCTGGGCCTGGCGCTGATCACGCCGTCGGCGTGGATGGTCGTGCTGTGGATCTTCGTCTGGAGCTCGGGCGACCACATGAACTTCGCGCTGGAGGGGCCGCTGGGCCTGAAGCTGGCGAAACGCGGGGGCGAGGGTCGCCGGCTGGGGCAGTTCGGCGGCGCCAAGAACCTGGGCGGGCTGATCGGCGCCGGCGCGGTGTTCCTGATCGCCCGCGTCCTGGGCGAAGACTACCGAGTGTTCTATCTGGTGGCGGCCGCGCTGGCGCTGGTCGCGGCCTACAACTTCTTCCGCATCGAGACCGGCCGCGGCGACAAGGCCCCGCGCCGGTTCGTCTGGCGTCGCGAATACCACATCTTCTATGCGATCTCCGCGCTCTTCGGGATCCGCAAGCAGATCTTCTTCGTGTTCGGGACCTGGGTGCTGGTGGACATCCACGAGGTGCCGGTCTCGACGATCGCGACGCTCATGTTCCTGGGGTCGGGCCTGGGGGTGGTGCTGCGACCACTTCTGGGCGACGTCATCGACTGGGTCGGCGAGCGGATCGTGCTCGCGGTCGATGAGATCATGCTCATCCTGATCTGCCTGGTCTACGCCTTCGGCGACGCCGTATTCGGCCCGACAGCGGTGATCTGGGCGCTCTACGCGGCGTACGTCCTGGACCAGACGCTCTTCGCACTGCGGGTGGCGCGGACCACGTATCTGCAGAAGATCGCCGTCGATCCCGCCGACATCACGCCGACCATGTCCATGGGCGTGACCATCGACCACGCGGTGGCCATGAGCCTGCCGATCGCGTCGGGATGGCTCTGGGTGAACGTCGGATACCAGTGGGTGTTCGTGATGGCCGGGGTCATCGCGCTGGCGGGATTCTTCGTCTGTCTCAGGATTCGCGTGCCGAAGCCGCCAGCAGGGCTCGGACCTGTGCCAGCAGCGCCGACGGTGTGAACGGCTTCATGAGCCACGGCGTCTCGGCGTCGATGCCGCCGAGGGCGACATACTGGTCGCGCGGGTGCCCGCTGATGATCATCAGCGGCACGCGGGGTGTGCGGCGCGCCAGCTGTTCGCGGACCCGACGCCCGTCCAGCCCCGGCAACGCCCAGTCCAGCACGACCAGATCGATGGGCTCGTCGCCGGCGATGGTGGCGATGGCCTCGACCCCGTCGTCGCAGGTCTGGACGCGGAAGCCGGCCGATTGCAGGACCTTGCTGCAGTAGGAGCGGATCTCGGGATCATCGTCGACCAGAAGCACGCCGAGGCTGGTTCCGGCCGGTTCCGACGCGGTCGCCTCGCCGACGAACCGGGCGGGCAGGAGCACGCGGAACGTGCTGCCGCGTCCGAGCGCGCTGTCGACCTCGAACCGGCCGCCGTGCTGGGCGACGATCCCGTGGGCGAGGGCGAGACCCAGCCCGCCGCCGTCTTCCTTGGTCGTGAAGAACGGTTCGAGGATGCGCTCGCGGGTGAGGGCGTCGAGCCCGCTTCCGGTGTCGGTGACCTCGATGACGATCCACGGTCGCGGAGAGGCCGCGGGTGGTTCGTCCGCGTTCGGTTCGGCGTCGCGCATGCCGGTCAGGACCGTGACCGTGCCGCCGTCCGGCATGGCGTCGCGGGCGTTGAGGCAGAGGGCGCGGACCACCTGGCCGAGCTGGTCGCTGTCGGCTCGGACGGTGGAGCGGCCGGCGCCGGGTCGGTGGACGAGGGTCAGGCCGGGCGGAAACTCGCGGCGCACGGCGTCCAGGATGTCCGGCAGCGCCGCGTCCACGTCCAGATCCTGCGGTTGCAGCCGGCGGCGGCCGGCCAGCGTGCGCAGCTGGTCCACGCGCCGAGCGGCGAGTCGATGGTGCTCCCGCAGCCCGGGGTCGTCGGTGAGCCAGCGGGATTCCGAAAGGGCGTCCACCAGGGATTGCAGTTCGTCCACCACGCCGCCGGCGAGCCTGCCGACGGCTTCCATCTTCTGGACCTGAAGCCGCCGATTTTCGCGGTCGCGGACATCTTTCTCGGTCCGCCGGCGACCGGAAATGTCGCGGATGACGCCGAGGATGCCCTCGGGTTTGCCGCCGGCGTCCAGCAACAACCGACTGTGCACCTCGACCGGGATCAGGTGTCCTTCGGCGTGCCGGATCCGCGTTTCGTACAGCATGCCGACGGTGCGGTCGGGCCGCCCCAGCGCGTAGTTGAGCCGTTCCTGGAGGCGTGCGAACTCTCCGGGAGTGGTCAGGTCGGCTATCGGGCTGCCGATCAGCGCGTCGACCGGGATGCCCAGCATGGTCACGGCGGCGGCGCTGACGTGGGTCAGGCGCAGGTCCATGTCCGCGCGCCAGACGCAGTCCAGGATGTCGTCGATCGGGATTTGGTCGCGGCGATCGGAACGAGTCATATCGGTCCCTGATGTTGGAGCATCAACCGGATACGGTCACAGTATATCGGTTTCCGGCGGCGGGGCACCCCGTCGCCGCGTGGGCGGCACGTCACGGTTCAGGAGGGCGTCGTGAGGGCGGGAGGGGGCGCGGGCGCGTCGAAGCCGCAGGCGCGGCTCGGCTCGATTGCGATGAGGACGAGCAACAGGATCACGAACGGGACGATCACCGCCATGATCCCGAGATGTGGTTTGGGAATGCGCGACATGAATGCTCCTCGAATGAGATCGACTGCTACCATGGCAGACCGCGGGCGTGCTGTCGAGGACAGTGTTGTGTGTTCGGGACTGGCCGTCGGGGCTTACGGATGTCATTATTAGCGGCTACGGAGTGTGACAATCGGGCTGGACGCGGCAACTCGGGAGTACAGGACATGAACTGGTTGGAGATCGTCGGCTACGTGGGGTCGGTCCTGGTGGCCGTGAGCCTGGCGATGAGCGACATCCTCAAGTTGCGGCTGATCAACCTCGTCGGTTCGGCCATCTTCACGGTCTATGGCGTGCTGGTGCATGCGTATCCCGTCGCGATGGTCAACGGCTGCATCGTGGTGATGAATATCTGGCACCTGATGCACATGGCGCGGGATCGCGATTTCTTCGAGGTTCTGCCCGTGCCGAGTGCGCAAGGCGCTTACCTGCACCGCTTCTTGCAATATCATCGCGACGAGATCACTCTGTTGGCCCCGGACTTCGACCTCGCCAAGCTCGATCATCCGCAGGTCCTGTTCATCCTGCGCAACCTGGAGCCGGCGGGGCTGGTGGTCTGGACCGACCGCGGCGACGGCACCGTGCGCGTGGATCTGGATTTCGCGGCGCCCGAGTTCCGGAACCTGCGCTGCGGGCGCTGGTTCTTCACCGACAGGGAAGCCTGGTTCGCCGCCCGGGGATACAACAGTTTCGAGGCTCACACGCCGCTGCCGCGCCACGCCCGGTACCTGCGCGCCGTGGGCTTCACCGCCGATTCCGAACGTCGCGACGGGTGGTTCCGTCGCTCGATCGCCGTTTCCGCTACTGAAGGATGTTCGACGTGACACGCACCCCGATCCTGCTGCTCGGTATCTCTCTGTTCGGCCTGCTCCTGGTCACAGCCTGCGGCGACTCGGAGACGCGGCCCGTGATTCCGGTCGACAACCCGTTCGAAACCTACGCGATCGGCACCGACGAGACGTTCGAGGCCGTGACCTGGAACCTGCACAACTTCGCGGAGGACGCCGGAACCGACGAGGTGATGCTGGCCGCCCAGGTCATCGCGGGTCTGGGGGCGGATGTGGTGGCGGTGCAGGAGATCGCGCAGGAGTCGCGGTTCGACCAGCTCGTGGATGCGTTGCCGGACTGGTCAGGATACCAGGCCACGTCGGATCGTTACCAGAATCTCGGCTATATCTGGCTCGACAGCACGGTCACGATGCACGCCGTCTCCGAGATCATGGAAGACCAGTGGCTGGCGTTTCCGCGCGCGCCGCTGGTGCTGGAGCTGACCTGGCGCGGGCACGACCTCGTCCTGATCGACAACCACTTCAAGTGCTGCGGCGACGGCACGCTGAACGTCGACGACGAGGACGACGAGGAGAACCGTCGCTGGACCGCCTGTCGTTTGCTGGAAGGCTGGATCGCCGCCGAACATCCCGACGATGCGGTGATCCTGCTGGGCGATCTGAACGACTACCTCGTCGAGGACATCGCGGCGAACAACGTCTTCGTGCCGTTCCTGGAAGCGCCGTCGCTGTACCGATTCGCGGATATGGAGCAGGCAGAAGGGTCGTCGATCAACTGGTCGTGGGGGCCGGGCCGCGGGCACCTCGACCACATCCTGGTCACCGACGAGCTGTTCCCGGCGCTCGACGCGGACGGCGGCCGCTGCGTGACCCTGCGCATCGACAACGCGATGGACGGGGCGTACACCACCAAGCTCAGCGACCACGCGCCGGTGGCGGTGATCCTGCCGGAGGCCGCGCTACCCTGATCAGTCGGTCGTCCAGGGCAGGGAGATGCCCAGCTCGTTCGCCTTGGCCTCCAGTTCGGCCCGTTCCCGGTTGCGCGTCAGCGCCCCGGTCTTCGCCGACACCTTCAGCCAGCCGGCCGCCTCGGCCGCCGCCAGCGCCGCGTCGCGGTCGCCGCGGCCCACGGCGGCCAGCACCCGACGTTCCGGCTGCGAGATGTGAACCGCCCCGAAACGGTAGTCCTGGAACGCTTCCCACGCGATCGGCACCCAACGCGCGGCGATCTCCTCGCCGATGACCGTGGCGTAGTTGCGGATCTCCTGCTGCGCGTGGCTCTCCATGCGCAGGCCCAGGAAGTGCAGCAGATTGTGAAGGTCGATCTTCCAGTAGGCCTCGGTGTAGGTGCAAAGAGGCAGGTCCTTGCGGGCCTGTTCCCGCGCGACCCCGCGGTCCAGCCGGCTCAGATACACGGCGCGGGCCCGGTCCTGCAACTCCGCTTCCTGCCGCGTCAGCTCGTCGCCCGTGGTCGCATCCAGCGCGCCGTCGCTGCCCTGCCGGTTGGACGCGGCCTGCCGGCGCCACTGCTCGGGCGCGGTCCGCTGGGCGGCGTCGATGGCGATGGAGTAGCGCGTGCTGGTCTCGTTCACCGACGCGGTGCGGTGCCGGATCCACTGCCGCCAGGCGTCCATCGGGACGCGCACGTGCAGCTTCAGCGAACACATCTCGAACGGGGTGGTGTGGCGGTTGCGCAGCAGGTAGCGGATCAGACCGCGATCCTCGCTCACCATTTTGGTGCCCTGACCGTAGCTGACTCGCGCCGCCTGCACCACGGCCCGGTCGTCGCCCATGTAGTCGACGACACGCACGAACCCGTCGTCCAGCACGGGGAAGGAGCGGCCCAGGATCTCGTCGAGGGCGGGAACGCGGGGGCGTTCGAGCTTTTCGGGACTCTGGTCGGTCATCGGTTCTCCTTGGTGGTTCCGCCGTCGCCGAACGCTCCGCCGATGGCTTTGTCGATGACCTCGTCGTCGGCGTGCCCGGGCATGGTCACCTTCAGTCCGGGGTCGCGCTCCATCGCCTGTCCGATGGCGAATTCGGCCGGCGCGTTGCGGGCCCAGGCCCGCCGCGCGATGCCGTTGTTGACGTCCCAGTTCAGCATCGAGTTCAGGCGCCGCTCGGTGTCGGGCGTGCCGTCGAGCACCATCCCGAAGCCGCCGTTGACGACCTCGCCCCAGCCCACGCCGCCGCCGTTGTGCAGGCTGATCCAGGTGGCGCCGCGGAAGCCGTCGCCGATCACGTTCTGGACGGCCATGTCGGCGCAGAACATCGAGCCGTCGTAGATGTTGCTGGTCTCGCGGAAGGGCGAGTCGGTGCCCGAGACGTCGTGGTGGTCGCGGCCGATCACGATCGGGGCCGAGATGCGGCCGTCGGCCACGGCGTCGTTGAAGGCGCCGGCGATGCGGCGGCGGCCGACCTCGTCGCTGTAGAGGATGCGCGCCTGCGACCCGACCACCAGCTTGTTCTGTCCGGCCTGGCGGATCCAGCGCAGGTTGTCGAGGTACTGCTGCTTCGTCTGGGGAGGAGCAGTCGCGGCCAGTTCCTCGATGACGTCGCCGGCGATGCGGTCGCTGGCCGCCAGATCCTCCGGCGTGCCGCCGCAGCAGACCCAGCGGAAGGGTCCGAATCCGTAGTCGAAGCAGATCGGGCCCATGATGTCCTCGACGTAGCTCGGATAGACGAAGCGGCCGTCCGGCTTGGCGATGTCCGCGCCGGCGCGCGAGCATTCCAGCAGGAAAGCGTTGCCGTAATCCCAGAAATGCAGCCCGCGGTGATCGCGCAGCTGGTCGATGGCGGCGATCTGCCGCAGCAGCGAAGCCTGCACCCGCTCGCGGAAGCCGTCGGCGTCCTTGATCATCATCTCGTTGCTCTGCTCGAGGGTCATGCCCGCCGGATAATAGCCGCCGGCGTAGGGGATGTGCAGGCTGGTCTGGTCGCTGCCCAGCTCGATCTCGAGGTCGCTGGCGACGATCCGCTCCCAGAGGTCGACGATGTTGCCCTGATAGGCCAGCGCCACCGCCTCCTTGTTCCGCTTCGCCTGCTCGATCCGCGGCAGCAGCTGGTCGAGATCCTCGTGGATCTCGTCGACCCAGCCCTGCTCGTAGCGCTTGCGGGCGGCCAGGGGGTTGATCTCGGCGATCACGCCCACGCAGCCGGCGATGACCGCCGCCTTGCCCTGGGCGCCGCTCATCCCGCCGAGGCCGCTGGTCAGATAGACCTTGCCGGCCAGGGGGCTCTCGCCCGAGCCGCCGAGATAGCGGCGGCCGGCGTTGAGGATGGTCAGGGTTGTGCCGTGGACGATCCCCTGCGGTCCGATGTACATGTAGCTGCCGGCTGTCATCTGGCCGTAGCTGGTCACGCCCAGCGCCGACATCCGGGTGTAGTCGTCGCTGCTGCTGTAGTTGGGGATGACCATGCCGTTGGTCACGACCACCCGCGGGGCGTCCGGATGCGAGGGGAACAGGCCCAGCGGATGGCCGGAGTACATCACCAGGGTCTGGTTCTCGGTCATCTCCGACAGGTATTTCATGCACAGCAGATACTGGGCCCAGTTCTGGAAGACGGTGCCGTTGCCGCCGTAGGTGACCAGCTCGTACGGATGCTGGGCCACCGCCGGATCCAGGTTGTTCTGGATCATCAGCATGATCGCCGCGGCCTGACGGCAGCGGGCGGGATATTCGTCGATATGCCGCGCCCGCATCGGGTAGTCCGGCCGGTAGCGGTACATGTAGATGCGGCCGCGGTCGGCGAGTTCGGCGGCGAACTCGGGCGCCAGCTCGGCGTGCAGCGAGGCCGGGAAATAGCGCAGGGCGTTGCGCAGGGCCAGGCGTTTCTCGTCTTCGCTGAGAGTCACCGGGCGATCCGGAGCCCGGTTGATGCCGGGATCTTCGGCCGGACGGCTGGGGATGTCCACGGGGATGCCCCGGCGGATCTGTTCCTGGAAATCGCTGACGCTGATCTGCTCGCTCATGTGGCCTCCTGGCGGATTCTGGTTTGCGCGCCCCCCCGATCCGGAAGGCGGCATGGGCAAGATAGCATCTCTCTCGCCGGTGGGGAAGCGTCCGGGACGGGAAACCGGCGCCGGACCGTTCTTGACCACTCGGCGGCCTGCTGCCAAGATGGAAGAGCCTGTAAAGCACCAGATCATACAGTCGGAATTGAGGAGGGTACGCATGAACCAGCTCTTCGACCGCATGCTCCGCGCCGCCAAGCTCGAACCGGCTTTCTACGAGGAAGTCGAGCATGACAAGACCGCCACCGGCCAGGCTCTGGCCGCGGTCGCTTTGTCCAGCGTCGCGGCGGGTCTCGGCGGGGTGGGCCTGGGACTGCTCGGCCTGATCGGCGGCGCCTTCGCCGCGTTGATCTCGTGGTTCCTGTGGTCGCTGGTCGTCTACCTGGTCGGAACGAAGCTGATGCCCGAGCCGCAGACCGAGGCCGATCTGGGCCAGTTGCTGCGCACGATCGGTTTCAGCTCATCGCCCGGCGTTTTGCGGATCTTCGCCTTCATCCCGCTGCTGGGCTGGTTGATCGGCACGATCGCCGAGATCTGGATGTTGGTCGCGATGATCATCGCAGTGCGCCAGGCCCTGGATTACCAGAGCACCGGCCGTGCGGTCCTGGTCTGCGTGATCGGATTCGTCGCCGCGATGATCGTCCAATTCCTGGTCCTGGCGCCGCTCTTCGCCGGAGCTGCCCTGGTTTCCACGATGTGAGCACCACCGGGATTCCGCCTCTGGAGGATGTCTAGATGAAACGCTTTGTCCTTGTCGCATTGATGGCCGCGGCGTTGATCGCCGCCGTCGCTCCGGTTTCCTTCGCCGGCAAGCCGCAGCAGCCGGTCTATCGCGAGCCCAACGAATACCCGGTCCTCGACGAGATCGTCGCCCGCCGCGACGCCCTGGCCGCCACCGCCGATTCTCTGCAGACCCTGGCCGACGCGGCCTACGCGGAAGCGCAGGAGGCCCGCGACGGATCCGAGATGTCGCTGCGCGTCGACTGGTCCCGGATCCGTCGTCCCGAGAGCCCCGGTTCCTTCAAGCAGCGCCTGCCGCATCTGCCGCCCACGCCGCAGTACTACACCGGCAGCTGCTGGGCGTTCTCGGCGACGTCGCTGATGGAGTCGGAGGTCATCCGGTTGACCGGCGAAGAGATCAAGCTCAGCGAGATGTGGACCGTCTATTGGGAATACGTCGAGAAGGTGCGGCGCTGGGTGCGCGAGTACGGCCACAGCGTGGTCGAGGAAGGCTCGCAGGCCGACGGGGTGCTCGAGGTCTACAAGCGTTACGGAGCGGTCCCGAAGTCGGTATACGCCGGGGTGGTCTTCGCCGACGAGCGGCACGACCATCACAAGATGCTCGCAGAGATCCACTCGTTCCTCGACCACTGCCGCGAACAGGATATCTGGGACGAGGCGCGGGTCCTGCCCGAGGTGCGCCGCATCCTCGACCATCATATGGGCCGTCCGCCCGAGAGCTTCGATTGGCGGGGATCGACGATCACGCCCAAGAGCTTCCTGGCCGACGTGCTGACCCTGGATCCGGACGACTACGTCAGCTGCGTCTCGCGGATGGACAGCGAGTTCGGCCAGTGGTGCCTGCTGGACGTGACCGACAACTGGCGCCGCAGCGAGGCTTTCCTGAACCTGCCCCTGGACACCTTCTACAAGGTGGTCAAGGACGCGATCGACGACGGCTACACCGTCGATTTCGGCGGCGACAATTCCGAGCCGGGAGTGGACGGCAAATTCGACTGCGCCGACATCCCGGAATGGGACATCCCCGCGAAGTACATCGACCAGGGGAGCCGCGAGCATCGCATCGTCAACGGCCAGACCGGCGACGACCACGGCGTCCATATCGTCGGCTACACCAAGGTCAAGGGCCGGGACTGGTACCTGATGAAGGACTCGAACCGCAGTTCGCGCCTCGGGACCTACAAGGGCTATTACTTCTTCAGCGGCGACTATCTGAAGCTGAAGATGCTGGCCTTCATGGTTCATAAGGACAGGTTGGCCGGGATGTTGCCGCCGGCGCCGCCGCCGGGATCGTAGATCAGCCGCGATTCGAATCGAGCCGCTCGTTCCGTGATTTCGGAGTGGGCGGCTCTTTTTATGCCTGGACAAGTTGTTGAAATATAATGTTCAATGACGACTCGGCTTCGCCCCGGCGACTCGACCGGGGGCAAGAGGTTGCCGTCGTTCGTTTGGAGACGCTGTCCGTTGTGTCTCGCGCAAGGGGGAGTCATGCCGTCCCGACGCTTCTCGACCTTTTTCCCGCTGATCATTCTGCTGATTTCGGGGCTCGTCTGTGGCGGTTGCTCCGACGGCGATCCCTCCGGCGTTGAAACCGGCTCTGTGCCGGTGCTGCTGCTGCCGGACGAAGTCAGGATCGATCTGCCGCCGGCCCTGGACGCGGTCGATAATCCTTATGCCGAGCAGCTGTGCGAGTTCGTCCGGCAAGAAAACGAAACCGCAAGCCTGGTGAATCTACTCCAGCCTCCGGCGATGAGGGCCGAGGACGAATCCGGCCCGCCGTGGGAGACGATCTGGACGGTCGACACGCCGCCTTATGATCTGGAAATCCGCATGGTGACCGACCTGATCCAGGATGATTACATCTGGAACTGCTACTGGACCGGCACCGACGGCATCGTCCAGTACGAGGGTCAGATGGTCATGCACGGCAGGGCCGTCCCCGACTGCTCCGTGGGGTCGTTCCAATACGAACCAATCGGCGCGGCGATGAAGTACTTGTTCTGGCAGTGCGATTCCTTCGGGGATGAATTGATCGAATTCTACACTACGGAGGCGCAACAGGACCCGCGCAAGCAGTTCAGGGTGCACCCGGATGGTTCAGGATCCTTGATCGTCTACACCGGAATCGAACCGTGGTGGACAATAGCCATGGCATTCAATTGGGATGCCAACGGCAACGGGAACTGGTATGACAAAGGGGACGGGAGCCAGAGTGAATTCGGTTACTGGCTCGTTCCCTCCCCTTGATCAGTTCAGCCGGCCGGCCCTACTGCAGGTCATCCTCCCACGCCTCGGGCTCGATGCCGCGACGGCGCAACTCGTCCAGCATCCTTTCCGCCGGCACCACCAGTTCGCCCGGGGTCGCTCCCGGGGCTGCGATCTCCCCGCGGGCCAGCATCTCGGCGATGATGGCGGTGGGGAAACCGGTCATGCGCGTCATGGCCGACAGCCCGGTCTCGGGATCCTGGCGGTCGATGATCCGGATCGCCCGGCGCACGACCCGTCCGCCGACCTCGCCCAACGCCTCGCATAGCAACAGGACGATGTCCTCGCCCTCGGTGGGCAGATGCCGTTCCAACACGGCGGCCAGCACGTCGCGGGGAGCGACTGCCTGGCCGCGGATATCGATCGCGTCGGAACCGGTCAGACCCAGATCCACCAGCAGGCGAATCTTCTCGCAGTGGCCCCGATAGCGGATCGTCTTGTAGTCGAGGTTGCGGACCTTGCCGGCCAGGGTCTGCGGCAGGGTCGATGTGCCGCCGGAGGTCTGGAAGGCTTCGAGCATGCCGAACGGCTCGGGGAAAGCCAGCTCCTCGACCTCGGTCAGCGACGGCACGGTCCTGAGCTTGCCGTTGCGGATCACCTCGGCCGGCTCGATGTACTCGTTGATCAGGCCCTGGGCCGAGAACACCAGCATATAATCCAGCGGCGGCCGCGGATCGGCCGGCAGCCCGCCTACCCGCAGACGCACCTCGTGGGTTTCGTCCAGGCCGTCGGCGAGGTGATATCCCAGCAGCCCGGCCAGGCCCGGCGCGAGTCCGCAGTCGGGGATGATCGTCACTCCGGCGGCGCGGGCGGCGCCGTCCTGGTCCAATTGCCTGCGCACGACGTCGTTGTTGCCGCCGAGATCCACGAAGTGGGCGCCGCCGGCGATCGCCAGCTCGGTCAATGCCGGGTTGAACCAGTAGTTCACGGCGCTGATCGCGGTGGTGGCGTCGCGCATCAGGGGGGCGACGAGTCCGGCGTCGGTGATGTCGCCGACGACCGTTTCGACCCGCGGATCGTCCAGGCGGGCGGCCAGGACGGTCACGGCCTCGCGGTCGCGGTCGCAGATGATCAGGGACTCGGTATCGTCGACGTTGCGGATCAGGTCCAGCGCGATGGCGGTTCCCTGCAGTCCGGCTCCGAGCAGCAGATAACGCATGTCGATGCTCCAGTCGTGGCTTATGGTTGCACTGACGCCCCGCCGGTGGCGGACGGCGTCAAGACTCTACACCGGGAATCGCCGCCGGCGCAACGCATGGCCGCTCTGGAGGGAGATTCGATGGGCCGGGTGATCCGGATAACCCCCACCGTGACAGCCTTCATCCGTCGGGAGGGCAGAATCCTGCTGCTGCGGCGCAGTGCCGAGGTGCGATCCTTCGCGGGACTCTGGCACGGCGTCAGCGGCACCGTCGAAACCGAACCGTTGGATCAGGCGCGGGTCGAGACCGCCGAGGAAACCGGACTGTCCGATCGCGATCTGGTTTTGCGGGCCCAGGGCATCCCGTTCACGGTCGCGGATCAGAGGCCGGGCCGTTCCTGGCGCGTTTTCCCACTGCTGTTCGACTGGAAAAACGAAGCCTCTGCAGTGATGAAACTCAACTGGGAGAATGACGCCTGGCGCTGGGTCGAACCGGCCGCGGTGGCCGGTATCGCCGGGGTGCCCCGCCTCGCCGACGCTTTGGCCCGGGTCGTCGATCCGGCCCGGATGGAAGAGGTCCTGATCGCCGATCGCGAGCACGGTTCGGGTTTTCTGGCCGAAAGATTGTTGGATCTGATGGCCGCGCTGCCTGCGGCCGCGGGGGCCGCGGCCGCGGCGCGGGTCGCCGCCGCGTTTCCGGCTATGGCGTCGCTGGAATATCTGGCCGCCGCTGCCGAATCGGCGGCGGATCCTCTGCGGGACTGGGCCGAACGCCTGCGCGCCGAACATGAAGCCGGCCTGCGGGCAGTGGTCGCGGCGGCGGCGGCGGCCCTGGCGGACGCCGATACCATCGCCACTCTCAGTCATAGTTCGACGGTTCTGGCGGTCGCCCGCGAACTCCCCGGCCGGCGCTGGCTGGTGGGAGAGTCGTTGCCCGGAGGCGAGGGAAGATTGGCGGCCGCCGCGCTTTCCGCCCTGCGCGACAGCGACGGCGAGCCCGTAGCCGAGTCGGTCGATTTGCTGGCGGACGCCGAATTGCCGGCCGCGATCGCCGCGTCGGGCGGCGCTACCGGGCCCGGCGTAGCCGCGGTATTGCTCGGCGCCGACGCCGTCTCCGCGGCCGGCGACGCGCTCAACAAGATCGGATCGGCGGCCTTGGCCGCCACAGCGAGTGCAGCCGGAATCCCGGTGATCGTGGCGGCCGATCCCTGGAAGCGGTTGCCGGCGGGGCGGGATGTGGCCGCCGCCGGGATTTTCGAAGTCGTGCCCGCCGAATACATCAATCAGATGCATTGATTCGAGACAAGCATGAGCCTGTCCTTTACGCGAAGATTCGATATGGTTAGTATGATTTCGGTTCATGGATCGGAGCCGGGCGCGCCGACCCCCCCGGCTTCCCTTATTTCTATAAACGCGAGGAGCCGGCATGGACGGAAAAGTATTACGGCGTCATTTTCTGGAATTGATCCGCCGCACATCGTGTGAACTGCCCGCCGATGTTCTGCGCGCAGTGGACAAGGGCTGGCGGAAAGAGAAGAAGGGGACCAACGCCAAATACGCCCTGGGAGTGATCCGCGACAACATCAAGCTGGCCAAGGACGTTTCGCAGCCCCTCTGCCAGGATACCGGAACCATTATCTGCTACGCCAACCGCCCGGCCGACCTGAAGGAATCCGACTTCATGCACGAGTTCGAACAGGCCGTCATCGAGGCGACCAGGGTCGGTTATCTGCGCCAGAATTCGGTCGATTCGATCACCGGCAAGAACTCGGGCAACAACCTCGGACCGGGCAGCCCGGTCTTCCATTTCCCCAAGACCGATGAACGCATGCTCGACGTCCAGTTGATTCTCAAGGGCGGCGGCTGCGAGAACGTCGGGGCCCAGTACAGCCTGCCCATCGCCGAAATCAAGGCCGGACGCGATCTCGAAGGCGTGCGTCGCTGCGTTCTGGACGCCGTGCACAAGGCCCAGGGCAAGGGTTGCGGGCCCGGAATCGTCGGTGTCTGCATCGGCGGCGACCGGGTGACCGGTTATCTGCATTCCAAGGAAGAGTTCCTGCGTCCCCTGGACGATGTGAATCCCGATCCGCGGCTGGCCAAGCTGGAGCGGCGCATCGTCAAGGAGGCCAATTCGACGGGCATCGGCCCGATGGGCTTCGGCGGCGAAACCACCCTGCTCGGCTGCAAGATCACGCATCGCAACCGGGTGCCGGCATCGTTCTTCGTGTCGATTTCCTATATGTGCTGGGCCTTCCGGCGCGACGGTTTCCGAATCTCGCCCAAGACGGGCCGGATCACCAAGTGGCTCTACGAATAGGGAGGCGGGATCATGTTGCTGGAAGCTCCGTTCACTGAAGAAAAGATCCGCCGCCTGAAGGTCGGCGATCTGGTCGAGATCACCGGGATGGTCTACACGGGCCGCGACGCGGTCCACAAGTACCTGCACGACGGAGGCAAACCTCCGGTCGACCTCGCGGATTCCATCATCTATCATTGCGGTCCGGTCGTGGTGAAGGAGAAGGGCGTGTGGGTCGTCAAGGCGGCCGGCCCGACCACTTCGATCCGCGAGGAACCGTATCAGGGCGATCTGATGCGGAAGTACAAGATCCGCGGCGTGATCGGCAAGGGCGGCATGGGGGCCAAGACCCTGGCGGCCTGCGCCGATGTGGGCGCCTGTTATCTGCACGCCATCGGCGGCGCTGCGCAAGTGCTGGCCCAGAAGGTCGTCATGGTACGCGGTGTGCATCTGATGGAGGAATTCGGCTCTCCGGAGGCTGTCTGGGAATTCGACGTGGTCAGGTTCCCCGTGGTCGTGACCATGGATTCCCACGGACGCTCTCTCCACGACAAGGTGGAGAAATCCTCGCTGAGGGCCCTGAAGAAAGTCCTATAAGGCAGTTCAGGATCGGCAGGACGCCGATCGGTCTGGAGAGAGGAGCCACGCCTTGACAGGTGAAGAGTATCGCCGTCCCGCGATCGAGACGGCGCGCCCGCACGGAAGCGACGAGATCAGCCTTGCCCAGATCCTGGCCATAATCTGGCGGCGTCGAGCCATCATCCTGGTTTTGACCCTGGCCGGCCTCGTCGCCGGCGTGGTCTACGGATTGGTGGTGACTCCGCTTTACCTGGGCACCGCGACAATTCGGCCCGGCATCACCGCGTTCAGTCCCCAGGGCGGACCGGTCCGCGAGTGGCGGTTGAAGGATATCACCCGCTGGTATGACCGGCGGCTCTACGCAGAGGGCGTGGGCGAGGCCATCGGCGCCCCGTCGGGATCCTGGGCCGGCGATATCCGGTCCGACTTCATCGCCCGCGGTTCGCAGAGCCTGCAGGGCGGCGACGTGGTCACCCTGACCGCTCTGGCCGTTTCACCGCAAGAGGCAGTGAAGGTTCTCGACGCGTCGATCGAGGCGTTCAAGGAATACGCCATGACCGATTCGGTGAGCAACGGATTGGCCCTGACCCGCACCGGCCTGGAGATCCAGATCGACGATTTCCAGAACCAGTTGCAGGATATCGACACCCGCAAGGAACTGCTGAACCTGGACATCCAGAATGCCCGGAACGACCTGAAGGAGATCCAGATCGACCAGCAGATCTACGAGCTGAAGGTCCGTGAGGTCCAGGCGTCGTCGAAGTTTCGCGAGGAAGGGATATCCGATCTCGACGAGGAGATCAGCTCGATCCGCTCCGGACTCGTCGATGTGAACGCCGCCATCCGCGAAATGCGCGATCAGGGCCCGGACGCCGCCGCCGCCGACAGCATGATGGCCCGCGCCGGATCAGATCCCATGGTGGCTCTGGCCCTGTCCGGGATGCTGGCCGAGCGGGGAGAGTCCATCTCTCGTCTGCTCGAGTCGCTGGACGCCCATTCGTCGGTCCGTTTCAGCGAGATGTTGGCCGACTCGCTGCGCTACCAGCGTGAGATGGACGCGCTGGCCATCGAGGATCTTTCCCTGAACCGGAACAAGGATCTGACGCGCAAGCAGCTCGAAATCGAACTGCGGATCCGCCGCTTCGAGATCGAAAGGGACCAGAAGCTGGAGTTCGAACGCCGCTCGCTGCAGCAGAACATCCAGTCCAGCCGCGCCCAGCTTTCGATGCTGTCGCCGCTGGAGAAAGTCGGAACGACCATGGCCACCGACAAGCCGATCCGGCCCCGCCGGCTGCGGGCCGTGCTGCTGCTCGGACTGGTGGCTTTGATCGGCTCGGTCTGTCTCGCCTTCGGTTGGGATTATCTCTCACGGAACCGTTCGGAGCTCTTCTCCGGAGGGGCCGACCGTGCCTGATCCGCGGAATTCGCCGGCGGGGGGGGGCTCCCGCCGCCGGCGGCCTCCTGCGCGACGTCGGAGTCCTGACCCTGGCCCAGATCGCAGCCCAACTGCTCAACGTGGTGGCCCTCGTCTACATCGCCCGCATGGTCGGCGACCATTGGTTCGGCGTCATCCAGCTCGGATCCACTTTTTCCATGTACGCCCTGATCGCGGCCGAGTGGGGGATGTTCTCGCTCGGTGTCCGTTCGGTCGCAAGGCTCTCCGACCCAGTGAGGGTGCGCGACTACGTGCGCCGCCAGGTCGGGCTGATGCATCTGCTGGCCCTGGCCGTCTTCGCCGTCGGCCTGGCCGTCCTGCCCCTGTTCCCCTTCTACGCCGCCGACCGCTGGGTCTTCGTGCTGTTCCTGGCCTCGGTCTTTCCCCAGGCCTGGATGCTGCAGTGGGTGGGCATCGGACTGGAGCGGATGACCTGGGTCGGGGTGGCCAAGACCGTCCGCAGCCTGGTCTACGCCGGTCTTGTCCTGTTGCTGCTCGGCGGGGCGGGAAGCTGGAGTTCCTGGCCGGTCCACCGCTGGGTGCCGGTCTTCGTGCTGATCGCTTTCGTGGCCGACGATCTGGTGATGGCCGTGCCGGTCTTCCGCTGGCTGGGCGGTCCGTTCAGGCCGCGCCCCGGCCGCTTGCCCGAGACCGGCGGCATGCTGCGCGAGACCAGCGCCATCGGCGGGGGCAACCTCGTGCGGCGGGTGTTGCTCCATGTCGACATCATCATGCTCGGAGTGCTGGCCGCTCCGGCCGCGGCCGGAGCCTACGCCGCGGCCGCCAAGCTGGTCTTCGTGCTGGTGATGGTCGTGGAACTGGTTCTGACAGCCATGCTGCCGCGTCTGAGCCGGCTCTGGGTGGCGGACCGGATCGGTTTTCGCCGTCAGTACAGCATCTGGATGGGAACGTTGCTGGCGCTGCTGTTGCCCGCCGCGGCGGGCGGTCTGCTGCTGGGCGAACCGCTGATCGCCCTGATCTACGGCGATCGCTTCGCCGGGGCAGGGACGGTATTCAGCATCCTGAGCGTCTCTTATGTGCTGCTCTGCATGGGGATGTTCTGCGGCAACGGCCTGATCGCCTGCGACCGCCAAAGAGCCTACCTGCCGCCGCTGGCTTTTTCCGCCGTGGTGGCGGTGGCGGGCAACATCCTGCTGGTGCCGCGTTGGGGGATGACGGGTTCGGCGCTCGCGATGCTGGCCGCCCACGCCTCGCTGATGGTGATCACCCTGTGGAGCGGACGCGGTTATATGGTCGCCGGTGAACTGCGGCGGCCGCTGGCCGCGGCTTTCGCCGGCTGCGTGCTGATGGTCCTGACGGTGCTGCGGCTGGATTCCGCCCATGTGGTCTGGCGCGTAGTCGCGGGCGCGGCGGTCTACGTCGTCTGCGTACTGTCGGTCTGGCGTCCGCGCAGCAGCTCGGCGTAGATCTCCTCGAACATATCGACCTGGCGATCGACGGTATAATCGCGGGCTGTGGCCGCGGCGTCGGCGCCGTGCCGCAGGCGCAGCCGGTCATCGACGACGTAGGCGCGCATCGCCTCGGCGATCGCCGCGGATTGCGGCTGGACTATCCGGCCGTTGCGGCCGTCGGTCACGACTTCCGGGATGCCGCCGCGGGCAGAACCGATCACGGGGATGCCGTGGCTGAACGCGTCCAGGATGACCAACGGGAAGTTGTCGTTCCAGACCGAGGGCAGCACCAGGAAGTCGGCCTCGCCGAGCAGATCCTCTTTCTCCCGCCCTTTTACGAAGCCGGCGTAGCGCACCCGATCCGGGTCGGCCGCGGCGAAGCTCTGCACATCATTTGCCAGCGGTCCCTCGCCGGCGAAAACGAAGCGCAGGCGCTCGTTTCCGGGACCGGCGGCGAGGGCGGCGATCGCTTCGAGCAGCAGGGGGATTCCCTTGTGGCCGTCGAGCTGGCCCAGGTAGAGACCGGTGACCGTATCGCGGCCGGACCGGTCGGGGATCGCATCCGGCAGCGATTCCACGGCGTTGGGCACGACCCGGGCCTCGGCGGTGGAAAAGCCGCCGCCGCACAGGTGCCGGTCGAGCACGAACCGCGAGGGGGATGTGACCACGTCCACCGCCGCGGAGGCCCGCATCTTGGCCCAGGCCAGCAGGCGGCAGGGCAGGGGAGAATCCAGGCATTCGCTGCCGTTGGATCTCAGCAGGGTGGTCCGCGGACATAGCAGGTGGTAATCGTGCAGGGTGTGGACCACCGGCACTCCGGCGTCACGGGCGGCGAGCCAGATCGCGGTTGTCATCCCCACCACGGTGTTGGTATGCAGCAGATCGGGCCGGATTTCGTCGATGACTTCCCGCGCCAGGCTACGCCAGCGGCGCGATCGGGCGTTCATGGCGTGATGCACCGCCCGGGTGGCCAACGAGTGCGATCCGTCCTGGTCCAGCAGGTCATAGAGTCCCTCGGCGGCCGCTTGGTGGATCCGGCCGCTGACGCCGTCGACCCGGCGGCGGGACAGCTGCCGGCTGCTGCCCGACCGGCCGTCGGAAGCCAGGACATCGACATGATGTCCGCGACTGCTCAACCTGCAGGCCAGGATATGGGCGAATTTCTCCGCGCCGCCGATGATGTTGGGATGGAAGATGCTGTTCGCCAGAAGGATCTTCATGAGAGCGGACCCTCCCGGCTCTGCGGGATCCGGGCGGCGGATCTGCTCAGCATGGCGGCCATCCATACGAGCAGGATGATGAAGGTCGGATTGTTCAGGTGGTCCTCGAACATGAACAATCCCAGGGTCTCGATGGCCAAAAATCCCGGCAAGGCCCATCTGCCGCTCGGATTCACCAAGGGCCTGGCGGCCGTCACGACCAGGATGAGCAGCAACGCGACCGCCAGCGCCGGTCCGTAGATGACGCTGATGTAGAGAATCGCGTTATGGGTGGCGGGGATCTCGAACTTCTCGAGGATCGCCTTGTTGCCCGCGGTCACTCCCAGGCCAAGGGGATGGTCGATGCTGATGTCGATGGCGTTGCGGGCGGTGATGAACCGTTCCGACGAGTTGACTTCCATGCTGCTGGTGTCGGTCCAGCGCACGGCGCCGCCCGGCAGCCCGAAAGTGGCCAGGGCGGGGATCGAGATCGCCACGCAGGCGGCCAGCAGGGTCAAAGCCCGCCGCGGCCGGCGCGATACCGCCGACACGAGCAGGATCGTCAGCACCGAGACGATGGCCGGCGATCGCGAAGAGGTGAAATGGGTGCTCGCCGCCAGCAACGCCATCGAGACCAGCGGCAGCCAGATCCGCGAACGACCGGTGAAGTAGAGGTAGAGGGCGACCGGGACCGCGAGTCCGGCCACGGCGCCGCTGGCGTTGGACGAAGCGCTCATTCCCGGCAGGCGCATCCCCATGTTGACCCACTCGCGCACCGAATCGGCGGCGGCCAGACCGCTGCGGATGGTCAGCCCGAGCATTCCGCGATATTGCAGCAACAGCACGAAGACGTTCAGGACCACGCCCCACCAGATGCCGCGGGCGATTCCGTCGCGGCCCCGCTGCGTGGACGCGTATTCCATCAGCGCCAGCCCCCAGGGCATGGCCAACAACCAGCGCATGGACATCACGGCGGTCGGAGCGTCGCCGGAAGCCGTCGCGAAGATGGCCCAGCCCAGGGGCAGGGCCGCCAATGCGGCCAAAGTGGCCAGGGCCTGCGAGCTGACCCCGGAGCCGGTCATCCGCAGGACAGCTCCCGCCAGCAGCGCGATTCCGATCAGATCGGTGGCGCGGGGGGAATGGGCGTTGCCGGGCAACAGATAGATGTTGCCCACCAGGAAGAAGCCCAGCAGCCAGGGTAAGGCGTTGCGCAGTCTTGTCGGCATATCCTGTAACCGGGTCCGGCCCGGATTCGGTGGAGCGGTTGGCCGCTGGTGATTCGTCGTTCGGAATACCCGGCAGTATTGGTCAGAACCGATTCGCGGTCAAGTCGAGTCGGCCCTTTCGACTTGACATCTTTACCGTGAATGCGAACCTGTACGGACTAACCAGTCTTTCAGGGGGCGCTTTGCGCCCCGTTGCTTGCTCATCATCCATCAAGAGAGGCCCAGGATGAGCCGTTCCAATTGGAACCTGTTGTTGATTCTGCTCGTGCCGGCGATTTTGCTCGTCGGCTGCAATCAGGCCGGCGGCGAGGCCGCTTCCGACGAAGGGGTTCCCTCCGTGGTCGAAAAGCTCTTCATCAAGGACGAAGTAGTGGGCGACGGCGTGGCCGCCGTTTCCGGAGATTACGTCAAGGCGCATTATACCGGCTGGATCTATACCGACGGCGAGAAGATCGGCGAACCCTTCGACAGCTCGGTCCCCCGCGGCGAGCCCGTGGTCTTCCCGATCGGCGCCGGTCGCCTGATCAAGGGCTGGGACGAGGGCATCCCCGGGATGAAGGTCGGCGGCAAGCGCGTGCTGATCATCCCGCCGGACATGGCCTACGGCGATAACGCCCGGCCCAACATCCCCGCCGGATCGACCCTCTACTTCGAGGTCGAACTGGTGGATGTCCCCCGTGTCGATACCGATGACCAGGCCACCGGCGACGGCCCCACGGCCGCTGTCGGCGACATGGTCAAGGTGCATTATACCGGCTGGCTGCAGGCCGAGGACGGCTCCCGGGGCGAGAAGTTCGACAGCTCCCTCGACCGGGGCGAGCCCTTCTCCTTCCCGCTCGGCGGCGGCCGGGTAATCGCCGGCTGGGATATCGGCGTGCAGGGGATGCAGGTCGGCGGCAAGCGCGTGCTGACCATTCCCTCGGATCTGGGTTACGGAGCCTCCGGCGCCGGCGGCGTGATTCCGCCCAACGCCAATCTGATTTTCGAGGTCGAACTCCTGGAAGTCGTCGGCAAGTAACTTCCCTTCGCTGCAGCAAATCGGCGCCTCCGACCCCGGAGGCGCCTTTTTTTCCTCTCGATCAGCGGGTTATTCCGCTCTTGCGGCAGCCGATCCCTGCACTTACAATTGGCGCCGTTTGAAGGGCGTATTGCGGGCTGGGCCTTTTCTTTGTTGAGGGGGAAGGGGCCGTTTTCCCGGTGCGCCTGTTCGTATGAATCCTCAACTTCTCGCAAAAACTCAACGGGAAGCCGATTCCCGAGGAGGAGTCGTCCGCTCATGGAGACTTGGATCTATCTCATCCCGGCGGCGGGTATCCTGGCCCTGCTGTTCGCCCTGGTCAAGTCGGCCTGGATCGGGAAACAGGACGCCGGTTCCGATGTCATGCAGACGATCGCCGGCCACATCCACGAAGGAGCCATGGCGTTCCTCGCCCGCGAATACCGCATCCTGGCATTCTTCGTGATCGTGGTGGCTTTGTCGCTGGGCTTCGGCAATCGCAGCCTGCCCAACTCGCATTGGCTGATCGGCATCTCTTTCGCTATCGGCGCGATCTGTTCGGGACTGGCCGGGTTCTTCGGCATGAAGGTGGCCACCCGGGCCAACGTGCGCACGACCCAGGCCGCCCGCACCAGCCTGAACAAGGCTCTCAACGTCGCGTTCAGCGGCGGCACCGTGATGGGGATGTGCGTGGTCGGACTGGCCGTGACCGGTCTGGGCGCGTTGTTCATCGTCTACGCCAAGGCCTTCATCGGCGCCGACGGCTGGACGATCGGACGCGTGCTGCAGGTCCTGAGCGGATTCTCCCTGGGCGCCAGCTCGATCGCCCTGTTCGCCCGCGTGGGCGGCGGCATCTATACCAAGGCCGCCGACGTCGGCGCCGATCTCGTGGGCAAGGTCGAAGCCGGCATTCCCGAGGACGACCCCCGCAACCCCGCCGTGATCGCCGACAACGTGGGCGACAACGTGGGCGACGTGGCCGGCATGGGCGCCGACCTCTTCGAGTCGTACATCGGCTCGATCATCGGTTCGATGATCCTGGGCGTGGCCTATCTCAACGGCACGGCCATGGCCGGCAGCCTCAACGCAGTGCTGCTGCCTTTGGTCCTGGCCGCTTTCGGCATCGTCGTCTCGATCCTGGGCACCTTCTTCGTCCGGACCAAGGAGGGAGGCAACCCGCAGTCGGCCCTCAACGCTGGCACCTTCGGAGCCGGCGCCCTGAGGGTCGTCGTCTCCTACTTCGTGATCCAGGCCATGCTGCCCGAAACCAAGGCCATGGGCGTCTTCTGGGCGACCATCGCCGGATTGGCCGGCGGCATCTCCATCGGACTGATCACCGAGTACTACACCTCCGAGAGCCGCGGCCCGGCCCGGGGCATCTCCAAGGCCAGCGAGACCGGTTCGGCGACCAACATCATCGCCGGCCTGGCGTTGGGCATGCTCTCGACCGCCCTGCCGATCATCGTGCTCTGCGCGACGCTCCTGGTGGCCTACTCGACCGCCGGCCTGTACGGCATCGCCATCGCCGCGCTGGGCATGCTCTCGACCACCGGCATCCAGCTGGCCGTCGACGCCTACGGCCCCATCGCGGACAACGCCGGCGGCATCAGCGAGATGTCCCATCTCGGCAGCGAAGTGCGGGAACGCACCGACAAGCTGGACGCCGTGGGCAACACCACCGCCGCGATCGGCAAGGGCTTCGCCATCGGTTCGGCCGCCCTGACGGCCCTGGCCCTCTTCGCCGCCTACCGCCAGATCGTGGGCCTCGATACGATCAACATCGTCGATCCCAAGGTCCTGGTCGGTCTGCTGCTCGGCGCCATGCTGCCGTTCCTCTTCTCCAGTTTCGCGATGAAAGCCGTCGGTCTGGCCGCCTTCCAGATGATCGAGGAAGTGCGCCGCCAGTTCCGCGAGATTCCCGGGCTGATGGAGGGCAAAGCCGTCGCCGACTTCCGCCGCTGCGTCGACATCTCGACCGCGGCCGCCCTGAAGCAGATGATCATGCCGGGGTTGCTGGCGATCGTCGCTCCGGTGGTGGTCGGCTTCCTCGGCGGCACCGCCATGCTCGGCGGCCTGCTCGCCGGAGTGACCGCCTCGGGCGTCCTGCTGGCCATCTTCATGGCCAACGCCGGCGGCGCCTGGGACAACGCCAAGAAGCATATCGAGGGCGGCGCCTTCGGCGGCAAGGGCAGTGACGCCCACAAGGCCGCCGTGGTCGGCGACACGGTCGGCGATCCGTTCAAGGACACCGCCGGTCCGAGCATCAACATCCTGATCAAGCTGATGTCGGTGATCAGCGTGGTGATCGCACCGCTGCTGATCTGATCCGCCGGCGAATCCAGCTTCGGATCCATCGCGCAAGGCCCGTCCCCCAGGGGGCGGGCCTTCGTGTTGCCGGCTGTTCCTTTCGGACATCAAATCTGTTAGATTGATCGCAGGCAGGGCAGGCGGCCCCGGCTGCCGGCCCCGGCATCACCCCGGAGGGAGAGACGCCCGTGAAGGATAGGCCCAGTTCACCGGCCAAGACCCAACTCGAAAGGCCCGTCGCGGCCGAAATCGTGGGCATGGTTCCGCTGAACCGCGACGCCAAGCTGATCACGTTGGCCCTGTCCGACGAGGATCGGCTGGTCTACCGGCCGGGCCAGTTCGTGCTGTTGACCGCCGGCGGAGTGGGCGAGTTGCCGTTGATGATCTGTTCCCCGACCGGATCCGGGCATACGTTCGAGGTCGTGGTCTGCGGCGGCGGTGTCATCTCCGACGCCCTGCGCCGCAACCGGGTGGGCGATCTGGTGGGAATCCGCGGACCGTTCGGCAACGGTTACGACCTGGAATCCCTGGCCGGACGCGACCTGTTGCTGGTCGCATCCGATGACGGCGTGATCCCGCTGCGGCCGCTGCTGCTGACCGCCCTGGCCGACCGCGATAATTTCGGCCGGCTGATCGTGATCCAGGGCGCCCGCCGGCCGCAAGACCACCTGTTCCGTTTCGACGAACCGCGTCTGCGGGACGCCGGATCCTGCGTGGTGCTGGAAACTGTGATCGAGCCCGACCGGCAGTGGACCGGGAAGGTCGGCGTCGTCACCACCCTGCTGCCCCATCTGGATATCGATACCCACAGCACGACGGCGGTGGTCGCCGGCCCGGCCGTGATGTACAAGTTCGTCCTGCTCGGACTGCGTGCGCTGGGGATTCCCGACGATGAGATCCTGCTCGCCCTCGGCCACCATATGCAGTGCGGCCGGGGCGTTTGCGGCCATTGCCGCATGTACGACACCTATGTCTGCCAGGACGGTCCGATCTTTTCCTACACCCAGCTCAAAGGCAAGCCGGGTGTTTTCTGAACCGGCCGCGATTAACGACGGGAGCGCGGCGATGGCCAATCCGACCATCCTGATTATCGATGACGACGTTGATCTCGTGGAGGTCATCCGCATCACGCTCGAGAGCGCCGATTTCCAGGTGATCGACGCCCAGGACGGTGATCGCGGTCTGCAACTCGCCCGGTCCGAACATCCCGATCTGATATTGCTGGATGTGATGATGGGGACCATCGACGAGGGATTCCACGTCGCCCACGAACTGCGCAACACTCCCGAGACCAGCCGGATGCCGATCCTGATGATGAGCGCCGTCGGCGAGCGCACCGGCTTCCGTTTCGACGCCGAGCGCGACGGCGACTACCTCCCGGTCGAGGAATTCCTGGAGAAGCCGATCAGTCCCAGCCGCCTGCTGCGGCAGATCCGCAGACATCTGCCCCGGGAGGAGCCATGAACGTCTCCTCCGGCCCCGCCCGGCCCGCCCGACCCGCGCGGCCGAACGGCCGGGCTCGATCCGACGCCGAGCCGCCCGATGTGACCCCGGCCGGCGCCGACCTGGATCAACCCGAGGACTCGACTCTCTTCGTATCGCCGCGGTCGCTGCGCGAACGCTCCGACTGGTTCATCAAGTTGCGCTGGGCGGTGGTGCTGGGAGCGGGAGTGGTGACGGTCTTCTCGTGGCCCGTGGTCTGGACGCCGCTCGACCTGACCCCGATCCTGATCACGATCTGCGTTCTGGCCCTGCTGAACCTCTGCTACTACGTGCGCAACCATCGCATCGAGGCCGTCGATCTGCGGTTGGAGACGCGGCTGGTCAAGGTCCAGATGGTGGGCGATCTGCTCCTGCTGACCGTGCTGCTGAATCTCACCGGCGGCATCGAGAACCCGTTCCACCTGATCTATTTCATCCACGTGATCATCGCGAGCCTGCTCTTCAAGGGACGCGAGATCTATCAGATCGCGGCCCTGGCGATCGTGCTGTTCACCGCCGAGGTGGCCGGCGAGTACCTCAATCTCCTGCCTCACCACCATCTGACCTATGCACTCGATCATCATCACGAGACGGCCTACATGCTGATGACCCTGGGCGTATTCTGGCTGGTGCTGCTTTCGAGCGCCTACATCGGGGCTTCGTTCATGCGCCACAACCGATCGATCAAGGACGAGTTGGTGGCCCGCCAGAAGGAGATGATCGCCCGGGACAAGGCCAAGACCGATTTCTTCCGCTTCGTCACCCACGAGATCAAGAACCCGACGATCACCACCCAGAGCGCCATCGATACCGTGCTCGAACTCGAGGGCGAATCGCTATCGCCGAATGTCGCCGATCTGCTGCGGCGGGCCCGCAACCGCACCGCCCAGACCATCGACATGGTCAAGGATCTGGCCGACCTGACCCGCGGGGTTTCACGCGTGCGTTCGGCCGCGCGGACCGTCGAGCTGGACGCGTTGTTCCGCGACGTGATCGACGACTTCGCCGAGCAGGCCGCCGAGCGGGAATTGCAGGTGGAGGTCCAGCTCCCGGACGGCAAGGTGACCTTGCGGACCGACGAGCAGGCCATCGAAACGGTCTTCGTCAACCTCTTCAGCAACGCCATCCGCTACAATTCCGAAGGCGGGCGCATCACCGTGCGCATCGATTCGGGCCGGACGGGAGTTTCCTTCTCGGTTCGCGACGAGGGCATCGGCATCAAGCTCGCGGATCAGCAGAAGATCTTCGACGAGTTCTACCGCACCCCGGAGGCCAAGTCGGTAACCACCCTCGGCACCGGACTCGGCCTGCCGATCGTGCGCAGGCTGGTCGACCAGATGGGCGGCCGTCTGACTGTCGCGAGCCGGCAGGGCGAGGGAGCCATATTCACCGTATCGGGTCTGAAGGATATCTGAAGCCGTTTCGGCTTGCCTCCGGCGACCCCGGGCATCAGCTTTGAGGGATCGAATTCAAGTTGCGTCGTTCAACCGCGTCGTACACAGGGGAGTGGATCATGGCCGAACCCAGGCTTTCCGATCACATCAAGAGCCGTCAGCCGTCCGACATCCGGATGGCCCAGATCAAGTTCACCGAACGTAACGATGAAGTGGGCGCGGTCAACGTCGCCATCGGCAACGTTTCTTTGCCGATGCATCCGGCCATGACCGAGCGGATGTTCAACCTGGACGCGCCGGACAGCCCCTTCCGTGACGGCGTGGTCAAGTACTCCGCCACCCGCGGCACCGCCGAAGCCAACGCGGCGGCCATGAACGTGATCGCGGCCAGCGGCTTCGACGTTTCCGGACTCGGATCCCTGATCACCGAGGGCGGCAGCCAGGCCATGGAGCTGATGATCGTGGCCCTCTGCGGGCCCGCCGGCACCGCCGAGAAACCGTTGCTGCTGATCGACGCCGCCTACACCAACTACAAGTCCTTCGCCGACCGGCTCGGGCGGGCCACCGTCTCGA
>CAZYDJ010000008.1:0-43058 GCA_964646035.1 uncultured Fibrobacteraceae bacterium | reverse complement strand
AACAATCAAATTACGCTTTTACATCAATTATGAGGTGGATTTGATGTTGTACTTCGCCCGGGTCATCACGTTGCTGGCGCTGATCATGTTGCCGGCCTACGCCTTCGCTGATCTATCTCCCCTGGTTGGGGATGTTCTTCCCGAATCCTCCGTGCCGGGAATGGACGCCACCAAGACTCCATACGGCGCAGTGGAAGACGACCTGAACTCCTACATGCTGGGCTCGGTCCATGTCGGCGTGGTTTTCGTCGAGGGACTGACCGGCGGCGAAGACTGGTTGACGCCGGCCGAAATCGATGGAGGGATGGTAACCGACAGGCGCTCATACTGCGTCACCGAGATCCAGGCGGCCATGAACTGGTGGGCGGCGCGGAACCCGGATGCCGGGCTCTCGTTCGTGGTGGATTCAAGAACCGTGAACGTCGCGCAGGATCCGATCGAGCAAAGCCATACCGGGGCCTGGTTGCCGGAGGCGGTCGTAGCCTTGGGGTTCGGGGAGTTGTTCCCGGGATTGAGGGCTTGCGCCAACGACTCCCGTGAAACGTCCGGAACGGATTGGGCCTTCATCATCTTCGTCGTCGACAGTCTCGTGGACGGGGACGGCAGGTTCACCGACCAGTATTTCGCGTTCACCTTCATGAATTCGTTGGGGCAGTCGGTGCTGTCGGTGATGACCTACGACAACGACGGTTACGGCGTAGCGAACATGGACGCGGTGACGGCGCACGAGACGGGACATATCTTCGGGGCCCTTGACGAGTATTATCCCTGTGCCTGCGTCAACGAAGCCGGATACCTGCTCGTGGCAAATGAGAACTGTGCCGACGGATGTATCCTGTCCGAGGATTCGATAATGAAAAGCCTCATCACGGCTTTCGGAGGCGAGGCAGTCGACGTTTATGCACGGGGCCAGATCGGCTGGACCGACACCGACGCCGACGGGATCCCCGACATCATCGACACCGAACCGATCGTTACAGCCGATCCGGTCGAGAGTCCCTCGAGTTTCCTTTTCACGACCGGCGGTCTGGCAGAAGTCGTGCCCATGCCTACGATCAATCCCAGCTACAACACTTGCACCATCAACACTGTCGCAGCCGTGGAGTACCGGATCGAAGACGGTCCCTGGCTGCAGGCGACTCCGTTTGACGGGGATTTCGATTCGCCTCAAGAGGATTATTCCCTGGTTGCGGAAGTCGAGGCGGCCGGCATCTACCAATTGGAAATCAGGGCGGTCAACAGCGAAGGCACAGCCGGTCTTCCGGTGATCACAACTCTGGATGCGGTGACCGATGTCGGCGATGTGACTCCGCGCGTGCCGACGCTGTCGGCCGCTCCCAATCCCTTCAACCCGCGGGTGCGCATCTCTTGGTGGTTGCCGGCGGAACAGCAGGCGAATCTGGTCATCTACGATCTGAGGGGACGCCCCGTGCGGATGATTCATTCGGGTTAAGCCGCCGAGGGAAATCACGTTTCGCTTTGGGACGGCACGGACGAATCAGGCCGGAAGTTGCCCAGCGGAGTCTATCGTGCGGTGCTGATCAGCGGTTCCCTGACAGTGAGCAAGGGCGTTTCCCTGGTGCGCTAGCTCGCCGAGGATCCCGGCGGCAGGGCTCTCAGCCGATCTGTTCGGTCCCGTCGGGGATTCCGGGTTCGACCATCAAGGATTTCTCGCGGATGCAGGAGGCGGTTCCCGGCGGGCTCTTGCGGGGTTTGCGGACGTATTTGCGCTCGGTGTAGATGACCGGGGCCAGGCCTGAGTTCCTGGCCTTGCTGTATTGGGCGGCGATCCGGGCCGCCAGCTCGATGATCCGCTTCGGCACCTGCTGGGGGTCTCCCTGCGAGCGCAGTACGACATGGCTGCCCGAAACTCCCTGCGCGTGCAGCCACAGGTCGCGCGGGGAAGACGCCTTGTGGGTCAACTCGTCGTTCTCCCTGGCGCCGCGCCCGACCCAGACCTCCCATCTCCCTTCGACCAGGAAACGCTTGTACGGCAGGGCGGTTACGGGAGCGGCAGCGGCCGATCCCCTGGAGCGGCGGCGACCGCTCTTTCCGATCAGATCGGAGTTGTTCGCCCGCCATTGCCGCAAAGCGGTGATCAGGGCGATGTCGTCGTCCGCGTGCGCGGCCACCAGGTTGTCGATGGCCGCGGTCGCCGCGTCCAGTTCCGCGAGGCGCGATTCGGCGGCGGCATGCCTCTCTGAGATCAGATCCCGGCCGCGCTCGGCCTTCCGCGCCCGGTGGAAGTAGCGGTCCATGTTTTCGGCGGGAGTCAGGGCCGGGTCGAGTTCGATGCCGATCATCTCGCCCGCCGCGTCGTGGAGTTCAACCAGCGACGGTCCGCGCTTCAGGGAGTGCAGATGGATAGCCAGGGTTTCGCCGCAGCGGCGGTCCTCTTCGCCCCGCTCCGCCTTTTCCAGGTCGGCGGCCAGATTGTTGCGAAGCCGGGCTGCGGCAACGCGCACGCGCCCGATTTCGGCGGTCAGCCGCGAGACGGCGTCGACAGCCAGTGACGATATCAGCCGCCGCGGCGCTTCGCGGCGGAAGACGGCGGCGGCGGCGGCGGAATCGGCTTCCGGGATTGTCGCGAGGCCGGGATCCGCGGCGGGCGGAGCGAGGGTCGCGGAGTGGGGGGACGGGTTGGCCGACCATATCCGCCGGCCCTGCGCGTCCGAGAGCACGATGTTGCCGCGCGGACCGAAGAGTTGGATCGCCAGCAGCGATCGCGGCGATTCGTGATGCTCGAAAACGAAGAAGATGATGCGGTCTTCAGGCGGGATCGCGATATCGACCAGTACCGATCCCAGCAGATGGGGGGTCGCGGTCAGCTCCTTCTGCCGCACGGCGAGCAGGGCGTCGCGGACCGGAGCTGGAGGTGTTTGCGGGGAGTCCCACAGCAGACTCGCCCCCGGCCGGGCCGCCAGAAAGAGTTGCGCGGGGGGAAGGTTCTCCTCCCGCGCATCGATCAGCGTCAAACGCAGCCATCCGGGGCCGCCGCCCAGCCCATCGACTCTTCTCCCTTTCAATCGCCGCCGCCAGTCCGCGGTCAGGGCGCGCAGCAGGGAGTGATCGCGCCAGGGTCGGTCGACCGGATTCACATCGCCCGCCTAGAAGAACGTCAGTCCGACGGTCAGCTTGATGTCCGGCGCCCAGTCCGAGGGTCCGACCTTCAACTCGATGAACATCTCCTTCGTGTCGTCGAGCATCTTGCTGATTCCGCCGAGGAAATTCAGTACGAGCTTGGTTTCGGAATCGGCGTTGTCGTGATCCGGATCGATGTAGTTGATGCCCAGTCCGCCGCCGGCGTAGGGCGTGAATCCGCCCAGATCGGCTGCGTAGAAGGAGTAGACCAACTCGGCGTTGAAGGCGAAGATGTTTACGTTGTCGCCGGTGCCGAACTCGATATTGGGCACGAAGGTCAGATCCGGCGTCAGCTCCAGCATCTTGGCGTGGGCGCCGACGTGGAACTGGTCGGGATCGAAGCTCAGGCCCACCCGAGCCCCGAAGGGAATACCCTTGTCCACGGTCTGGGCCGTGGCGGTTCCGGCTGCGAGCAGGATGATCAGGGCCAATAGAATTGTTCTCTTCATCGATTTCCTCCGCGGATGGTTCCGTCCCGGGCGGGGCTTGTACACTCGGACATCATGGCATTTGCGCGTCCGTGAGGCAAGAGCGATCGCCGCGGCCCCGGAGCGATTTCCGGACAACTGTCTTGCCGCATCCGGGGGCGTTGCCTACACTTGGCGGCGGCCGTCGGCCACTTCCTTTTTTCAGTGGGGGATTTGCAATGTTGAGCATGACAGGCTTCGGGATCGGCGAGGCTGCCGGGGATTCGTTCACCGTCTCGGTCGAGTTGCGGTCGGTCAATCACCGCTTTCTGGACGTTGCGATGAAGATGCCTGCGCCCCTCGCGTCGCTGGAGCCGGATATCCGGGCCCATCTCAAGGAAAGAGTCGCCCGCGGCCGCGTCAGCTGTTCGGTCCAGCTTGCGCATAACCGGAGTATCGAATCAGCTGTCTCTACCGAGGCGATCGACAGGGGGATCGACGTGCTGAACGCGATCGCCGACCGGATCGAGGCCAAGGGACTGCCCCGGCCCGGCATCGGCTTCGAGAATCTGCTGGCAATACCCGACGTTCTGCACGGCGATACCGAAGAATTCGGTCCCGAAGAAGTGCGCGGCCCCCTGCTCGAGGCCCTGGCCGCGGCGACCGACGGGATGCTGGCCATGAAGAAAGCCGAGGGCGCCGAACTGGTGAGCGACATGTCCCGGCGCCTGGTCACGATTCGCGCCCAACTGGGCCGCGTGGGCGAGTTGACCCCGCTCGCGGTCCAGGAGGCCAACAACCGTCTGAATGAACGGATCACCCAGCTCTTCGCGGATCAGATCGATCCCCAACGCCTGGCCCAGGAGGCCGCCATCCTGGCCGATCGGGGCAATATCGCCGAGGAATGCGAGCGTCTGGACTGCCATCTCGATCAGTTCGAACAGGTCATCTCGGCAGGCGGCCAGGTTGCCAAGCGATTGAATTTCCTGCTCCAGGAGATGCACCGGGAAGTCAACACCATGGGTTCCAAGACCCAGAACATGGAGATCACCGGCGCGGTCATCGCCATGAAGGAAGAAGTCGAATCGATGCGCGAACAGGTCCAGAACCTGGAGTAGAAATGCTGATCCTGATTTCCGGTCCCAGCGGCGCCGGCAAGAGCACCTTCGTCCATGCGTTGCTGGAATCCGAGCCGCGACTGGCCTTCTCGGTATCCACGACCACCCGCCCGATCCGCCCCGGCGAGACCGACGGCGTCGACTATCATTTCGTCGACGACGCCGGATTCGACCGCCTGATCGCCGCGGACGCTTTCGTCGAGTGGGCCGATGTCCATAAGCGCCGTTACGGCACCCGCAAGGATCACGTCGCCGAGATGCTGGCCGCCGGCCGCATCCCGCTCTTCGACCTCGACGTCCAGGGCGGCAAGCGGGTGATCGACATCTACGGCGAAGAACTGGTCTCGGTATTCGTCTTCCCGCCGTCGTGGGAGGAATTGGAGAGACGTTTGCGGGGCAGGGGAACCGACAGCGACGAAGTCATCGCCACCCGTCTGGCGAACGCCCGCTGGGAAGTCGAATACGCCCGCCATTACGGCTATTGGATCATCAACGACGACCTTGAAAGCGCTCTGGACAGGATGCGGGCGATCATCGCCGCCGAGGAATGCCGGCGACTGCGGATCGGGACATCGCCACTCGCCGCCGAGTGATGCCGGTGGCGTATGCTTTTGCGCGCCAACATCTTGTAAAAAAGCGTTGAACAAATACGAAATCGTTTTACATTATAGGGTTCGCAGCATGACTGGATCCGCTGCAAAGCGGTCCGTCGCTGTTTTGTGTTCGTTGACGAGACCCGTACAGCCGAGAGGTCGTTCAGGTATGGCAACATATATCCGCCGCAAAGACGTTACCGACAGGATTCCCAACAAGTTCGAGGCCATCAAGGTCGCCGCGCTCGAGGCCCGTCGTCTCAACGACCGGGCCCGCAACGTCAACGCCCATCTGCCGGGCAAGTTGACGACGATCGCGGTCCAGCGCCTGATCGACGGCAAAATCAGCTATTTCGATCAGAGGGAGCGGCTGGCCCAGCTCCAGGAGGAGCAGGAAGGGGAAGAATAGGTCATGGCGAGAGCCAATGTCCTGCTGCTCGTAACCGGGGGCATCGCCGCCTACAAGTCCTGCCTATTGACCCGCCTGCTCACGCAGGCGGGTTTTTCAGTGCGGACGGCGATGACCGGGTCGGCGCAGCGCTTTATCGGTCCGGTCACGTTGCGCGCCCTGTCCGGGCACGGGGTCGCCACCGACATCTGGGGCGAGGGCGACACCGATCCCCTGGATCACGTCGAATTGTCGCGTTGGGCGGACATCGCGGTGGTTGCTCCGGCTACCGGCAACACCCTGGCCAAGATGGCCAACGGAATCGCGGATGACATCGTTTCGACCCTCCTGCTCGCATACGAGGGCCCGCTCGTGGTGGCCCCGGCCATGAACGACGTGATGTGGCGGCATCCCGCAACCCGCTCCAACACTGAGTTGCTGCGTGAGCGGGGGGCCATCTTCGCCGAGCCGGGAGAGGGCTGGCTGGCCTGCGGAGTTCAGGCCGAGGGCAGGATGGCCGAGCCCGAGGATATCTTCGCCGCGATAGGAGTCGCCTACGACCTGATCGACCCCTCCGCCGGATACGTCGACGGTGATGATGACGAGGCTCCCTTCCTCAGGGGCCACAAGGTCCTGGTCACGGCGGGACCGACCTACGAGCCCATCGACGCGATTCGTTTCGTAGGCAACCGCTCCACCGGCGCCTTCGGCTATGCCCTGGCCGCCGCCGCCGTTCGTCACGGCGCCGAGGTCACCTTGATTCACGGCCCGTCGCATCTGCCAGTTCCGCCCGGAGTCGCCCGCTCCTTCGCCGTCGAGACCGCCGCCGAGATGGCGACCGCCGTCGCCGCCGGCATCCAGAACGGCAGCCGCTGCCTGATCATGGCCGCCGCCGTCGCCGACTTCTCGCCGGTCGACGTGGCGTCAGGCAAGATGAAGAAGGAGAGCATCGGCACGTCCTGGAATCTCGAGATGACGCGCACCGTCGATATCCTGGCCGACATCGTCAAACCCGAGTTGTCGCCCGGATTCACGGTGATCGGATTCGCGCTCGAGACCGAGAACATGATCGAACGGGCAACGGAGAAGATGGCGGCCAAGGGCATGGATTTCATCGTCGCCAACGACCCCACCGCCGAGGACGGGGCTTTCGGCGTCGGCATGCATCGGGTGGTTCTGATCGGATCCGATGGCGTGATCTGGGACAGCGGGCCCGCCGACAAATCGACCCTGGCCGAGGGCATTCTCGATCATCTCGCACCAAGGTTTGCCGAGGTGTCCCGCGGCGAGGTAGACGAGTGACCGGCAAAGCCGACAGCCCGGCCCGGATAGCGGCCGACCTCGAGCTTTATCTGCGCCAGCAGTTGGACCGCGGTGTCGATTGGGTTCTCGACGAGCAGAAACTACCGTTCACCGAATCCGAGCCGGCGGCTTCCGAGCCCGCCGCCGCAGCCGCTTCCGCGACCGCTCCCGCTTCCGCGACTGCCGCAGCCGCCAGGCCGGTTTCGGCCCCGGCGTCCGCCGCTGCGTCCGCCGCCGCGTCTTCACCGGTGCCGACGCCGGTAACAGCCGCCGTTCCCGCCGCCGCGCAGACCGACGATTTCGCAATGGAATGCGCCCGGTTCGTGGAAAAGTCCGTCGATCAGATCAGAAACTACCAGTCGCCGCCTCCGGATTCCGACCTGTTCTCGACCGGGGAGGCCGTCGCCGAGGTCTTGGACCGTGAGCAGAAGCGGCTGCGTCTCGATGCGATTGCCGAGAGGGTCGCCGCCTGCCGCGAATGCAAGCTATGCGAGACCAGGAACAAGACCGTCGCCGGCGCCGGTGATCCCGACGCTGATCTGGTCTTCGTGGGGGAGGCCCCGGGCCGGGACGAGGACCGGCAGGGTATTCCCTTCGTCGGCCCGGCCGGACAGCTGCTCGACGGCATTCTCAAGGCCATCGATCTGGGCCGCGACGAGATCTACGTCTGCAACATCCTGAAATGCCGTCCGCCGAATAACCGCGATCCGGAAGCTGACGAGGTCACCGCCTGCGAGCCGTTCCTGCGCGAGCAGTTGGAGATCATCCGGCCGCGGCTGATCTGTTGCCTTGGCCGGCACGCGGCCACGACCCTGCTCGACACGCGGGCCTCGCTCGGCTCCCTGCGCGATTCCCTGCATTTCTACGAGGGGATTCCGCTGATGGCGACCTACCATCCCGCCGCCCTGCTGCGCAACGCGCAATGGAAGCGGCCCACCTGGAACGATGTCCGCAAGCTGCGCGCGCTCTACGACGCCCTACGCACCGACGCCGGCTGAAAACCGGCCGTCGCAGAGGCGCCGTCGGGACGGATGAAATGAACGAAATCCGAATCGAGATACTCTACTTCGCCCGGCTTCGCGAGGAGGCCGGTCTCGCCGTCGAATCCGTGGAAACCGCCTGCGGCACGGCCGGCGAGCTCTATGCCGAACTCCGATCGCGGCACGGCCTGAGCCTGGCGGCCGAAAACCTGGGCGTGGCCATCAACGATAGGTTCGCCTCCTTCGACAGCCCCCTGGCCGCCGGCGATCGAGTCGCATTCATCCCCCCGGTTTGCGGAGGCTGATCATCTTCATCCTGAGCGACATCCCTCTTGACGAGACCGAACTGCTCGGCGAACTGCAGGATCCCGGTTCCGGCTGTTCGGTGGTCTTCGCCGGCCGCGTGCGCAACGACGACCGGGGACGCGAGGTGGCGGCGCTGCAATACGACGCCTATCCCGCTCTCTGCCGGAACGAGGGAAATGCGCTGGTCGCGCAGGCGTCACGGCTCTACGACGTGCGCCGAGTGGTCCTGGCCCATCGCCACGGATTGCTGGAAATCGGCGACACCGCTGTCTGGATCGGGGTCGCCGCCGCCCATCGCGAAGCAGCTTTCCGGGCCTGCCGCTACTTGATCGAGGCGGTCAAGCACAGCCTGCCCGTCTGGAAGAATCAGATTTTCGCCGATGGCGGACGGGGCTGGGTGGAGCCGGCGCCGGCCGCGGCGATCGATCCGGGTCTAGCCGATTACGGCGAGCGTCAAAGGGCGGTGCCGGGAGTGGGCCGCAGGGGTGAGGCGGATCTGGCCGCGGCGTCGGTGATGGTTGTCGGCGCGGGCGGTCTCGGCGGCCCGGCCCTGCGGCTGCTGGCGGGAGCCGGGGTGGGGCGGATCGGGATCTGTGATCCGGACGAGGTTTCGGCCCGCGACCTCCACCGTCAGACGATCTACGATATCGACGATGTCGGATCGGCCAAGGCCGAGATAGCCGCCCGCCGCGTTCAATTGGCCAACCCGGCGGTCGCAGCCGTACCGTTTCCCCTGCGGATCGACGCCGGCAACGCAACCGAACTGCTGCGCGGCTGGGATCTGGCGTTGGACAGTTCCGACAATCTGCCGACCAAGTATCTGTTGAACGATGCGTCCCGCCTGCTCGGGCTGCCGGTTGTACACGCCGCGGTGCATCATTGGGAAGGCCAGGCCCTGCTCGTTGATCCGAGTGATCGCGAAGCGGGCTGCCTGCGCTGTCTCTGGCCCGAAATTCCGGCCGGTGAACACGGCCCGACCGGAGCCCTGGGGCCGGTGACATCGACGATCGGGAGCGTGCAGGCTTCCCTGGCTCTGCAGTATCTGCTGGGGCAGGGGGCGCAAGGCGGCAGGCTCCGGCTGCTGGATCTCAAGGAGTGGCGGGCCAGCGAACTGGTCATCGCCCGAGATCCCGCCTGTCCCGTCTGCGGTGATCATCCTTCCATCGTGGATCTTGATCCTTCCCGCTACGTCTAGATCGCCTGTCTTTATCCCGGCCTCGTGGACAGTCCTGTTCCGCAGTGTTAGTATCAGAACATCATTATCGGAAACGGACGCACAGAATCCCTTTCCGCCTGATCAGGGGCGCCACTCCGGAGGAATGATCGAGACGTGATTGCTCCGCAGTCAATATCCGTTCCCTTGATTGTCATCGCGATCCTGTGCGTGTTGCTGGTCCTCGGATATTTCGGGATGCGGTTCATGCGCCGCGTCCTGCGTCTGCACAGCGTCTACATCTGGGAGGCCCGCAAGAGCCTGCTGAGACTGCTTCACCACGAAGCGGACGACGTCCCTCCAAGCTGTTCCGGACTGGTCCTGCTGCTGGACAAGATCGGCGTTCCGGGACTGAATTTCCGCGACGAAGAAGCCAAATCGAAAGACATCGCCGCAACGCTCAAGGCGATCAACGAGGTCGATGTCCCCCGGCTGAACCAGATCCTGTCCCTGGCCGGGGATGCGAAGGTACCTCTCGATCTTGTCAAGGATTCGCGGCTCAGGATGGGGCTCGCGCTGGAGCGAGCCCGGGACCTGGTGCTCAACTACAATGAGGACGAGGCAGCTGGATACCTGGAGACCGCCGAAACCGCCACGCGGGAATTCATCTCCAGCCTGGAAGCGATCCACCTCGTGGTCATCGAATCCTTCGCGGCCGACTTGAAGGCGATCCTGGAGTCCCGTATCGGTTCGCGCTCGGAAAACCTGAAAAAGACCGGCATCCTGATCACCCCGATCGACAACCGCATCGAGGGTTCGACCAAATGCCGGATCGACGCCGCGGGTCTGGCCATGGTCATCGACTCTCTGCTCGATATTTCGGTCTCGGCCATGCGCGGTCATGAGAGGCGCATCATTTCGATCCGGCTCACCGAAAGCGGCGCCAGGATCAAATGCGAGATCAGCGACACGGGATCGCCGCTTCCCTCGGATATCGCCATGTACCGGCCGCGGATGATGAGCGGCATGATCGGCGGGCGCAGGGGGCTGAGCAGGACCCATGAGATCCTGCGCACTTTCGAATGCAGGCTGCAGATCGAAAGGGATCCGACCCGATCGGTGAATCTGCTCACATTGAGTTTGCCCCGCGTCGTCCAGAAGGAGGGTTGATGTCGACGGATTCCCCCCGGCCCAAGGTGCTCGTGATCGATGACGACGTCGATTTCGCCGACGATCTCGCCCTGATCCTCTCGACCCGTTACCGCGTCGACACGGTTTCTTCCGCGGATGAGGGGTTGTCGGTGCTGCAGTTGACGCCCCCGGATATCGTGCTTCTGGACGTCGATTTCGGCAGCGGTATGAACGGTTACCAATTCCTGGAAAAAATCCCGGCGGACGATACGTCGCCGCCGGTGATCATGCTGACCGGAGACCGCGAAGTGCAGTCGGTGGTCAAGGCCGTCAAGATGGGCGCTTTTCATTACGTCTGCAAACCGCCGGAAATGGACGAACTGGTCAACCTGATCAACCGCAGCCTGAAAGAGATGGCGTCGCGGCGGCATGTGCTTGCCCTTCAGAGCGAAGTGGGACGTCTGACCGGTTTCGACGAGTTCATCTGCGGAGATGCTCAGACCATGTACCTGCTCAATCAGGTCGATCGCATCGCACCCACCGGGGCGACGGCTCTCATAACCGGCGAGTGCGGCACGGGCAAGGAGATGATCGCCCGGCGCATCCACGCCGCCAGCGAACGCAGCAAGGGCCCTTTCCTGGGGATGAACTGCGCGGCGGTTCCCGCGGACCTGATCGAGTCCGAACTCTTCGGCCACGAGCGGGGTGCTTTTACCGGGGCTCACAATCGCCGGGCCGGGAAATTCGAATTGGCGGCCGGCGGCACCATCTTCCTGGATGAGATAGGCGATAGTCCCGACTTGATGCAGGTGAAGCTGCTGCGGGTGCTCGAGGAGCGTTGTTTTTTCCGGGTCGGTGGCGAATCGTCCATTGCCGCCGACGTGCGGGTTGTCGCAGCAACCAGCCGTGATCTGGAGGAGGATGTCAAGTCGGGCAAGTTCCGGCCGGAATTATTCTACCGGTTGAACGTGGTGCGTCTCCATCTGCTGCCGCTGCGGGATCGCCCGGCCGACGTGATGCCGTTGGCGCTCCATTTTCTGGTCACTGCCTCGGCCCAGTACGGCCGGGGCATCGTCGGGATGTCGGCTTCGGCGCAGAAGATGCTGATCGAACACGATTGGCCCGGCAACGTGCGGGAGCTGCGCAATGTGATGGAAAGAGCGGTCATCAGTTGCCGGGGAATTACGATCCTGCCCTCCGATCTTTCCCTGGTCTCCCAGGGGGCGGCCAATTCCGTGATGCAGAATTACGATGAAGCCAAGAGCCGGGCTCTTTATAATTTCAAGATGCAGTATGTTTCGAATCAACTCCGGGCTTCCGGCGGCAACATCACTCTGGCGGCCGAGAACAGCGGTATGCTGCGCCAGGCTTTCCAGCGCATGGTGCGCGATCTCGACCTCGATCTGGATGACTATCGAGACGCCGACGAGGCGCAACATTGATGTTGCGTTTTTATCTCATTTAATAACAACAAATTAAGCCAATGTATCCCTTTGCCGTGACACGCGCAGGTTGCGTGCCGCCGGCTACTTGCGGTATCAATAGACAGCTGATATGACATAATCTATTCTATTACAGTAACTTATAGCTTTAGCAAAAAAGCAGTTAACAACCCCGGACCGGCACGAATACTGCGGTTGCATTTCGCGTTGATTTGAGGCGGGGGTAGTTAGGGAGATGCGGGATGTTTAATCCCGTTTCCTCGGGGCGGCCATCAAGATCATCAGATCCTGAATGATTTTTGGAAATTTGCAATTCCATCTCGCTCGATAAAAAGGTCGCCCCGTCTAATTGGAGTGTCCGGGTCAATTATCCGGTTGGTTTTGGGCGAGTACCGATCGGGGCGGCTCGGACACTCCTCTGTTTTCACAAAGTGGATAAGACCATGTTTTACGGCAATCTGCTTTCATCCCAGACAAGGCCCAGGATACTGGTCGTGGATCCGAATGAGGATTATTCCGGAGATCTGGCCGCTTTCCTTTCCGGCAGATTCGATGTGATCGAGGATCCGAGCGGAGTCGGCCGCGACGGTGAGTTCAAGTATGAATGCGATCTGGCTATCGTGGCCGGAGGGTTGGCCGCGTGCCTGTCCGCCGCCCGCAGTTCCTACCCCGTTCAAATCATCATTCTCGGAACGGCTGCGGCGCCGGGCGAGGAGGGGGATTTGCCGGGACTCATCCGCCTGGAAAGATACCCTTCGCCGATTCGCATCGCCTCTGCGCTGAAGTCGGCCCTGGCCACCTGATGTGACAACACCAAGAGCAGGCAGGTGAAAGCCCCGCAGCCATGTGCTGCGGGGCTTTTTTCCCGGTCAACGGCCGCGGTCTTCCTTGCGCGTGATCATCATCTCGAATTCGAATCTTTCGCTGACGCCGGTGATCGGGGGGTGGAAGACCGGCGATTCCAGGCCGGCCTCGGCGAAGAGATCGGCCAGAGCGGAGGTTGGATAGGCCTGGCTGCTCTGGGCGTAACGCTCGACGTCGCCGCTGGCGGAATCGATCACCCAATGCACGTTGATCTCGGCGTCCAGCTCTTCGTCCCAGTGGTATTCCTGAAGCCAGAGATGGGGTTTGTCGCACAGGACGGAAGACTCGCAGACTGTCCATTCCTGTACGTCGTGGCGGGGGTAGCTGTCGAAGGTCTGGAACTCGAGCGCGAAGACTCCGCCCGGGCGCAGCAGCGCAGCCAACTGGGGCAGGAACCGCCGCGCCGTCGCGGTCGGGAACGAGTGGAATTCACCGAACCAGAATGTGACCGCGTCGAAGACGCCCAGGCTTTCGATATCCGCGGTTTCGAGACGAGTCAGATCGAGATGATGGAATTCGCATTCCAATCGCTCGGAATCAGCGGTTTCCCGCGCCCAGCGCAGCGGAGCCGGTGCGAAATCGAAGCCCACTGCGCTGTGCCCGCGTCGCGCCAGTTCATGGCAGTACAGGCCCGGCCCGCAGCCGATATCCAGAATGCGCAGCCCGCGGTCGCGGCCGAGAGTGGATTCGAGCAGACGGGTAAGCCAGCGCACGTGGCTGACGATCACTTCCCGGGACCGGCTGGCCATGTGAGTGCTCTGGTCCAGGTGCACCTTGAGCATGCGCTCGCTGAAATCGCTGTCGTGCCAGGGAATCTGCGTTCCGTCCCGCCACGGGGTCGGCGGATGCGGCTCCGCGGCGATCAGGGCCAGCGACTTCTCCAGTTTTCCACATCCCATTCGAATACCGTCCTGTGGATTGATCGGATCAGTAAAGATTATCGGCAATCACAACTTGGGGCTTTTCAGGGCCCGGCGGGAAGCCGGTTGTCCACGGATTCGGAGGATTGTCCACACCCTTGTCCACGCGATCGGCGCGGTTATCCACAGGCTCGTCCACACTCAGTCCCCAGGAAAAATCACTGTTCGGCCGCATGCGTGAATGTGCCGCGGCCTTCCGTGTGCTAGATTGAATGGCCGTCGCTACATCCCGGAAAGACCCTGCTCATCGAGGTTACAGTGGAACCCTTGGCCCAGAAAAGAACAGCTGCCCGCTCCATCCCGGGAGATCGACTCCCGCCCCAGAACCAGGACGCCGAACGGGCGATTCTCGGAGCCGTGATGCTCGACCGCGAGGCCCTGGGCATAGCTCTCGAGCAACTTGCCGTAGATGATTTCTACCGGCGGGAACACCGCCTGATCTTCGATGTGATGTGCCGTCTCTACGAGAACGACCAGGCCATCGACGGTATCACCGTCGCCGAGGAACTCGAGCGCATCGGCGAGCTCGAAAAGGTCGGCGGCAACGATTATCTGGCCGACCTGCTGGCCTCGGTCGCGACTGCGGCCAACGTGCTTTATCACGCCCGGATTGTCCGGGAAAAATCACTGCTGCGCAAGCTGATCCACACGGCCACCGACATCGCCGGCGAAGCCTACGAGGCCGCCGAGGAGACGGCCGATATCCTCGACAAGGCCCAGACCCGGATCTACGCCATCGCGGAGAATCAGCATGAAGGCGGGTTCCAACCGGTGAAGGACGTTGTTCCGGACACCTTCCGCAAGATCGAGGAGGCGTTCCGCAACAAGAGCGACGTCACCGGCGTGCGCACCGGATTCTCCGAGTTCGACCGGATGACGGCCGGCCTGCAGAACTCCGATCTCGTCATCCTTGCCGCCCGCCCCTCGATGGGCAAGACCAGCTTCGCCCTGAACCTGGCCTACAACGTCGCGGTGAAGGAAGAGGTGCCGGTCGCCGTCTTTTCGCTGGAGATGTCCAAGGAGCAGCTGGTGATGCGGATGCTCTGTTCCAGCGGCGGCTTCAACAACCACGAGATCCGGCGCGGCAAGGTGGAGACGAAGGATTGGCCCAAGCTGACCGAGGCCTGCGACCGGCTGTCCAAGGCGCCGATCTACATCGACGATACCAGCGGCATCTCGATTTTGGAGATGAAGGCCAAGGCCCGGCGGCTGAAGCAGCAGCACGGCATCGGCCTGGTCATCATCGACTACATGCAGCTGATGAGCGCCCACGGCAAGGTCGAGAACCGTCAGCAGGAGATCTCCTACATCAGCCGGAATCTCAAGGGCATGGCGAAGGATCTGGACATTCCGGTCATCGCGCTGAGCCAGCTTTCACGAGCGGTCGAGGCCCGCGGCGATCATAAGCCGATGCTCTCGGATCTGCGCGAGAGCGGCAGCATCGAACAGGACGCCGATGTGGTGATGTTCATATTCCGCGAGGAAGTCTACAAGCCGGACGACGAGACGGTCCAGAACCGCGCCACGTTCGTCATCGGCAAACAGCGCAACGGACCGATCGGGGATTTCGAGCTCCACTTCCACAAGGCGTTCACCCGTTTCGGGAACCTGCAGTACTAGCGGGGATCAACGGTCAGGCCGTGACGTCGAGCAGGGTGCCGGTCGAATTGAGCAACCCGCCCAATTCGCGTTCGGCTGTGCGGAGGGTCGAATCGAGGCGTCGCGAAAGGCCCACCGAGCTGCCTTTGCCGTAGAAGAGTTCGCGTACCGGGCGGGCGTCCTGGCGCAGGGCCGAGGCGAACCGCGCCCGATCCGAATTCCGGAAGCGGAAAACCTCTTTCGCCGAGCTGCGGAAATCGAAATTGACCCCGAAATCGGTACGGAAACGATCCCGCCCCCCGCTGAACGACCTGTCCACCGCCTGTTGGATGTCATCCCGCAGACCGGTCAAAAACTCCCCCGGGTTTCCGGTTTCCTCGTTGTCGAAGACGATATTGAGGGCCTCGGCCAGATCCTCGATCAAATGCGCGGTCCGCAACGACACGGAAGCGGATATGCCGTCTGTCGATCGGATCCGATCGGGTTCGAACTCGGTGGCCTCGACGCCCAGGGCCGCGAAAAGGCCGGTGCCGCCGTCTTCGAGCGAGAGGGTGCGGCTGCCCGAGTTGGAAGAGAGCGAGATCAGGCCGGTCGCGTAGTCGAGCGTGGCCGTAACCCCGGCTCCGGCAGTGTTGATCCGTTCGAGGATGTCCAGCACCGTGTCGGTGGTGATGTCGATGTCCAAGGCCACATCGTTGACCAGGAGGGTCCCGCTGCTCACGCCGGAAAACCGCTCGATCTGATCGAGCGGTCTGCCGATCTCGTCGCCCACTCCCTCCTCGAAAACTGCTCCGTCCAGCTTCACCGCGGCCCAGAACCCGCTGGTATCGGCGCCGAGTTCGATGCCGTAGTCGATCCCGGGGGTTTTCTGCTCGAGGCGGACCGTTTCCGAAGCCTCGTCGAAGGAAGCCGTCACTCCCGCGGCGGAATCGGTGATGCGCTCGAGCACCTGCAGCATGGTGTCGTCGGCGGCGACGTCGATCGTCACACCGTTGACCGTGAAGGCGCCCGCGGTCACGGATTGGCCCGGGTCGAAGTTGGGCTGATCGTTGCGCACTCCGTCGAACGCGGCGTTCGGATCCACCCGTCCGCCGACATCGTGGAACACGTCGATCGTGAAGGAATCGTTTTTTTCCAGCGTCCCCTCGCCGAATTCGATCAGCAGCCCGTTGCCGATCGCGACCTTGGTTCCGGCGGGGATGCCGGGGCGGAGGTTGAAGCTTCTCAGTTCGGTGCCGTCGGTGTCGTAGATCAGGATCGAGACCCGGGTCAAGCCGATGGTGCCGCCCTTGACCACTTCGACCCGCAACTCACCCGATCCGGCGGATCCGTCGTAGACGCCGCTGATCGTGGCCTCGGCGGTGCTGGAATTCCATTCCGGGCCGAACGGCGAGTACGATGTGGCGGTCGAGTTCACTTCCGAGACGGCCTGCAGCGAGGCCGTACGGGCAGGTCCGGTCTCCAGGCCTTCGGACGAATCGAATCTGGCGGGCAGGTACGAGAGGTTTGACGCGGCGGAACGCAGGGGGCGTTCGAGGAACGTGAGGGATTTTCGGATCTGTCCGATCTGATCCTGCAGCAACAGCAACTGGTCGCGGCTCTGCAGGGGCTGGGCGGGAGCGGCAGGGGCCGCGGCGGTTACGGAGGTGTACGATCCCCGGCGGATGATCACGCTGGCTGTCGCGAATGGTGATACGCCGGGAATCAACAAGCCTGGATCCTCCTGGGACGGCGCTCGAGTCTGCTGATGAAATGAATGAATATGCCCCGTTCTATCAAAATATCGGACGACCGGGCCATTTTCTTGAGTAAATGTTTGTTTTTATATTACTAGATGCCGTTTCGTCTGATATTTGATCCCTGGGTCGATATCGCCAATCTTCCACTCGCCATCGGGGGCGGCTTGTTGTTCAATGCTGGATCCGGGGAGCGAGCGGCTCTCCGGTCGACCACGGAGGTACGTCTTGTCGCTTTCCGCAGCCGTTCTGGACGCCGCCCGGCAGTTGAGCCGGGCTGTTTCCGGCCTCAGCTTTCCCGACCCGGTGACGCATGTCTACAACCCCTTGGACTATGCCTGGGAGCCGCATCGCGAGTACCTGCGACGTTTCGCGGGCTCCAGGAAACGGGTGTTGCTGCTGGGCATGAACCCCGGCCCCTGGGGGATGGTCCAGACCGGAGTGCCCTTTGGCGAAGTAACCGCGGTGAGGGATTGGCTGGGAATTTCCTCGCCGATCGGAGCGCCGCAGAGGCAGCATCCCAAAAGGCCGGTCACGGGGCTGTCCTGCACCCGGTCCGAGGTCAGCGGACGCCGGCTGTGGGGATTGTTCGCCGAGAGGTTCGGTTCGGCCGAGGCCTTCTTCGCCGACCACATGGTCACCAACTACTGTCCCTTGGCGTTCATGGAGGAGAGCGGGCGCAATCACACCCCGGACAAGATGCCGGCCGCGGCGACCGCCGAACTCTTCGCCGCCTGCGATCGCCATCTCGAACGCATCGTCGAGCTTCTCGAACCGCAGTGGCTGGTCGGAGTGGGGGGATTCGCGGAGAAGAAACTGCAGTCGGTCTTCGCCGGATCCGACTATCGAGTGGGGCGGGTGCTGCATCCGAGCCCGGCCAGTCCGGCCGCCAACAAGGGCTGGGCGGAGGCGGCGGCCGTTCAGCTGGAAAGCCAGGGAGTCTGGTCCTGATGGGATCGCGGATCGGAGCGGGGGAGATCAGAGGGCCAGGTACCAGGTCCAGACCGACGGCCCCCAGAAAAGGACGGCCATCGCCGCCGGGGCGAGAAAGCTGCCGAAGGGCAGTTGGGTCAGCCAGCTGCTGCGGCGGCCGAGGATCAGGATCGAACCGATAACGGTGCCCAGCAGGGAACCGGCCATCAGGGTCAGCAACAAGCCCTGCCAACCGAGACATGCTCCCAGCAAAGCCGCCAGCTTGATGTCGCCGCCGCCCATTCCCTCGCGTCCCCTGGCCTGCGAATAGATCCATCCCAGGAGCCAGAGCAGCAACGCGCCGGCCGCGGCCCCGATCACCGAGTCGATCCTGTCGACCCCGAACAGGGGGGAGGCGAGGATGCCGATCGCGGCCCCGGGCAGGGTGATCACGTCCGGTATGATTCGATGTTCGAAGTCGATGAAGAAGACGGCTACCATCACCAACAGGAAGACCGACCTGGCGGCGGCGGCGGCCGGATCCGGCGCCGTGACCGCACCCAGCAGCACGCATATGGCGCCGAGCAACTCGACCATGGGGTATCTCGGGCTGATCGGGGTTCGGCAATGACGACAGCGGCCGCGCAGGAGAAGCCATCCCATCAGCGGAACGTTGTCCCTGATCGCGACCGGTTCACCACAGGCGGGACAATGCGATTTCGGGCGCAAAAGGGACGCGCCTACGGGGACACGATGGATAACGACGTTCAGGAAACTGCCGAGGCAGAGACCGAACAGCGCAAGCGCCACGGTCAGACCGGGAACTGATTCGAGCCAGATCGGCATGCTGGAACGGTTCCTTCCCCGACATCAGGCCCGTGCGAATATCCAGAGACTGCTTCCCAAAAGCAGCACACCCACCATGATCAAGGTCCAGGTCGATCCGTAGGCGGCAACGACAGGATCGAAAAAACCGACGACGACGGACGAGACGCCGCCGGCGGAATTGAGCGCGGATTCCAGGAAGTTGCCGAATCCCGAATCATTGTCGACCACGAACCGTCCCCCGGCTGTATGGTGGATGCCGAAGATCCACGAGGCCATGACCACGACCACGCACAGCACGGCCAGGGTCCCGACCAGACGCAACCTGCGACGGGTCGCGGAAGTGAAGGGAGCCCAGCGCTTGCGCGTGCCGTTCGGCACCGAAGGCGCGGTCCGATTCGGGTTCTGTCGCTTATGTCCGAGGCGAACTCCCAGCAACCGGTTCAGGAAGATGTAGTGTTCGTGCCAGAGTTGGCCGAACTCCTTGCGCACCCACTGTTCGGTGGCTGCGTCGTTGCCCAGGGTGCGATGGCTCTTCAGGAGGTTTGTCATGGCGTCGATCTCCCGCCGGGCCTCGGCGGCCATGGAGGCGGGCAGGGAGTCCTCGAGCTGCTGCAGCAGCATGGCCATATGAGCCTTCAGGGACAGGAACCGACTTTCGATCCTGCCGTTGATATCCGAGTCGCCCAAAGCCTGGACAACGGTTTCCTGGTACTCCGTCCAGCACCTGATCAACTTTCGGAGTCGCCACTTGGCGCGATAGTACTCCAACATCTGATTATCCTCCTTGCCTCATGGCTCAAGCCAATACGAGGCGGGCCTTTTCCGGATCCACGATCCGAGACATCACGTCGGACGTATGGATTACGCCTTCCTGGTGCAGCGAGATCAAAGCGTCATCCATCAGCACCATCCCCTTCTGGGAGTTGCTGGCGATGACGTTGTTTATCTGATGGATCTTTCCCTCGCGAATGAGGTTGGCCACCGAATTGTTCAGGAACAGGACTTCCCGGGCCGCGACTCTTCCCGGAGTGTCCTTGCGTCGCATCAGCACTTGGGACAGCACCGCCTTGAGCGTCAGCGCCAGGCGGGTGCGGATTTCGGACTGATCGTTCAGCGGGAAGACATCGATGATGCGGTTGATGGTCTTGGCCGCCGACTGGGTCGACAGGGTGCTCATCACCAGGTTGCCGGTCTCGGCCGCGGTCAGCGCGACCTCGATCGTCTCGCGGTCCCGCATCTCTCCGACCAGGATGATGTGAGCCATCTGGCGCAGGGCGCCCTTCAATCCGCTGACGTACGATTCGGTGTCGAAACCGAGCTCTCGTTGGTCGATCACGCAGGTCCGCGACTGGAGATTGAACTCGATGGGATCCTCGATCGTCACGATATGACGGGGCAGATCGTATTCGGTGTTCATGTATTCCAGCAGACTTGCCAGCGTGGTCGACTTGCCGGCCCCGGTGGGACCGGTGACCAGGATCAGGCCGTTGGGGATGTTGACCAGTTGGGACAACAGCCTTTTCGAGATCCCGATCTCGGAGTAGTGGGGAATCGACAACGGCACGACGCGCAGCACCACCGCCACCGCCCCGCGCTGCCGGTAGAGGCAGGCGCGGAAGCGGGCGATTCCTTCGATTTCGAAGGAGAGGTCCAACTCATTCTTCTGCTCGAACTTCTGGCGCTGCTCCTCGGACATCAACTGATAGGCCAGCGACTTGCTCTCTTCCGGAGTGAGGGGCCGCGGCGGATGATCAGTCTCCAATTCACCGTGCACGTGGTACGTGATCGGAGCACCGGCCGATATGATGATGTCAGAGGTCTTCTTGCGTACGGCCTCGTTCAGGATGTCACGAATTTCCATGGCGTTAGGCCCCCCCTCTTGGACCTTCTCCTGTCTTTCTACTTGCCCTCGTCGGCGATCTCGGCAGCGAGGGATCCCTCGATGGTGATCGCGTTGTCCCCGTCGTCGATGATGTGGGGCGTGATCTCGATCAACAGATCCAGCTTGTCGATCTGGGTCTTGGTGTGTCGGAACAGATAGCCCAGCAGCGGGATGTCACCCAGCAAGGGCACCTTCTTGACGGTCTTGCGCTCTTCGTCGGTCAGCAGTCCGCCCAGATAGATCTTCTCGCCGTCGCGGACGCGCACCAGGGTGCGGGCGCGGCGGGTCGAGGTCTGGGGCAGGTCGGCGTCGGGGCCGACGAAGCGGACGATTCGCGAAACTTCCGGCTCGACCAGGGCCGTGATGTAGCCGTCTTCGGTCAGGCGCGGAGTGATGTTCAGGCGAACGCCCACGTCGATCTTCTCCAACTGCACGGTCTGCAGGCTACCGCCGGCGGATCCCGGGGACTGCAGGGAAGTGATGACCACCGGAACGGTATCGCCGGCGAAGATCTCCGCCGATTCTCCGTCCAGGGTCACCAGATTCGAATTGGAAAGGATCTTGGCGGTGTCGTTGGTCAGCATGGCTTCGACCGTGACCTCGAAGGCGGCGTTCTGGCGATAGAGATTGCTGCCGTCATCGATCTTCGTGAAGGCCAGCTCTTCGGGCATCGATCCTAACGGACCGGGATCGGCCGGACCCTCGGTCACGATCGTCGTGTACTTGGTGATCTTCTCCCAGTCGATGCCGATTTCCTCCAGCTTCGAAGTGTTGATTTCCACGAGCCTGGCTTCGAGTTGGATTTGTCTCGGTCTCGTGTCCATCGCATCAACGATATGGGATGCCTGCTCCAGCTGGGCCGGAGTTCCGCGTACGGTCACCATGGAGTGCTTCTCGTCGTGCGCCACATCGCGGGTGATGATTTCGATCGCCGACCGGATACTGGCCGCGTTGGCGTATTGCAGCTTGTAGACCCGCGTGTCGAGCCCGGTGGGAGAGTTGAGCGTCTGGATGTCGGCGACCAGGATGGTGCTGCCGGAGCGTTCGTAACCCAGACCGGCGGCGCGGACGACCAGGCGCAGCGCCTCTTCGAAAGGCGTCTCGCGCAACCTGATCGTGATGGGCCGGTCCTGGACGTTGGCGCCGGCCACGATGTTCAAACCGCTGCGGTCGGCCAGGATGTCGAGGATCTCCATGACCGAAGTGTTTTCGGCCTGCAGTGAGATCAGTCCCGATTCTTCCTGGGCCCGGACGGCGCCCGGCGCCAGGGCTATGGCCAGGAATACCGCCGCCAGCACCGCGAAAGCGGCAATCCGGGCAGCTCTGTTGGATACGATCTGCATGTCCCCTCCTTGGGTCAGGGCAAGACCAGGGCCTTTTTACCCTGGGCAAGCTTTACGGATGACTCGGTGATTTCGGTCACGTTCCATCCCTGGAATGAATCGCCAACGCGCAGCCATCCGGATACTTCTTCACCGATGTTGAGCCGGGCCGTCGGATTGACGTGGTCGAACAACAGCGCTTTCAGGGTCGGCAGCACCTGCTGCTTGACCTGTCGCACCGTGGTTTTCCGTCGCGTGTGCACAGGCACGGGGCGGAACGGATCGCGGTCGCCGATGGTGGCGCCCGCCAGCAGACTGTCCCTTTGGGCTAGTCGTGCATAATCGATCAGTGAAGTGTTGGCGGCAGTCTCGGTGACCACGGTTGGGTCGTCGAGGACCAGCAGCACGGTCTTGCCGCTACGCATTCCCATCAACGCGCAGAGCAGCAGCATAGCCGCGAACACTATCCAGAAATAATTCCTGGGCTGAGTTTTCGTTTTCTTGCTCACGCTAGTTCCTCGCCAATGGGTCGTAGACCGAAAGACTTAGGCGGCCCTCGAGATTGCGGGTGCCGAGAATCTCTTCGATGACCAGTCCATCGACCGAGATGAGCCGGTGTCCTTTTTCGAGCGCTTTCACGAAGTCGAGGATCTGGCTGAACCGCCCCATCACCCGCAGCGAAATCTGCGTGCGGCGGAATTTGCCGGTTTCCCCGGTCTTTGTGGTCGTCAGTTCAAGCCTGTTCAATTGAGTTCCGCCGAGCACCTGGCCGATGTAGGACACGGCTTCCTGCCGTTTCCTGTCGTCCAGCAGCCCGGTGAGGTTTTCGCGGCCGAGGGCGCGAGCCATGGTGTGGCTCTCCTGGCTGCTGGCCGCCAGTTCATCGACCCTGGCCAGCAGCGAGGCTCTTTCCGCCTCGAGCCTGCGCACTTCGTCCAGCCGCGGCTTCAGCAGGGTGAGATCGATCAACACGCCCGCCGCCAACAACAGCAGCGCCGCGCCGAAGACCAACACGATCCTCATTGATCCCAGACTCTTGATCATTGGGCGTTCCTCCCGGAACCGCAGACAATCTGGAACTGGCCCGATTGATCGCCCTTGAGCGTCTCGAGCCGGACCCCGGGAAATTTGGTGGAAATCCGAGAATCAGCCTGCAGCGATGAGATAAAATCGGTGACCTGCTCCAGATGATCCCCACCGCGGATGACCTTGCCTTCGAGTTCGAGCTTGGCCGGTTCGCGCTTGATGTCGATCTGGCCGTCGAGGCGCTCCAACTGCAGAGAGGGCGGGATGACCTCGGACATGGCGGCCAGCTTGGGGGCCCAGTCGATACGCTGGTCCCTCAACTGAAGCATCTGGCGGGCGATTTCCAATTCAGGCCCCGCCTGCTTGTAGTTTGCGATGCGGGCCTGCAGGCCCGGCAGCATTTCCTTCAACTGGTCGGCGCGGTCGGAAAGCAGCGAGGCGCTCAGGTACAACGAACCGACAACCAGGAGTTCCAGTCCCAGCAGCCCGACGAGGATTCCCTTACGCGCCACGCGCACCCTTGCGTTGTGCTGCTTCGAGTCGTGCTCGGGGTATAGGTTGAGCTTAAACATCGTTACTATCCCACCATCTGCAGAGCCCGCAGGCCGTAGTGAAACGGGGGCGGAACTCGTCCGCCGATTTGAATCCCTCGGCCTTGTCGGCCAGGTTGCCCAGGGGGTCCAGTATCTTCATCGGGCGGCCGACGGCATTGCCCAGCTTGGTCGCCAGTTCGGGAACCAGAGCGCCTCCGCCGGAAAGGTATACATCCGCCACTTCGTGCCGGTAGCGCCCGCGGTAGAACGTGAGCGTCTCGTTGATCTGGGCGGCCAGGTCCTCGAAATAATCTTCGAGCAGGTCGGGATCGTCTTTTTCGGGAACGCCGGGTCCCACCCGGCGACTGACCAGGCCGCCGGCGCGGCAGGCCAGATGCATCTCGACGTGCCAGTTGCCCAGATCGATCAGGCCGAGGGCAGAATTGCGTTCCAGATCCTTGTTGACGGCGAAGAGCGCGTTCAGCGAGGCCAACGATTCCAGATCCACGACCTCGGCGTCGACGCCGGCGGCGGACAGCACCTGCAGCGGGAAATCCCGCACGGGCTTGGGAACGGCGGCCAACAGCACTCGGCTCTGTTCGCCGTTGCCGATGTCCTCGGTCCTGCCCAGGAACTGCGAACCGATCACCGGGGCGATCATGTCCTCGAGGTCGAGGTGTTTGCGGGCCTCGAAGCCGATGGCCTTGGTCAGATCCGTTTCGTCCATCGGAGGCATCAAGATCTCGCGGATGCTCGCATCCTGCATGCTGACTGCGACCGCGACCCTGCCGAGCCTGCGGCTGCTCAGCTTGAGACGGTCCATCAAGCGGCGCAGCGCGTCTTCTGCCCGCTTGGACGAATCGGTGAATCCGTCGCCGTCCCAACTCGTGTAGCCGACGTGGGTTATTTTCTTGAGTCGACCGTTGCCGACGCCGCGGACCAGCTTCACTGAGCCGGTGCCGAGGTCTATGCCGGTGCGTGCCGAGTTGTAGCCGAACAAGTCTCTTTCCTCCTCAGGGGGTGCCCCCGCTACATTTCTTTCCAGGTCAGAACCTTGAGCGTTCCGGATGTCCCCACTGGGAAAGTGTCGATCAAATACGAGGGGACTTGACTCAAGAATCCCGTGTCGTAGTAAATCGTCAGATGGCCGTTGCTCGTCCAATCCCCCAACACGGTGATGGCGCCGACTATTTCGAAGTTGGCGTTGGCGTCTTCGAGGTCGTTGGTGATGTAGATGTAGGCGGGATTCGCGACGGTGCCGATATCGACCCGGGCGCCGCCGTTCTTCATGAAATCCGCAGCTATCAGGGCTATTCCGTAATCCGGCTCCATGGTGATCTGCTTCACCGACGTGAGCCCGCCGGTCCAGAACGCGGGGTCATATCTCTCCATGGTCGTGGCCCCGGTGAAACGGGTGTTCACGATGGTGGAGGAGACTGTCGAAAATATCCCGTCGATTATGACTTCGCTGACGCCGAACATTCCCGGAGGGTTGATCAGGGGCGTCTCGCCGAAGTTGATCACGACCGCCGAATCACCGGGATTGCGACGGAAGACTCCGGTGACCGTATCGAAATACTGCGCGATCAGGGCATCCGAATCGAAGTCGTAGGTGAAGGTCTGCGCCCCCGCGTTGTACGAGACAACTGAGATCAGACTGTCGCCGATAACAGTGGTGAGGTCGTTGCCGGCCGCATCGAAGATGCGGGCCTGGTAGGTTCCGCTCACCTCGGTTCCCTTGACGTAGTAATAGGTTGCGCCCGGGAAGTGACCGGGGTCGGTGAAGATCGGCGGGGGTGTGATCTGGACGTTGTCCGCCAGATCCCCGCATTGCAGATGCACGTCGTGGGGCCCGAAATCGTTGTCGCCGTTGACCAGCAGGTTGCCCAGGACGCAGATGTCACCGTTCACGTCGGCATCCCCGCTTACCTGCACGGCGAGGGCCAGAGCGGTCGGGGGGACTTCGGCGATGACTTCGACGCTGCGCGCCGCCCGGCCCACGGCACCGGAAGCGACCAGCTGTACGCAGTCAACGAGTCCGGAATAGGTAGTGTCGGCGACCGTGAGTGAATAGAGGCCGCTGCCGCAGGCCTCGTCGGTCCAGCCGTCGCGCCAGGCGCGATCCTCGAGGAATTTGGCGCGGGCGCGTTCGATGGCGGCGTCGGCCAGGTAGAAGGCCTCGGTGGTTTCCTGGCGGTAGATCGCGCTACTGGATTCCCGGGCGGACAGCGCGAAGAAGCAGACTCCCGAGATGACCACCACGAATATGAAAATCATCACGGCCACCAAAGAGTAGCCGCTTTGCGATGTGTCCTGGCCGGTTTTCCGTTTCTCCATTGTGCTCCCCCATTTTCAAATTCTGGGTTTCCGTTATCCCGGATCCGGAGGATCGAATCATAGCGACTGCCGTCTTCCTAGACTTCTCTCCAGGTCAGTATCTTCAGGGCTCCCGTGACCCCGTCGTCCCAGGTGTCGAACAGGTAGGTAGGCAGATCGGCCAGGAATCCCTCGTCGTAGTAGAAAGTCAGGTGGCCGTTGCTGTCCCAGTCGCCCAGCAGCGTTATGGCGCCCACGAGTTCGAAGTTCGAGTTCATGCCGGCGATGTCGCCGGTGACGTAGACGTAGGCTGGTTGTGCGGCGGTGCCCATGTCGACGCGGGCAGCTCCGTTGTTCATGAAATCCTTGGCGATTATGGCGATGCCGTAATCCGGTTCCATGGTCAGCTGTTTCAGGGACGTATTTCCGCCGTCCCAGAAGGCTGCATCAAGGCGATCAGCGGTTGTGACTCCGGTGAAGCGGGCGTTGATGATCGTCGAATTCACCGAAGCGTTCGTGCCGTCGATGACTACGTTGGCAATGCCGTTGATCCCCGGCGGATTGATGACCGGACACTCGCCGAAGTTGACTACGACCGCCTGGTCGCCGGCGGAGCGGCTGAAAACGCCGCTCACCTGGTCGAAGTAGTGGTTTATTTCGGCGTCGCTGTCGAAATCGAATGTGAATGCCTTCTGCCCGTTGTTGTAGGAAGTCACTCCGGTCAGGCTGTCGCCCAGGGCGGTGGTGATGTCGTTGCCGAGAGCGTCGTAGATGCGGGCCTGGTAGTCGCTGCCGACCTTGGTTCCCCGCACGTAGTAGTAGGTGGCGTCGGGGTAGGAGGCGGGCTCGGTGTGGATCGCCGGCGGTGCGATATCGAAGCCGTCGGTCAGGTCTCCGCAATGCAGATGGACATCGTGGTTGCCGAAGTCCGGATCGCCCGAGACGTGGAGATTGCCCAGGACGCAGATATTGCCGTTGCAGTCGACGTCTCCGGTCACGTTCACGGCATAGCTCAGGGCGGCCGGCGGCACTTCGGCGAAGATCTCGATCTGTCGTGAGGCCTTGCCGACGGTGCCGGTGGCCAGCAGATGGACGCAGTTGGTCAAGGAACCGAATGTGGTGTCGACGACGGTCAGGGAATAATGTCCGTTGCCGCAGGCCTCATCGGTCCATCCATCACGCCAGGCTCTGTTCTCGATGAACTTGGCCCGCGCCCGCTCCACGGCTGCATCGGCCAGATAGAAGGCCTCGGTCGATTCTTGGCGGTAGATGGCTCCGCGGGTTTCGCCGGCGGAGAGCGCAAAGAAGGACAGCCCCGAGAGCATGATCACGAACACGAAGATCATCACTCCCATCAGGGAATAACCGGATTCGGCGGCTGTTCCTTTCATTGCTGCGCGTTTCATCGGTCCTCCTCAGAACACATAGCTCTGATTGCGGATGGCGGTTCTGGTCATGGCGGTGATCCGCGTGTCCGAGTTGTCGGCAAGTTCGAGCTGGATCGTCACGCTCGTCGTGTCGTCGTCGGTCGTGACGATGAATGCTTTGCAGGTGCGGTCGACCATATCCAGGCCGTTGTGTTGCAGGCGGCCGCCGGAGTTGATCACCCGGCGGAAGACATCGGTCACGGAGCCGGTTGCGTCGTAGCAACGGAACTCGGTGGAGTCGGCAACGGCTATGGACCGGGCGGCCCGGACCCGGGCCGAGATCCTCTCCAGGGTCAGCGACGCGTTCTGCTGCAGGACGGTCTTGTCGCGTCCCCATTCCCAGGATTGCTGGTTGACGAGGATCAGCTTGCCCAGGGCCAGCAGGACGATCATCGACAACATGCCGGCAATCATCAGCTCCAGCAGGGTATAGCCTCGTTGACCGGATGATTTGATTTTCACCACGTCGGCAGCCCCCTGGACAGGATGGTCGTACAGTCTTCGGTCCGGTTCACCGTTCCGGACTCGGTTTTCGCCGTCCAGGAGACCTGGATGGAAAGAGTCGTCGAGTTCAGCTCGGGGTCCGCGGTCGAGACGGAGTGCGAAACGGTATAGGAACGGTTGCCGACAACATAGGTCGTGTCGGACAGCGACGGCAGCGTGTCGTAGCTGTAGTCGCGACGCAGACAATCCACCCTGGCCTGCAGGATGGCCGTCGCCTTGCGTCTGTCCGCTTCGTAGCCGATCTGGCGGCGTCCCCGGGTGTATGTCTGGGCAAGGCCGGTGAACACGATCAGCAACAGGAAGGATGCGATCATCACTTCGATAAGCGTGAACCCGGAATCCTTCCGTTTCCGATTGCGTCTATTGCGGTTAATTGCCTTCATGGAATGCCCCCCCCTCAGGGAACTTCCTCGAATTCCGGGGGCCGGCAGGCGCCGACCCCCAGTATCGAGAGGCGCGCCGTTACAGGCCGGTCACGACGGGCGCCCCGCCGTTGGCGTTGATGTTGTTGACCGTCACCACGACAGTCACTCCGGCCATCTTCGCACCAGCGACTCCGGTAGCGGTGACTGCCAACGCCGAAGTAGTGGCGTTGGCTCCACCGCCAGCGGTGATTGCGTAAGTGAATTGCTCCGTTGCAGTGAGGTCGACGATGCCTCCCGCGGCCGAGGGCCACAGCGGGTTGCCCGAAGCGTCCTGGTTCTCCTGAGCCCAGGCCTTGGCGGCGGTGACGATCTCACCGATCCGGCCGGTGGCCTCGGTCAGGCGAGCGTTCTTGATGTACTTTCCGTACAGCGGGATGGCGATGGCGGCGAGAACGCCTACGACGATCACGACAACCATCAGCTCGATCATGGTAAAGCCCTTCTGGTTGGGCTTGCGACGGAACCGGTTCATTGCTGGACCTCCCTCTGCTTCACGCAGAATTCCCCCGGACTCTGATCGGTGCGGAGTCGGCGCCCGTCCGGGTATGGCGCTTCCCTCCATGAATTATGTCGATGCAAGTGCGTCAGACGCTGTAGCCGCCCTTCATCAAGGCGTCGCCGAGACCGAAGATCGGCAGGAACATGCTGATGACGATGACGCCGATCAGGGCGCCGACGATCACGATCATCAACGGTTCGATCAAAGACGCGATGCCCTGGACCTGGGCTTCAACCTGACGGTCGTAGAAGTCGGAGGTCTTTACGAGCATAGTGTCCATCTCTCCGGCTTCCTCGCCGGTGGCCATGAGCTGCAGGACCATTTCCGGGAATTTCCCGGTGGACCGGAACGATTCGGTAATCGCATGGCCCGTCGAAACGTTCTTCTTCACCTTGTCTATGGCATCGCCGATCACGACGTTGCCTACGGCGTTCTTCACCAGCTCCAGACCGTCCAGGATCGGCAGTCCGCTACCGAGCAGGATGCCGAAGGTGCGGGTGAAGCGGCTCATCACCGATTTCGTCACTATCGGTCCGAAGATGGGAACCCTGAGCAAAAAAGTATCCAATGCGTAGCGGCCGGGGCCGGTTCGGATCGCGATCATGAAAGCCGCCAGAACGCTCAGACCGCTTGCGATGGTCAGGACTGCATGGTCCCGGATGGCGTTCGAGGCGGTCATCACAACCTGGGTCAACCCGGGCAGATCCTGACCGAAATCGGCGTAGATCTGGGCGAAGGTCGGAACGATCTTCAACAGCAGGAAGAGCGTTGCCAGGATCGTGAACACGAGGATGAACACCGGATAAGACATGGCCGATTTGACTCGGCCCTGGATGGCGTCGGATTTCTCCAGGTAGATGGCCAGCTGCTCGACGATCTGGTCGAGGGTACCGGCTCGTTCGCCGGCCTTGATCATGCTGACGTACATCTTGTTGAAGCATTGGGGATGGGCGGCCAGGGCTTCGGAAAGGCTTTCGCCGCGTTCCAGCCGGTCGCCGATATCTGCTACGGCCCGGCTCAGCAGTTTGCTCGCCGTATCGGCGGCCAGCCCGCGCAGTCCGCGCACCAAGGGGATGCCGGCCTCGAGCACGGTCGACAGCTGTCGGCTGAACAGGGCCAGTTCCCGTGTGGGCACCGAACCGATTGACATGTTCGCCAGTCGCTGGAATATCGATTTGGCGCTTTGAGATCCGTGTTTCTCGGTAACGTTGAGAACCGCCAACCCCTTGTCGTGCAACTGATCGACGACATCGTCGATGTTGTGCGCGGGCAGGCTGCCGGTGATTTCCTCACCGTTGTTGTTCTTCGCTACGTATGCGAATTCCACTTCAATCCCCCTTGAAACCGTCAGAGCTATTCGCTCGCAAGACAAACCCTCATTATTTCTTCGGGCGTAGTCATGCCGGCCTTGACCTTTTCCAGTCCGCTCTGTTTGAGCGATTTCATCCCCTGGGACTTCGCCAGGTCGCGAACCTCGTCCGCAGTCCTGTTCTCGCCGATCATTTGGCGCAGTTCCTTCGTCATGATCATCTTCTCGATGACGGCCACCCGGCCGAGGTAGCCGCGCCCCTTGCAGGCTACGCAGCCGGTGCCCCGGCGGAATACCTTGATTTCCTCGGTGGTCCCGGAACCCTGCAGGGCCAACTGGACATCGTCGGAGGGTTCGTACTCTTCCAGGCAATGCGGGCAGTTGCGCCGAACTAGGCGCTGGGCCGCAACGATGGTCATGGCGCTCGCGGCCATGAAGGGTTCGGTGCCCATCGAAATCAGTCGCGCCGCCGTCGTCGGCGCGTCATTGGCGTGGATGGTGCTGAAAACCATATGACCGGTCAGGGCGGCCCGGATAGCCACTTCGGCGGTGTCCTGGTCGCGGATCTCGCCGACCATGATCACGTCGGGATCCTGGCGCAGGAAGTAGCGCAGGGCGGTGGAGAAGGTCAGTTTCTTGCGCTCGTTCACCTGGACCTGGTTGATGCGGTCGATCTGGTACTCGACGGGATCCTCGACGGTCGTGATGTTGATCTCGTCGCTATGCAGCTCGAGCAGGCTGGCGTAGAGCGTGGTCGTCTTGCCCGAGCCGGTGGGGCCGGAAAGCAGGATCATCCCGTAGGGCTGGTGGATGGCCTTGATGAAATCGACGTAGTCCTCTTCGGAGAAGCCGAGATCGCGCAGGCAGAAGTTGAAGCCGGTCTTGTCGAGCAGCCGGAGCACCAGTTTCTCGCCGTGGATCGTCGGCACCGAGGAGACGCGGATATCGACCTCGCGCCGGCCCTCGCGATAGGAGAAACGACCGTCCTGGGCGGCCCGCCGCTCGGCGATGTCCATGTTGGAAAGGATCTTGATCCGGCTGATGGTGCCTGTGTAGACGGCGCGCGGGGGTTTCAGCGCATCGTAGAGCAATCCGTCCACGCGGTACCTGATCACGAGGCCGGTTTCCAGGGGCTCTATGTGGATGTCGGTCGCCCGCTCCTTGACCGCCTGCGACACGATCTGGTTCACGAGGCTGACGATGCCCGCGTCTTCGGCCCGGCGCTTGGCTTCCCCGGTCTCATCGTCATCGAGGCCGGGAATCTCGCCGACCTCGTCGACGACCTTGTCGATGAGCCTGTTGACGCTGCGTGAACCCTGGACGCGGTCGTAATTCGAATCGCGGATCTTCTCGAGCTCGGCTTCGGTTCCGAGAATGATCTCGAGCTCAAGCTCGGAGCGGGAAGCGATCCGGCGCAGATGATCCCTGGCTTCCAGGTTCAGCGGGTCGGACATCGCGACAGTAAAGATGCCGTCATCGGTGCGGATGGGCAGCACGTCGTAACGGCGTGCGAATTCGAAGGGGATCAGGTCGAGGGCTTCCGGATCGACGGCGTCGCGGGTAGGTTCGAACCTCTCGATTCCCAATTGCTGGGCCAGCGCGTCGACCAGGTCCCCGTCAGAAATATAGCCACGGCGGCGCAGGATTTCGCCCAGCCTTTCGCTGGTGCTGGACTGCTCCACCAGGGCTTCTTCCAGCTGTCCGCTGGAGATCAGGCCTTCGTTGATGAGTATGTTTCCCAGTTCCGGGGTGCAGCTCGGCAATGTGTTCCCCCATCATCCTTTTGTGAGGCCGTGGCCGGCCCCGAAAATCGGCTGGATCGGTCGTCCACCGGGGGACGCTACCGACGCCGACTGCATGCTCCTTCACGCCGCCGGAGATCCATCTCCGGCAATGATCGACCGGTTAGGATTCGGCCGCTCAAAAAGGCAAGCTGCAAGGGTTGTGCCAGTATTCCGCAACGGAATTCGAGTCCAGGTCTGCGAAGGTACCGGACTATCCTGAGATATCGTCCGGAGGCGGGTGGGGTTTAGCGATGCTTGCTTAAACATCGTTGAAGAGGGATTAAATCGGTTTTAAAGGCGCCTTGTAGCCGTTTCCGCGTTTTCAGGGAGTGGCGGGATCGGCGGAATAATCCGCCGGAGGAAGAGCCTTCAGGCGGTAGGTGGCCGGAAATCCATCTGGTCGAGGAATATCCATGAGCGGATTGACCGGATTCATGGGGCTTCTGGCTGTGACGGTGATGACTCCATCTCCGTAAACCGACACCATATCGCCGGATTCGCTGCTCAGGCAGCGATAGCCGTGGATAAGACCGGAAACCGAGGCGACGCTGCCGCTGCTGAAGGAGAAACCGGCGCTGTCGGGTTCCAGCACCCTGAACGCCACATCAGCGGGGGACAGGGAGTTGAATTCCACCCGGCGGTCCAGTCTGACCAGGCTGTTGGCCGGAGGAGCGATCTCGTAGTCGCGGTAGTTCTCGGGATCGCCGGACTCTCCGTCCTCCACCGCCCGCATGATGTTGAACGCTTCCCGGGCGGTGACGAAGTGCAGCGACAAGCCGTATCGGTCGCATTGGCTCTTCAACTCGTCGATCATCTCGATGAAGGGCTCGCCGAGGACCATGTCCTGGGAAGGGACGCCGTGGGTGTAGACCTTGAGGAAGATCCAGTCGGGGCGTCCGTCCACCGCCGGGGCGTGCTTCAGCCACAGTTTCACCCGATGCGGCTTCGGGGGGCTGGTCGATTCGACGCCGGCGCAGTCGAATTGCAGATCACGCCAATCACAGCAGATCGGACCGGGGAAGATCAGGAATCCCTCGCCGCGGCGGCCGACCGCGGCCGGAACGCCGGTGTCGTAGGACTTGGAGTCGTCGGTATCGATCGCGTAGTAGAGAGTGTTGATGGTGGCCGGCTGGGCCGCGCTGAGATTGGCCATCGTGAAGTCGCCGTAGCAGCCGTGATCGGCCAGGATGTCCAGTTCCCGGGTCACGCCGCAGTGCTTGATCTTGCCCGTGGAATTGTCCAGAGCCCAGTTCCCGTGGACGAAGCCGAAGCGGGGGGAGAGCTTGCCGTCGATCGGCAGCATGCACCCGTGCGAGGTGAACCACTCGACGCCGCCGGCGAGCTTGGCCGGGAAAGTCAGGTTGTCGTCACGTCCGTGATGCCAGTGGAACTCGATTTCGCCGAGGCCGTCGTAGACCAATTCGTTGAGTTGGAGCACCACGTCGGAGTTGGCGTGATCGTAGGGGTAGAACCAGGTGTAGCGGAAGGGATTGTCGTAATCGTCCCGGACGCGGGCCAGGGAATCCCGGTACCGGTCGCACCACTCGGCGCCGATGCGCGTACCCGCAGCGTCGCTGCCCGGCTCATGGTGGTCGGAGATCAGGAACATGACATGGCCGCCGTCGAGCCGGTCGAGATCGTTGGTATGCGATCCGGCGAAGTAGTTGGGCAGCCAGGTGTCGGCGTGGTAGGTGAGGATCTTCTGTCGCAGGAAGGCACCGCCGGCGACGACCACGACGATCAGAACGAGCGCCGTGGCCAGCAGATAACTTTTTTTACCGATTCTCATCGTCCCTCCCGGACTGGTTGCGAACCCGACGACAGCGGTATGATCGCATGGCCCGCCGGCTCGGAATAGTTCTGTTTTCCCGTGGACGCCGGCCCGTGCTGGCGCCCGGTCGGCTGATCTTGTTATTTGGAACCCGCGCCCCGATCCGGGGCGGGGAGGTGATGTGATGACGATTCCACATCTGATCGATCTCGACCAGAAGCTGCCCGGGCAGAGACGGTTCATCAGCTGTTGGGCGGTTCCGGCCGGCGACACATCCTACATAGTGGATCCGGGTCCGGCCAGCACCGGCGGATTCCTGGTGGAGAAACTGGGCGTGCTGGGCTTCGCAAGACTCGATTATGTTCTGCTGACGCATATCCACCTCGACCACGGCGGCGCTGCTTCGGCGGTGTTGGCAGCCTATCCCGGGGCCCGGGTCGTCTGCATGGATTCCGTCGCGTCCCACCTGATCGAGCCGGCCCGATTGTGGGCGGGATCGTTGAAGGTGCTCGGCCCGGTCGCCGCGGCCTACGGAGAGCCTGCCCCGGTGCCGGCCGACCGCATCGCCCCGGTCGCCGAATTGAAGGGACGGGGTTTCACGGTCGTTCCGACGCCGGGCCACGCCGCACATCACCAATGCTATGTCCGTGACGGGATCCTCTTCGTCGGCGAAGCCGCCGGCACCCGCTATCCTTTGCCGGACAACCGGCTCTACCTGCGCCCCGCCACTCCGCCGCGCTTCCGTCTGGAAACGGCTTTGACCTCGATCGACCGGCTTCTCGCCCTGGATCCCCTGCCGGATCGGTTGGCGATGGCACATTACGGAATGGTCGAAGGCCGCACCGCAGAGGTTCTGCAAGCGGCCCGGGACCAGCTCGAAATCTGGGTGTCGGCGATACGTGAACAGAGCGCGATCGGCCGGGGCGCGGATCTGGATCGGCGCATCCACGAGCGCCTGCTGAAGGTCGATCCGTGGTACGCACCTTTCAGCGATCTGCCAGCGGATATTCAGACGCGGGAACTGTCCTTCAGTAGTCAATCGATCCGCGGGATGCTGGAATACGTCGATTCCGGGGACATCTGATCGATTGACCATTCCTTTCCGGGAGGGTTGATTCCGCGGCGGGACAGGCCGCCGAAATGCGCAACATATATATAGTATTAGGCCGTCCAAATAAGCGACGCTCATAATATGACTGGATATTCACGACCCGGCCCCTACTGCCGGAAACGGATGGTCCAGATATTCCGGCGCGCATGTGGACACCCCCGCCAAGGCCGTATATATTCTCACGACCATGACTTCAATGACTGCGAACATAGGCCGTAGCACCATCAATTCTCTCGCCGGCGCGGGCCGCGGAGCCTTGCTTTTGCGGGATATCCTGGCCCAGATCCCTTCCGCCTGGAAAATGCGCCGCCAGATTCTCGAACAGATGCATGTGGTGGCCGTCGGGTCGTTGCCGCTGATAATCACGACTTCGGTCTTCATCGGGGCCGTGACCGCCGTTCAGGCCGTCTACCAGATGCAGGCCTATGTGCCGATGCAATTTCTCGGCACGGTGGTTTCCAAGACCGTCTTTATCGAGCTGGGACCGGTGCTGACCGCACTGATCATCGGCGGCCGCCTCTGCGCCAATTACGCCGCCGAACTCGGAACGATGAAGGTGACCGAGCAGATCGACGCGCTGCAGGTGATGGCCATAGATCCCGTCCGGTACCTGGGGATGCCGCGCTTCGTCGCCGCGGTGCTGATGATTCCGGTCATCACCATCTTCGCCGACACGATCGCCATCTTCAGCGCCTATCTGATCTCGATTATGACTCTGGATGTGACTGCCAGCACCTTCAAATCCGGAATCCTGGCATATTTCGATACTCCGGATCTGGCCGGCGGCCTGATCAAGTCATTCTTCTTCGGCGGGATCATAGCCCTGGCCGGAGTCTATCACGGGTTCAATACTCGCGGCGGAGCCGAGGGGGTCGGCAACGCCACCATGATGGCCGTGGTCTCGAGCTGTCTCAGCGTACTGGTAGCTGATTATCTGCTGGCCACGCTGCTGTTCCAACTGGTCTTCGAATAGGTTCGCAATGCTTTCGACAGCCCCGAAGTCCAAAAATCGCGTCGCTGATCCCGCCGGCCACGAGGGGATCCGCATCCGCGGTCTCTCCAAGAGCTTTCAGGGCCATCGGGTGCTGGAAGGGCTGGATCTGTCCATCGACCGCGGCGAAACAGTGGTGGTCATCGGGCGCAGCGGCGAGGGCAAGTCGGTTCTGTTGAAGCATATCATCAGGCTGCTGGAACCGGACGCCGGCGAGATCTGGATCGACGGCACCGAGATCTCGAATCTGCAAAGCCGCGAACTCTACGAACTGCGCCAGCGGTTCGGGATGCTCTTCCAGGGCGCCGCTCTTTTCGATTCGATGACCATCTGCGAGAATGTCGGGCTGGGTCTGAAGGAACACTCCGGGATGTCGCCGCGGGATGTGCGGGAGACCGCATGCAGCTGCCTGGGCGTGGTCGGCCTGGCCGACATCGAAGACAAGTATCCCGCCGAACTTTCGGGCGGGATGAAGAAGCGGGCGGGCCTTGCGCGGGCTATCGCCATGCGGCCCGACTACATCCTCTACGACGAACCGACAACGGGACTGGACCCGATCACGGCCGACGCGATCAACGATCTCATCCTGAAGCTCCAGTCGGAGTTGCAGGTCACTTCGATAGTGGTGACCCACGACATGGCCAGCGCCTTCAAGATCGGCGACCGCATCGCGATGCTCAGCGAGGGCAGGATAATCCATTCGGATACGGTGGCCAACGCCAAGGAAACCGATCATCCGGCGCTGAGGCAGTTCATCGACGGCAACGCCCGGGGGCCCCTGAGCGTTTTTTGAACCGGCGGGCCGACCGCCCCGGAGAGTATTATGGCCGATAAAACAACGAAGAAGGATATCCAGGTCGGGGCGATCGTGCTGATGGCCTCGCTGCTGCTGATCTTCGGGCTGCTCTGGCTCAAGCAGGTCCGCTTCTCGGGCGGAGTGATCAGCTACGTGGTCGATTTCGAAGCGGTCAGCGGCCTGCAGAAAGAGGATCGGGTCAACGTTCGCGGCATTCGCATGGGGGCGGTGGACGGATTCGAGCTGCATGACGGGCTGGTGCGGGTAACGTTCCACGTCGAGGATAACGCCGATCTGCGCAAGGACGCCGACATCCACCTGCAGACCATCGGCATCGTCGGAGAAAAGATCATCGACATCAATCCCGGCGGCGGAGAGCCCGCCGACGAGGGATATTATTTCCAAGGAGTCGCCGATGCGGACCTGACGGTTCTGACCGCACAGGCCAGCAATTCGATCCAGGACGCCAAGGAGATCACCACCGAGTTGAAGCAGTTGCTGGCCAACCTGCGGGAGCAGGGGCTGGTGGACAGCACCCTGATCGCGGCCAAGGGGGCGGCGCGCACCTTGGAATCCACGACCGCCGATCTGGCGCCCGACCTGAAGGATCTGATCTCCGAAATGCGGCGGACGACGGCGGCCATCAACAACCTGGTGGCGGGCCCGGACAGCACGCTGGCCCTGGCCCTGGCCGACGCCCGCAGCGCGGCGGCGCAGGCCGACACGCTTACCGGCCGTCTCAACCGAGCCGGGGAAAGCCTGGCGGTCGTTCTGGCGAGGCTGGAGAACGGCGAGGGGACGGCGGGGCGTATCCTGAAGGACGAAATGCTATACGCACAGGCCGAGTCCACCATCACGGCGGTCCGGGATCTGATCGCCGATGTGAAGGCGAGGCCGAAGCGCTATTTCCACGTCAGCTTGTTCTGATCGGACAGGCCGCGCGCCGCCGCGGAGCCGGCGCACAATTCCATCGATGAGGGAGAAAGCAATGAGCAATCCGAAAACGGAGAATATGATCAAGGCGGTCAAGGACGCCATCATGACCGAGATCAAGGGCCAGCAGTTGTATTCCCACGCTGCCACCCAGACCCAGGATCCTTCGGCCAAGGCGATGTTCGAGGCGCTGGCCAAGGACGAGGACGAACACGTGGCGCTGCTCAAAGCCCAGCACAAGAGCTTGCTGAATAACGGCAGCATCGATCTGAGCGTGATGCATCCCGCCGAGTTGGATCACGGCGCCGGCCATGTGATCGACGACGGTTTCCGCAAATCGATCAAGCGCGGCACCTTCGAGCTGGCCGTCGTCAGTATCGGCTGCGACCTCGAGAACAAGGCCATCGCCTATTATCGGGAGCAGGCCGCGGTGGCGGAGGATGATGATCTGAAGCAGCTCTTCACCTGGCTCAGCGAATGGGAGGTCGGTCATCTGGAGCAGCTGATGGAGCTGGAGAAGATGATGCAGGCCGAGTACTGGGCCGACCAGGGCTTCTCGCCGATGTAGGCCGTCCTGGCGGGGCGGCCGTCGGGCTTGTCGTCGGGATCGACGGCGGCCCGGTCGCAGGAACAGCGGGGCGGCGCTACCGGCGTCGCCCCGCCGGCATTTCGGACCCCGGCGGCCGACAGGTCGTGCTGGTGGTCGAGTGGAGGCATCGCGATGCGTGGATCCGGAATTCTGCTCCGTGTCCTGGCCGTAGCGGCTCTGGCGGCGGCTTTCCTGTCTTCCGGATGCGCCCGGCGCACCGAAGCCGATTACGTCCGCGAAGTTGATGATTGGCACGCCGGGCGGATCGAGAGACTGCTCGGAGAGTCGGGCTGGTTGACCCCGGTCGGCCTGCATCCGTTGGCCGTCGGAGAAAACACCGTGGGCTCGGCCGAGGGGACGGACGTCCGGCTGATCGAATCCGCGCCGTCGAGACTGGGTGTGCTGATCGTCGACCAGGACGGGATGGAATTCGCGGCCGATCCCGCGGCCGAAGTCGTCAGCGTTTCCGACAGCTCGGGCGGACGCGTGGCCAAGGTCGCGATGGCCACAGACGCCGCCGGCGACCCCACGGTCCTGCGTTGCGGAACGATCAGCTTCCACGTCATCGCCAGAGGGGAGCGGCTGTACCTGAGGGTCAAGGACAGCGACAGCGAAGTCCGCCGGAATTTCCGGGGTGTCGAGCGGTTTCGCGTCGATGCGCAGTGGCGGGTGAAGGCCCGTCTCGAAGCCGGCGAACCGGACCGGGTAGTGATGGTGCCGGATGTTCTCGGCCGGCTGGTGGAGGAGCAAAGCCCCGGAGTGCTCGTTTTCGATCGCGAAGGCAGCGAATGCCGTCTGACCCCCATCGGCGCGCCGGGGGAGCCCCTGTTCATTGTCTTCTCGGATCGAACCACCGGTTATTCCACATACGGCGGCGGCCGTTTCCTCACTGCCGATCCGCCTGACGCCGACGGGAATGTGATCCTGGACTTCAACCTGGCCGTCAACCCGCCCTGCGTGTTCACGGACTTCGCCACCTGCCCGTTGCCGCCCGACGGAAACGATCTACCGGTGTCGGTGACCGCCGGCGAGAAGATGTGGGGGGGACATCACTGATCGAACCGGCCTGGTCGATTCCCGCGGCCGAACCAGCGTTTGATCCTGGCCAGGGGACTTTCACGGTCGGCTATGGCCTTGCGTAGTTCGGGGATCATCTTCTGCGCCGCAGCGTATCCCGCGGCCCGGCACGAATCCGCTGCCCGGAAGTCGGCCCAGTGGAAGGATCCGACCGCGGGCTCGATTATCAGATCAGCCCCGGCCATCACGAACCGGTTCAGGCGCAGGCGGGCGATGGTGTCGCTGCGCAGGATCAGATCGATGCCGGTCTTGAACTCGGCCTTGTCGTTCTTGAAGGCCGGGATGTCCACGGCGATCACGAAATCGGCTCCCATCTCGCGACAGGTTTCGACCGGAACCCGGAACGGCGCGCCCCCGTCGCAGATCAGCCGGCCGCCGGTCTGGAGCGGCGGGAATACGGCGGGGATGGCGCTGCTGGCGTAGACCCCGTCCAGCAGATTCCCCTCCCGGAACACGACGCGCTCTCCCGACAGCAGATCCACGGCCACCGCGGCGAAGGGGATTTCCAACTCCTCGAAGCTGCGCGATTTCAGCGTTGCCGCCAACGGACGGCGCAGCGCTTCGGCCTCGACCAGGGAGGGACGAGTGGCTGTCTTGATGGCGATGAGTTTCTTCTTCAGCGAGTCGAGCATGCCGTGCAGCCGGCCGCCGTTCTCCTCGTCGCCGGAACCTTTCGCGATGTACGGCTCCCAGGTGGCCAGGAAATCGGGGTCGCACGCGAAGGCGGAAAGCCTCTCCCAGGCGCGAACGGAATCCGGCCTCTCCGCATAGACGGAACCGACTATCGCGCCCATGCTGGTGCCGGCGATGAAGTCGGGCTTCAGTCCGGCTTCCTCCAGAGCCGCCAGAACGCCGGCGTGGGCCAAGCCGCGGGCTCCGCCGCTGCCAAGGGCCAGGCCGATCTTGGTTTTCCTGGTCATGCCGTTTTCCGGCCTCCCTGTTGTCTGTTCTCCGGTCTTTTCGGATGCGATTTCCGGGGTTTGCCTGTCCAGGCCGATGATCGGCCGGATCCGCAACCACTGTAAGGTATTGCTGATCCGGGCTGTAATCATAGCGGATTTTTCAAACCGAGGCGGCGCGGCAACAGGGGAACCGGTACGGTGTGGGGGTTGTGATCGGACCCCGGGGTCCGTTTCTTGGTGATGTAGACAGTTTACGATGCCCGCAGGCCCGAGAACAGGCCGTTAGAACGGAGAATATCATGCATGGCCCCGGAATGCGGTGCGCAGCAGCGTTTTCATCGCAATGGGACAGCCGCTACAGACCGGCCCTGATCGCAGTGCTGCTGATTCTCTCGGCATCGGCGGCGTCGATTTGCGACGCTGCTCCCGCAAAGGATCGCCCCGTGATTTCACGCGGGGTGGAACGCACTCTTTCGGATCCCGGCGCCGAGCCGCGGCTGCCCACGGGCAGGTTGCGGGTCTGGGTCAGGTTCAGCGACAAGGGCCTGGACGGGACCGGCGCAGGCGAGAAAAGCATGTCGCGGGCTCTCGCCAGAGCCGAGTCCGAACTCGGATCCAGATCGCGGACCCGGCGGGCGAAGATGGCCGGGGAGGGCAAGGCTGAACTGGTGGACTTCACCGATCTGCCGATCCACGCACCCTACACCAGGGCCGTCGCCGGAACCGGCGCACTGATGCGGCGGGAGAGCCGCTGGCTCAACGCGGTCAGCTGCGATGCGACTCCCCGGCAAGTGGCTCTCATTTCGGAACTGCCCGGCGTGGCCGAGATCACACTGGTGAGACAACGAGCGCGCCCCGGCGAGATCACGGGATCCGCAGCGGGATCAGCGGCGAATGCCGAGCCTGGCGCCGCATCGGCGGCCACCCGGACCGTCGTGACCGAGACCTACGACTACGGCAGCAGCTTATCCGAGCTCCAGCAGATCAATGTGCCCGCGGTTCACGAACTGGGGATCACCGGCGCCGGGGTGCTGATCGGAATGCTGGACTCGGGTTTCAAGACCACCCACCAGGCTCTCGCGGATGTGGATGTCTTCGACAAATGGGATTTCGTCAACGCCGACCCGATAGTCGAGAACGAAGTCGATGATCCCTGGGATGCCCACAGCCACGGCACGATGACCTTGTCCACCATCGGCGGCAGGTGGGAAGGCCGTCTGGTCGGCGTGGCGCCGGATGCCGGCTTCGTGCTGGCCAAGACCGAAGAAACCGGATCCGAATCGGCCATCGAAGAGGACAACTGGGTCGCCGGCATCGAATGGCTGGAATCCGTCGGCGTAGATATCGTCAACAGTTCGCTCGGCTACCGGGACTGGTACGATTTCAGCGATCTGGACGGCAATACGGCCGCCTGCACGATCGCCGCGGATCTGGCCGTCGACAAGGGCGTGATAGTCGTCAATTCAGCCGGCAACGATAGGGACAACGACTGGGGCCATATCCTGGCCCCTGCCGACGGCGACAGCGTTATCGCGGTCGGCGCGGTGGATGAGGCCGGAGCAATTTCCTCTTTCTCGTCCCCCGGGCCGTCGGCGGACGGGCGCATCAAACCGGATATCGCCGCCCGAGGAGTCCGGAACTACGTCGTCAATCCTTTCGATGATCTGGGTTATCTCTACGTCAGCGGAACCTCCTTCTCCTGTCCCCAGACCACCGGTGTTATCGCGCTGATACTGTCGCGGCTTCCGGGGCTGACTCCCATCCAGATCCGCGAGGCCTTGCGGCAGACGGCGGACCACGCGGGCGCACCGGACAACGATTACGGCTGGGGCATCATCGATGCGCTGGCCGCACTCAGGTACTTCGGCGCGCGATTCGACCACGATCCGTTGCCGGATACCGAGAACACTGCCGGCCCCTATGTCGTGGCGGCGGAGATAACCAGTTATCTGGGCCTGGCTTCCGGTGGAATCCAACTGCATTACCGGACCGACGGCGGCTCGTGGCAGCAGACCGTCATGCTGCCTGCCGAGGGTGATCTGCATACCGCTGAAATGCCGGGGGCGGTCAACGGATCCACCATCGATTATTATCTGAGCGCCGCCGATGACAGCGGCAATATCAGTGCCTGGCCTGAATCAGCGCCCGCGGATTATTTCTCTTTCGCGGTCGGCCCCGACTTGACCCCGCCTTTGCTGGCTCACGAGCCTTTATGGGATCAGCCACGTTTCCTATGGCCGGCGACGGTCACGGTGAACGCCTCGGATAACCTGGGGTTGGACATTGTCGAGGCGGTCTATTCCGTCAACGGCGGGGAACAGGGTAGCTTCGATTTGTCGCCCTTGGGTGACGGGGTTTTCGCATCATCCTTCCCCATCGAAGCGGATTGGATCGCGGCGGGGTCGGTTGTCGAATACTCGGTTCGGGCGGTCGATGCCGCGGCCGCCGCCAACTCCACGGAACTGGGACCGTTTTCCCTGTCGGTCGTGGCGCAGCGCGGGACCGTTCTGGTGATCGACGACACCGGAAGTTACGGAGATTGCGTGCTTGGTCGATTGCTGGCGGAAGCGGGATTCCGGACCAGGATCGTGGAGTCCCCGGATCTCGTTCCGGAGGATTTCGCGGACCTGCATTTCGTTGCGCTGGCCAGCGGCAACAATCCCTATCCCGCCTCGGTGCCGGCGGTGCGGTATTTGCTGGGACTATGGACTGCGGACGGGGGCAGGTTGCTGGCCGAGGGCGGAGAATTGGGACACTGGGCGTTTACGACGAACGGATACCTGGATTTCATCTTCGACGTTCTGCACATCAATTCATGGTTTTTCGACGAACCGGGAGTGATGGTGGCGGCGGCGGATGCCGAGGATCATCCTTTGTTGAACCATCCGCACGCCTTGGGTGACTCGCTGTTCTTCGCGGATACGGCGGAGCCGGCGGATATCGACGTGGTGAGCGCGGGCTTGGGAGCGGATGCGGTGCTGGTCCCGACGGCGCTTCAGGATTACGGGGCCATGATCGTCGGCCACGATGCGGAGGAACCC
>CAZYDJ010000007.1:0-43647 GCA_964646035.1 uncultured Fibrobacteraceae bacterium | reverse complement strand
CAAGCGTGGAGGCCGGCCGAAACGATATCGACTCCATACTTTCCGAGGCGAGCGACCGCCATCGCCGCAGCCAACGGGCTGCGGCAGGTATTGCCGGCGCAGAAGAAAAGTACCGCCGTCCCCAAGCCGCCTCCTACAAAAGTCAAAGGTAGAGGCTGCCCCCATCACCGTCAAGACATGCCGACAGTCGTAAGATATTGAGAATCGCCAAGTTCCAGATCAGTCCGGATTTGGATCCGGCGGCGGCTCCGTCCCCGGGCGCAGCACCCGGGGAGGCCAGGTTGTCAGATCGATCAGGGTGGACGCGCACCCGGTTGCCGCATTGGTCGCGGTGATGTCCGACCTGTCTGAATCGGCGATACCGTCGACCCTGCCGCCGAAGCGCCTGACGGCCTCGGCCAGGTCGGTCGCCGGCTCTTGTCCCGCGGTATTGGCGCTGGTCGAAACCAGCGGGGCGCCGACCGCCGCAACCAGCCGGCGCAGCGATTCCAGACCCGGAACCCGGATCGCCACGGTGCCGAGCCCTCCGGTGGCGGCCGGCGGCACCAAGGGCCCGGCGGGCATCACCAGGGTGAAAGGCCCCGGCCAACAGCGGGATGCGTAGCTGCGGGCGCGGTCGTCGGTCCCGGGGCAGAGACCGACCGCGTCGGCGATGGATGCGCAGAGAACGAGCAGGGGTTTGGTCGCATCACGTCCCTTCAGGGCGCAGACCCGAGCGACGGCATCCGGAAAATCGGCGCGGCAATGCAGCCCGGGCAGAGTGTCGGTGGGCATCAGCACCACCGCCCCCTCGCGCAGCTTGACGACCAGTTCATCCGGACCGAGCGCCGGGAGCGACATGATCTACCTGCCTCCGCGGGCCAGCTCTTTGCGATACTCCTGCACGGCGGCCGCTATCCTTTTGTCGCCGAGAGCCAGGATGCGGGCCGAGAACACGGCCGCGTTCTTGGCGCCGGCGGAACCGACGGCCATTGTCGCGACAGGCACTCCGCCCGGCATCTGGGCGATCGAGAGCAGGGCGTCCACTCCGGCGAGCGGCCCCGCCGCGACCGGAACCCCGATAACCGGCAGCGCGGTCAACGAGGCGACCACTCCGGGCAGATGGGCCGCCATCCCGGCCACCGCCACGAATATCTCGGTTCCCTGCTTCTCGGCGCGGGCGACGATCCGGCGCAGGCGATCCGGCTGGCGATGCGCCGACGCGATTTCGACGCCGTGAGCTATGCCGAACCGATCGAGCAGTTCGATCATGCCCGCGACGATCGGCAGATCCGACTTGCTGCCGAGGATGACCAGCACCCTGTTGACGGCCGCCGCCGGCTTGGATTTCCTGCTTGCGGTGGGCATCGCCACCCCTTTCTTGCGGTTCGGGATCCGGATCAGTCCGCGTAACCCGCCCCGATATCACGTCGATGGTACATGTCCGCGAATTCGATGTCCGCGATCAGATCGTAGGCCTGCGCCAACGCCGCCGCGAAATCCGGTCCGGAGCCGACCGCCCCGAGAACCCGTCCGCCGGCTGTCCGCAGTTCCTCGTCCTCGAAACGAGTGCCGGCCTGGACGACCCAACGATCCGGATCGGACTGCGGCGGCAAATGGATCGGATCACCTTTGCGATACGGCCCGGGATATCCGCCGGCCGCGGCGACCACCACGGCAGCGGCCCGATTCCAATCGGTCAACCGTGCTCCCGGCCAGTCGGCGGGGGCTCCGGCTGCCGCGGCGTCCTGCCCGGCGACGAAACCGCCCAACTTCCCCCGGGCCACGGCGGCGAGCAGCCCCGCGAAATCGCAGCGCAGCAGGGGCAACACGACCTGGGTCTCGGGATCGCCGAAGCGGCAGTTGAACTCCAGCACCTTGGGACCGTCCGCGGTCAGCATCAGACCGACGTAGAGAACTCCCCGATAGGAAACGCCCCGCCGCTTCAATTCAGCCAGCACCGGAGTCACGATCCCGGCGGACACGAGCCGGCCGAGGCCCGTTTCGATCGCGACGGGTGCGAACGCCCCCATCCCGCCGGTATTCGGACCGGTATCCCCTTCCCCCGCCCGCTTGTGGTCCCGCGATGGGGCCAACAAGGCGAAATCCTCGCCGTCGGTCACCGCCAGCACCGACAGTTCCGGGCCGCAGAGGCATTCCTCGACCAGCACCCGGCGTCCCGCCTCGCCGAAGGCGTCGGCTTCGAAGCAGAGATCCAGATGAGCGACCGCTTCGCGCCGGTCGGCGCAGACCGCGACTCCCTTGCCCTGGGCGGCGCCGCAGGCCTTGATGACCAACGGGCAGGCCGCCGTTTCCACGTACCGCAGAGCAGCCGCCTTGTCGGTGAACGCGACGTAATCGGCGGTCGGGACACCGGCTGCGGCCATGATCTGCTTGGCGAATTCCTTGTCGCCCTCGAGACGGGCGCCGTCCGAACCGGGGCCGAACACGTCGATCCCCGCCGCGCGCAGATCGTCGCCGAGTCCGGCGATCAAAGGATCCTCGGGACCGACGACGACCAGGGTCACGCCACGGGCCCGGCAGAATTCCACGACCGCGCCGTGGTCGGCCGGATCCACTGCCACGTTGACGGCCGATTCGGCGGTGCCGGGATTGCCCGGCGCCGCGAAAACCGCGGGGCGCGACGGCGACTGCGCCAGACGCAGGGCCAACGCGTGTTCCCTGCCGCCGGAACCCACAATCAGGATCGTCTCGCTCATTGGTTCTCCTGGTGCAGCAACTCGGCTCAAGACACGATTCGGGTTCCGGTCTCGCCCCTGACTCCGGCCAGCAGATTCCCGGGATCGGTGATCACTACTTCGCGGCCGCCGCCGGCCAGGAACTTGAGGGCGGACTCGATCTTCGGCCCCATGCTGCCGGCCGGGAACTCGCCGGCGTCGAGCATGACCTTCGCCTCCGCCGCCGTGATGACATCCAGATCCTGCTGCTCGGGGGTTCCGTAACCGCGGCTGACCTTTTCGACCTGGGTGATGATGACCAGGGTGTCGGCGCCGATCAGTTCGGCCAGCAACTCGGACGCCCGGTCCTTGTCGATGACGGCGTCGATGCCCTCGATCTTGTCGTCCTCGCAGAACGCCACCGGCACGCCGCCGCCGCCGCAGGCCACCACCAGGGCGCCCGACTCGATCAGGATGCGGATGGCCTCGTACTCGACGACCTTCTGCGGCATCGGGCTCGGGACCACCCGTCGCCAGCCGCGATTGGAATCCGGCCGCACCGTCCAGCCGAAGTCCTTCTCGGCCTGCAACGCCTGTTCCTCGGTATAGAACGGTCCGATCGGCTTGGTGGGATTGGCGAATGCGGGATCTTCACGATCGACCAGCACCTGGGTGACGACGGTGGCCACCGGGGCCTGTAATCCCTTCATCTTCAGCGCGTTCTGCAGGTTCTGCTGGATCATGTAACCCAAGCCGCCCTGGGAATCGGCGCCGCAGACGAACAGGGGCATCGGCTGGATGCCGTACTTTTCGAAGCCGGCGTCGTTGCGCAGGAAGATGTTGCCGACAACCGGCCCGTTGCCATGGGTGATTACTACCTGATGTCCCTGGCCGAACAGTTCGGCGACCTGGTTCATGGTGTCCTTGGTGACCTGGTATTGATCCAGGTAGGTGCCCTTCTTGCCGACGGGTATGATGGCGTTGCCCCCGAGAGCGATCACGAATCGACGACGGGTCATTTCTGTTCTTCTCCTTCATATCCCTGTTGCCTGAATATCGGCGCCGCGCCCGGTGGCGCGGCGCCGTCATGCAGATTTTCGGGATCAGACGATGTCGGCCGACATCCTGGCCACGCGTTCGAGCGCGGTCGAGATCGCGTCCGTATGGTTCGCATAACTGAACCGCAGATAGCCTTCGCCATAATCGCCGAAGGCCGTCCCGCTGAGCGCGGCGACTCCGTATTTCTCGAGCAGCAGGTGCTCGATATCATCGCTGCCGCGCCCGAGGCCGCTGATGTTCGGAAAGACGTAGAAAGCCCCCTTGGGACGCAGACAGGATATGCCCGGAATGTCGTTGAGCCCGTCGACCAACAGGTCGCGGCGCTCGCGGAACTTCTCCACCATCCGCTCGACTTCGTCGAAGGAGCTGGTCAGCGCCGTCGCGCCGGCGATCTGGGTGAAGGTAGCGGTGCAACTGGTGCAGTTCGTCTGCAGCATGGCCACCGCTTCGGCCAGATCGACCGGCATGACACCGTAGCCGAGCCGCCAACCGGTCATCGCGAAAGTCTTGGAATGACCGTCGAGAATGATGGTGCGGTCCAGCATCCCGGGACGCGTGGCTATCGAATCGTGCTCTCCGTCGTAGATGATCCGGGAATAGATCTCATCGCTCAGCACATAGAAATCCTTCTGCACCGCCAGTTCGGCTATCCGGTCCAGATCCTTGGCTGAGATCACGCCCCCGGTTGGATTCTGCGGCGAGTTGAGAATCACCAGCTTGGTCCGCTTGGTCACGAGCGCGGCCAGGTCCTCCACCGCGAAGTTGAACCCGCGCGCCTCGTCCAGTTTCAGCGGCACCGGCTTGGCGCCCAGGAAGTTGATCACCGATTCGTAGATCGGGAACCCGGGGTTCGGGTAGATCACCTCGTCGCCCTCGTCGACCAGCGCCGTCATCACGTAATACATGATCGGCTTGCCGCCCGGGGTAACGACCACGTTATCCGCCCCGACGTCGATCTCCCTGTCCTTCGCGATGTAGTCGGCGATGGCTTGACGGACATCAGGCAGGCCCGCCGCCGGTCCGTAATGTGTCTTGCCGTTCTGCAACGCCTTTACAGCGCTGGCGATGATATGCGCCGGGGTGTCGAAATCCGGTTCGCCGATCTCGAGATGAACGATATCGCGCCCGGTCGCCTCCAACTGCTTCGCTCTCGCCAATACGACGAACGCCGTCTCGGTCCCCAACCTCTGCATTCGCTTGGCCAGCATGGTAGATTCCCCTCTGGACAAGGACAGGACTACGGATCCGGGCGGAAACCCGGATTGAAAGCCCAATCCTAGGCGATGCGGCAGAGTTCGTCAAAGGGGCAGCGGAAATGGTGAGGATAACATCAGATGGAACTCGATCCGGGACGCCTCTCCAGCGTCCGGAACGGCACGGCGCTGCAGGACGGCGAGCCGGAAACGGCCCCGTCCGCGGCGCAGGTCCAGTCCGACCGCGGTCTCGGCCGACCATTTGCCCCAATGCCGGGGCATGACGATGCCGGCAGCCGGGGCCGAGGCCGTCACCAGATCGACGCAATCCCCCCAGGCCCAGGCGGAGCCCAGTCGCAGGGACAGGTTCTCACCGAGAGGACGGTCGAACCGCACCTCCGCAACCGTGCGCCGACTCGACGGAGCGGTGGGCTCCACGGCGGCGGCGGCAGCGTCGTCAACGCTCCGCCCGACGGTGGTGATCGTCAATCGGGCACGGCCCGGATCGCCTCCGTATTCACCGCGCAGGACCAACCGGGAGCCGGTTTCCCGCCTGCGGGGCCGCGGCGGTTCCCAAGTCATGCGCTCGTCCCTTCCCGAGTCGACTACCCGATCCCAGCGACAACGCGCCGTAACGTCCAGACCAGGAAGGGGCCGGGTCTCGACGGCGAATTCAATCCGCCCCCGGCTACGTTCCCACGAACCGTCGGATCCTGTTTCGCGATCGTTGCCGCTGCTGATCAATCCGCAGGCGGAAGTGGACCGGGCGATCCTGATACGCGACCGCAGAGCCCAGCCCCGGCCGCCGGGACCGGGCAAAACAGCCGGCAGACGTCCCAGCGGCGGCGAATATCCCCTCCCGGCGCCGGCCAGCATTCCCTCACAGAGCCCCCAGCGGCCCCTGCGACAAGCGTGGACCGACCAGGCCCGCGCGCCGGCAACCGCGGCGGCATCCCGCCACGAGGCTATCTCGGCGTCACAGGAGACTCCCGACCCGGCGACTGAAACCGCCAGACTGCTCCCGGAACCCGTTTCCGTGGTCTCCCTGAGATAGGCCAGTCCCGGACCGTTCTGATCTCCCGCCCACGCGACTCTTATCAGGCGGCTGCCCCTGCGGCGGGGATCCGGACGGCGTCGATCTCCGTCGCCCATCGCCGCCGCGGCTTCCCATCCTCCTTTTCGCCAAAGCGCGACAGCCCCGAGCAAAGCCTTGCCGTCCTCGCCGGAAGCATAGGAATCACAGCCTTGGCGGGCCGGCCCCAGGGATCCTCCGGCCGAGAGGGAACGCCAACGTCCCGGAGCGGAGGCCAACAAACCGAATCCGTGTTCGACGCCGAAACCACCGGCCACCCCGCCCCACGTACCGCCGGTCCGGCTGAAGCTCAGCGCCGGACGGTCCGCGTCAGGGCCCAGGCCGCGGCGCGCCTTCAGCAGTAATCCGGAAATTTCACAACGTGCGGAAAGGCTGCCCGACATCCCGGCGGCGGTTTTGCCGAGGCGCAGAACAGCGCTTCCGGCTCCGGCGTCCCGCCCCGGGTCCCCGGAATCGACGGCGGCTTCACGAGCTACATCCTCCAGGCTCAATGATCCGTCGGCCAGCGCCTCGGCGAAACGGGACAGGGTTTCGGGATCGGGATCCTCCCCTGCCGCCCGGGCCGGCCGGCAATCCGCCACGCCGGATCCGAAAATCACGACGCAGCAGATCAACACCGCCCTCGTCATCGGGAACCGCCCAGCAACAAGGCACATTGCCAGCGATGGGTCACTCCCAGGTCGGGATGGGCGAGATGTGAGGTCCGCAGCAATAAGCTTCCCCGCCGCCATGCAGTCGTCCAGCCACAGGTGCCGGTGCTCGGATCAGCCCGCAATCCGCAGCAGACGCCTTCGGCGACCCGCCAGGACAACGCCGCCTGCAATTGGATCGGACCGTCCTGGACGCGATCGAACGCGACAGCCCAACCCCAGCAACCGGCCATGCCCGCGACCGACGCCCAGCGATAACGGCCGCGGCTCGAGTGCCAGACCGGGGCGACGGCCGTCCGCATCCGCAGATCGACAGCCAAACCAGGCGGCGCGGTGCCGGAGAAAACGATTCCCGTGAACGTAGAACGCGAGAAGGTGCTCCTGCCGACCACTGCGCTCTCGACCGCGAAGACCGGGCCGAATCGCCAACCGCGACCGCAGCCGAGCAACGGTCCGAATTCGCAGACGTTCTCCTGGAAGAGATCCGAGCCGAGCCGGTTCCAGTCGATGGCCCAGACCAATCCCCGAGCAGCGAATCGGGCGGATATCGAGCTGAGGGGCAATTCCGGCATCCCGTAGAGAGAACCCACTCCGCCGGCCAGCCAACCCTTCGCGCCGACGTCGGTGTTTCGGCTTGATTCAGAACCCGGCTCTGCTCCTGCAGGCCGCTCGGATGCGATAAACGCGCCGATCCAAGCCGGCGTGCAGAGCCATCCGTCGGACAGATCCCTGACGCCGCCTCCTTGTGACGGCGTGACCGAAAACAGCATCACGGCCACCATGGCGAGACCCGGGACGGCAGGGCCCATCGCACCCTCACGCAGCGATTTCAATTCCCGGTGCCGCCGTCGATGACCGCCAGCGCTTTTTCACTACGCACGGTGCCGCCGTCGAATCCCAACCGGTCCAGCAGGACGATGTAGGCGCCGACAGCGCATTGCCGGCCCTGATCATCGAGTCCGTCCCAGGGGATGCAGCGCCGCCCGGGTCCCAGGATATCTCCGCCGAGGTCGCGCACGCGACGGCCCCAGACATCGAAGATCCTGGCGTCCCAGCCCTGTTCGCCGGCTTCCAGGCTGAACGCCAGGCGCAACGCTCCGTCCGATTCGCCGGGCCGGCAGGGATTCGGCGACAGGATCATCCCGGCATCGGAATCCCGGACTTCGGATCTGCTGTTGGGTAGCCCGGGCGTGCCGCCGCAGGCGATAGTCGCCGGCCCCCAGTTGACCGCGGGATCTCCCAGGGGAATCCATGACGTACGCTCGAGACTGCGTCCCGCCGGCGCCGAGGTTCCGCCGGCGCCGATGACGAGATGGTCCACCACCACACCGTCCGGATCGATCAGTTGCAGCCGATCCGCGAATTCACGGGATTCGGGCGGGGCATTGTTCAGGGAGGGCCAGGAACCTGGCATTTCCAGCGCGGCGGCCGCGGCCTCGACCATATCGGCAGAGCCCGGCGCGCCGTCGGCCGCCAATCGATCCGTCCACCGCAGGTGCTTCGTGAGATCCTGGACAACCACCAACCGATCTGCGGGAGCCAGCGACACAACAGGCAACTGGGACGCGGAACCGTCCGCGTCGGCGAGCGACCAGCCGGCGAGATCGACCGGACCGTTGCCGGCGTTGGCCAATTCCACCCACTCGCAGGCGCCCGTCGGCGGGGCCGCCATGACTTCGCTGAGATGGACGGCGGTCGGGCCGACCCGGAAAGGCGACAGCGGTATGGACATGACCGGCCCCGCAGCCGCCGCCGGGACCCTGATCTCCAATTCATGGACTCCGGTCGCGGCGGGAATCCAATTCAGCCGTACCCAGCAGCCGGACTCGGGTGCCAAGCCGTCCAGCCAGTAGGCGACGGCCTGCGATTCGCTCCCGACCGGATTGAGTGTAGCCTGGCCCGGCGCAATGGCGACGAGGCCGTCGTTGACCAGGCGCAGGCTGATCTGCACCGTCGCGCCCGCCGCGGGCAAAGACGGCGGTTCCCAGACAACTCCCTCCACCGCTATCGACCATTCCGTGAAATTGGCCGCGCCTGGAGAGGGAACGCGCTGGCGCCAGTCGGCGCCGTTATCATCGGTATCGCCTCCGTCCGGACGCCGGCAGAGCGAGTAACCGGAATCGGCGCCGGGATGAGCGGATCCCTCGCTGAGATCCGGATCTTCAAGATCACCGTATCCCAGCAGATCCTGGGGAATCCCGTCGCGGATCAAACGAACGGCGTCGGGGCCGTTCTGCAACGCCAGCGACGCCGTGTCCTGCGCGTCCGGAGGCCCGGTCCAGTTCCGATCCCCGATCAGGAAAAATCCACCCGGCGGGATCCGCTGATCCGCGCCGCCGCGCCATCGCTCCCGCCAGAGCGGACCGTCCGCCCCGTTGGCGAATTCGATGGCGAAACCGTCGAGGGAGAGCGTGTCCGGATCCGGGTTGTACAACTCCACGAATTCGGATCCGGAATCCGGTCCGTCGGGATCGTAGAGAACCTCGTTCAAGGTGACGGATGCCGATGCGGCGCCGGCCGCGGCCAGCAGGGCGAACAGCGGCAGGAGCAGGAACTTGCCGGCGCGGTTCAATTCGAGGCTGCACTATCCGGGAGGAAACAGGCACCGAGGACAAGATCGATGGGCAGGTTTTAGAGCATTCCCCAACGCCGGCGCAGAATCCATTCGACAGCCAGCAGGGCGACCGTCAACAGCAGTATGCTCCAGCCCGACCACAACGGCTCGCGGCTGTGCCTCGCCACCGGTTCCGGCTCCAGATCCAGCAGAGAGATGAAATCGCCGATTCCCGCCAACGCCTCGGGATCGTCTCCGGCCAGATACGATCCGCCCAGCGCCGCGGCCAGATCGCGCAGACGACGCCGATCCTGGCGGACCTGGATCTCTTCCTGCGAATGGGATGTGACGACGAAGGTCTGCTCCCTGCCTTCGGTCCGACCATCACGGCCGGATGTGGCCCTGGCCACATACTCGCCGGGCGGCAGCGGCGGCAGAAGCACCGTGGAGCATCCCGGCTCGCCCACGGCGGGGGTCATCCCGAAAGTCATACCGCCTGAACCGGCGCTGTCCGCGGCCGCCCTGAGCTCCAGCACCTTCGGCGCCTCGCCTCCGACACCGGTCAGCCCCCTGCGGCGAGCCTCGAGGTTGATGCGTTCCCCTTCGGCGTAGACGTTCCGGTGGCCCACCAGCGAAACTCCGGCCAGGACATCCCCTTCGGCCGTCCAGACCAGCAGATTGCGGGCCAATCGGGAAATCGGGTGGGGCAGATCGTCAGGGATGACCGCCGGCGGCTGCCAGAAAGCCAGTTCCCAGAACGGGTGACCGCCGAACCAAGCCGAGCGGATGCCGGCGATCTCGCCGGAAACCAGCAAGGGACGGGAATCGCCGGCCCGGCCAGGAGCCGGCACCGCCTCCAGGACCGTCGTCGCTCCGGCCAGCGGAGACACCGCCGGCACCGATTCCAGGGGAGACAGCCAATAGGGTTCCCCTGATCGTGAAGCGTCAACCGGAATAGACACGCCATCCAGAAGGGGGTGACCAACGGCTACGGGCGAGGGGGAAATACGCCAACCGCCCGGCCGGAATCCGCCGCCGAAATCAATTCCGGGGCGCAGCGGCAACAGCCCGGCCAAAGCCGGAGGCGGATCGCTCCTCTGGCCGGCTGCCAGGACCAGCAGTCCCATGCCTTGAGCCACGGCTTCGGCCAGCGAGTTCCATTCGATCCGCTCAGAGAGCCCGGACCAACCGATACAGACCACGCCGTCCCATTCCCGCCAGTCCGCCGCAGTGCGGGGTGGAGTCCACGGCCGCGCTCCCGGATTCCGGACCGGCCCCGAAGGCCCGGCATGGACAACATCGAGGTCGAGTCGATCCCCCGCTTCGGCTGCCTGCGCCAGGAATCGGACATCCCAACCGCTGCGCCCGGACAGCACGAGCAACCGGGAACGGGATTTGCGAACCGCCAGAGCCAAGGTGGCCCGGTTGTTGGCCCTGTACCTCTCTCCCGGCAACGGATCAACGGACAGTTCATAGACCCCGAGTCCGGCTTCTTCCGGCCGCAGACGCAATTCGACCCTGGTCAGGTTGTCCGCCGCCTCATGACGACCGACGACCTCGGCGATCAGTTCGCCTTCACGCATAAACCGCAACACGAAAGGAGCGTCTGTCGCCGACCCCCGGCTGCCGATCACGACCTCGACGACAGCCTCGTCACCGGCATGAACGACTTCGGGATAACGCAGATCCTGAATGAACCGATCCGGCGGACCTTCCACATCGCCGAGCCCCACGATCAGGGTCCTGGCGCCGGCGGCACGTCCGGGCCCGGCCGCCGTGCCCAGCCTCACGGTCTCATTGCCGTCAGCCAGCAGGATGACCCCGCGCAGCGGTCGCCGCGACCAGCGGCGGTTGATGCCGTCGACCAGGGATTCGAGATCGGTTCCTTCGTTGACCGGGCGGGCATCCGCCCCGGACAACCAATTCGCCGTCGGGCCGAGCCCGTTTCCACGCAGGAAATCGACCGCCACATCGCGTCCGGATAAACCGAGCAGGGAATCGACGCCCGCGGCGAGCTCCGACGCCCGATCCCAGCGGGAGGCTGACTCAGGGGTGTCGGCGATGTCCATGCTGGCGGAATCCTCGACCAGGACGACGACTTCGGGAAGTCGGATTTCAATCGTATCCTTGACCAGGGCGGGAACGGCAAATCCGATCAGCGCCGCCAGGACGGCGGCGGATCTCAAGGTTGTCAGCAGGTATCTCCGGGCGGGCCGGACACGAGGCTCGGTCAAACGGTAGTGGCGGCGGATCCAGAGAACCGCCGCCACCATTACCAAGAGCAGGGCCGGCCAGGCAGGCCCTGCGATACCCCATGTCAGATGCACGTCATCCGTTCCGGATGGCGGCGTGGGCAGCCGCCAGCCTGGCGATGGGCACGCGGAAAGGCGAACAACTCACGTAATCCAGTCCGACCCGGTGGCAGAAGTCGATGGAACTGGGATCACCGCCGTGCTCGCCGCAGATGCCCAGGTGGATGTCCGGCCGGGCGGCGCGGCCCTTTTCGACGGCCATGGCCACGAGTTGCCCGACTCCTTCCTGATCCAACTGCTGGAAGGGATCCGAAGGCAGGATCCGGCTGGCCACGTAATCCGGGAGAAAGACGCCGGCGTCATCACGGCTATAACCGAATGTCATCTGGGTCAGATCGTTGGTGCCGAAACTGAAGAAGTCGGCGAATTCGGCGATCTTATCCGCACACAGGGCAGCGCGCGGAATCTCGATCATGGTGCCGATCAGATAATCCAATTCGCCGCCGGTCTCCGCGAGTACGCTCTTGGCCACGGCCTCGGTGCGCTTGCGCAGATCGGAGAGTTCCCGCACCGCACCGACCAGCGGGATCATGATCTCGGGCTTCACGTCCACGCCGTCGGCCTTCACGGCCAGGGCGGCCCGGATGATGGCCTCGACCTGGGTCTCGTATACCTCGGGGTAGGTCAGGCCGAGACGACAGCCGCGGTGGCCGAGCATCGGGTTCATCTCGTGCAGGCCGTCGATACGCCGCTCCAGCACATCGACGTCAACGCCGAGTTCCGCTGCGAGTGAGGCTATCTCGGCGGTCATCTCGTGGCCGGGCAGAAACTCGTGCAAGGGCGGGTCGAGCAGGCGGACCGTCACCGGCAATCCGTCCATCGCCCGGAAGATACCCTCGAAATCGTCCTGCTGCAGGGGCAGGATCTTGGCCAGGGCCTTGCGTCGGCCGGCCTCGTTGTCGGCGAGAATCATCTCGCGCATCTTGCTGATCCGTTCTTCGCCGAAGAACATATGCTCGGTCCGGCACAAGCCGATGCCCTCGGCGCCGAAGCCGCGCGCCTGCTGCGAATCGTGCGGAGTGTCGGCGTTGGTGCGGATGCCGAGGCGGCGGACCTGATCCGCCCACTCCATGATCTGGTTGAGATACGGATCGTCGAGGCTGGGCGCCACCAGAGGCACTTCGCCGTTGATGATCGCGCCGGCGGAGCCGTCGATGGTGATGACGTCGCCTTCCCGGAAGGTCTTGCCGCCGATGGTCATCGTTCCGGCTTCATAATCGACCTGCAGATCCCCGCAACCGGCGACGCAGGGCTTGCCCATCCCCCGGGCGACAACCGCCGCGTGGCTGGTCATCCCGCCGCGGGCAGTCAGCACTCCCTGGGCGCTGTTCATGCCGTCGATGTCTTCGGGGCTGGTCTCGCGACGAACCAGGATCACCTTGCGGCCCTCGACCTTGCCCTTGACTGCTCCATCGGCGGAAAAGACCACTGTCCCCTGGGCGGCTCCCGGAGAGGCAGGCAATCCCTTGCCGAGAACCTCGACAGTCGCCTCGGGGTCGATCTGATCATGCAGAAGCTGGTCCAGGTGCTCGGGGTTGACCGCCAGCAGGGCCTGCTCGATCGTCATCAGGCCCTCCGACTGCATTTCCGCGGCGATGCGGACAGCGGCGCGGCCGGTACGCTTGCCGCCGCGTGTCTGCAGCATCCAGAGGCGTCCGTCCTGGATCGTGAACTCCACGTCCTGCATGTCGCGATAGTGCTTCTCGAGATTATCGCGGATGCCGGCCAGGATGGCGTAGGCCGCGGGCATGACCTCTTCCAGGGTGGGCAGATCGCGAACGGGGCTCCCCTCGGGCAGCCCATCCCGTCCCTGATTGTTCAGGGCCTGGGGCGTGCGGGTTCCGGCCACGACGTCCTCGCCCTGGGCGTTGACCAGGAACTCGCCGTAGAAGAAGTTCTCGCCGTTGGAAGGGTCGCGGGTGAAGGCGACTCCGGTGGCCGAGTTTTCGCCCATATTGCCGAAGACCATGGTCTGGACATTGACCGCCGTGCCCATATCGTGGGGCAGCCGCTCGAGATTGCGATAGCTGATGGCCCGCGGGGTGTTCCAGCTCTTGAACACCGCCTCGATGCCGCCCCAGAGCTGGACGACGGGATCGGTCGGGAAATCCTTGCCGGTTTCTTCCTTGACGATCTCCTTGAAGACCGAAATCAGTTCCTTGAGCGAGTCGACCGAGAGATCCGAGTCGATCTCGACTCCGACCTTCTCCTTCAACTCGTCGATGGCGTCCTCGAAACGGCTGCCGTCGACTCCCATCACCACGTCGCCGTACATCTGGATCAGGCGGCGATAGCAATCGTAGCCGAAGCGTTCGTTGCCGGTCTGCTTGATCAGACCGAGAACCGTCTCGTCGTTGAGGCCGATGTTCAGGACGGTGTCCATCATACCGGGCATCGAGACCCGGGCGCCGGAGCGGCAGCTGAAGAGCAGGGGGTCGGCGGGATCAGCGTATTTCTTGCCCATCACCTTCTCGACATGGGCGATGGATTCGTCGACCTCGATCCTGACGGACTCGATGATTTTCGGATCGTCCAGATACTCGATGCAGACGGGCGTGGAGATAGTGAATCCCGGCGGGACCGGAATGCCGAGCCTGTCCATCTCCGCCAAGTTGGCTCCCTTGCCGCCCAGGAGATTGCGCATTTCGGCGCCGCCGTCAGCCTCGTTATTTCCAAAAAAGTAAACCTTCTTGTCGGCCATTGTCATTTTCCTCCCGGATTTCCACTTCCAAGCGATTGGAATCGCCCGCGGCACAGTCTCGCAAGACCAGCGGGGATGTTAATTGGCCCGGCTGTGAGACCGGGCCAAGATAGGCTATCGAGGCCGTTCATTTCAAGTGCAACGGCTATACAGGAACCGGCCCGGGTCACCTTATGATTACCAGCTTGCCGAAGAACGGTTCCCTCTGGGGCATTTCCACGCGCCAGATATAGACGCCGGAAGCCAGCAGCTTGTTGTCCGGATTACGGGTCACCCATTTGATGTTATGACCTTCCTGGGCATCGGAACCGATATCCGCGACCAGATCGCCGTCGATCGTGAAGACCTTGACCTTCGATTCGGGAGGCAGATTCCGGAACTCGACCATTTCACCGTTGAGTTCGGGAAAGCCGACACCCTCGCGCAGCGGGTTGGGGACCACATAGATCTCCGGTCCCATCAGGGCGTCCTTGGCAGCCAGATTGACCTCGTACAGGATCAAGTTGCCGTCGATCGTGCTCGGGTCTTCGGGATCGTCGACGAGGTTGAAGAACGAGTTCGGATCGTCGTTGAACCGGGGCGAGAACAGCTGGTCGTTGATCAGGTTGCCGCCGGATTCGCTCAGGTTCGATGTGTTGCCGTAGTCGAAGGTGGTCACGGCGTAGTAGTAGACGAACCCGTCATAGATGTCGGCGTCGAAGAACCGGACCGTATCGGGATTGCTGAAATCGAAGCAGGCGGAACGCTTCTCGGCGAAGCAGCCGGGCTCGAAGCTGAAATCGTCGTCTCCGCAATAGCCGATGATGCAGGTTTCCGGGTTGTTCTTATCGAAGACCCCGATCAGCTGCATGTTTTCCTGGTCGTTGATATTGCTGCGCCATACCGCATAACCCTGGAAATCCTGCAATACCATCCGGAACGCCGAGCCGGGATCGATCTGGCCTTCGCTGAACCCGATATCCAATCCGAATTGCAGATCCTTGTAGGCAGCCTCGGTGAGGTTGCGGATGATGGTCGAGCTCAGAGTCATGCGGGTTCCGGGTACGTAGATGCCGCCGCCGTAGGTGACGTAGAACAAGTCTCCGCTGCCGTCAGCCGCCATCTCGAAGAACAGGGAATTGTCTATCGTCGGAGTATCCGGCATTCCGGCCCAGGTAGCTCCGCTGTCGTTGCTCACCAGAATGCCGAGATTATCCCCGGAAGCCAGCACCCGGCCGAAAACGGAGGGGTCGAAGAATACCGACGCGAACGGAGGTGTGACGCCTTCCTCCGGCAGCAGTTCCTCCCCCACGATCGCCCAGGAAGTACCGCCGTCATCGGTTCGCCACAGCCCGAGCTGGGAAGTTCCGATGATGTAGGTCGAAGAGTCGTCGGGATCCACGCAGACCGTCGACGCGGAAACCCTCGAACCGACATCCGCCAGCAGGTTCTCGGTGACCCAGGTCCAGTTGGCTCCACCGTCGATGGTCTCATAGATTCCGTAATCGACGACGGCCACCAGCAGATGATCATCATCGATGACGACGATGTCGTTGATGATCGGCGTCGAATAAGTCGTGTAATCGGGATAGCTGCTCGGCACCCGCAGGCCGTCCAGCAAAGTGTAGGTATCTCCGGCGTCGTACGAGACGAAGAGCCCCAGATTCCGGATACCGACGAACAGGTCGCCGCCGGGCGTCCAGGCGGCGACCTTTGACGGCCGGTTGAACCAGGAGCCGCTGTCGATGTCGGTGGAGTGCTCGACGAAGGTATCGCCGCCGTCATGGCTGACCATGATGCCGTGTTTCTGGGTCGCGATCGCGACATTGTTGTCGTCCAAGGGAGATATGGCGATCGAATTCGCCCCGAAATCGGTCCACAGACCGTCCGGGAAATCATTCTCCGCGATTCGCGCCCAACTCGAGGCCGCGGGATCGAATCGCCACAAGCCACGGACGAATTCCCGTGAGCTGAGTTGCCCGATCAACAAACCCGGGTTCCGAGTGGACTGGCCAACCGTCTTGATGTCCGTATAGGGCAGGTTGGCAGGCAGACCCGAGTTGAACTGCGTCCAGGAATCATCAAGGAAGGAGTAGCGATAGAATCCGCCGCTGTTGCTCAGATTTATCTCACCCTGCATATCGCCGGTGTAGGTTTGGGGATTGCTCCAGGAGAATACCACGCGATCCTGCACCTGACTGCCGATTACACCGCCCCCGAGGGATATGAAATCGAGAGTGCGGTCGAACTTGCCGGCGTAGTCGCCCTCGAGGAAGAACTGGAAGCCCAGGCCGGCCGTGTCGGCGGGAACCGCGCAGGCCGAAATCGCGTCCGGCATTTCGGGCCAGGACAGTTCGACCCCCAGCATTGGCTCCGAAACGAGAACGGACTGGATCTCATTCGGGGAAACCAGGTACAAGGAGTCCAAGGCGCAAGTGACGGGATTCGTCTGCGCAGCCGCTCCGGATGCAATCAGCCCACCGAGAAGCAGTACAGCAGCGAAGAACCGAATGCCACGGCGGAAAAACGCATTGCCCGTCGTTGTCACAGCAAGTCCACCTTTCCTTTTCATCGATATCCAGAGCTAACACCGCTGCATTGCCGCGGGGCCGCAATCGGATGCGGCCCCGAATATGTGCCGACCTAGTTCTTGACGGGAAGACCGTAGTATTCCCCGAGAGTCCAGTGAATGACCTTCTTGATCTCTTGACGATCGAGCAGGTAAGGGTCGAACCCCCAGATGATGTCCGCCTTGCCGCCGGGCTTGGTCGCCGCGGTGAAGTACGACATGACTCCAATGGGCCTCCCGTCCATCCGGGTACGACCGGAGCCCAAGTCGAGTGCCATCCTGCCGCAGGCCAAGCCCACGTCGAATTCAGGATAGAGCGTGTCCCCGATTGCGTAATGCCGATCCTTGACGTAATCGTACCGGGTATAGATACGGAACATCGGCTTGATGGCCTCACTGCCGTCGGGCAACTGCTGCGGAGTAGCGTTGATCGGCCGGTTGGCGATGTTGACGTTGTACAGCTCGTGCTGGGCCCCGAAAGCATAGGTATCGTAGATGTCGGGGATTATCTCCTGATGAATGTTGTCTTTCCAGTCGATGTCCTCGTCCACGTAGATCGTGTCCGGGAAGGCACCGGCATCCAGGAAATCAGCCTTGAAGTCGGGATCGACGAAGATCGCCTTGGTGCCGACGCAGTTACGCCTGCGTTCCATTGCGCCGACGCTGCAACCGTAGATCAACTCGGGCTGCAACTGGTCGACCATCGACAGACCCAAAGTGGTGTACGGGTACTGAGTGGGGCCGTAGAGATAATCGTTGCCCTCCACATCCTCCCGCTCGCCGAAGCCGATCGCCGCACGCCCGTCCTGGCAATCGGAGTCGATGCCTTCGGACGTTTCATAGATCACCGGCAATTCCCAAGGAGTTCCTCCGGCTCCGCCTCTGAGCAACGGGGCTTTCTGGTGGAAGTTCATCACTGCGCCGGATCCGGCGAGAATCAGGTTGCCCACGTTCTGCTGATAAGGCGCCAACCACACGAACTTGTCCATGAGGTCGATGGACGGATCGAACTTGGCATGGAGTAACGTGGTGGACGAGAACTTCGTCGTCCAGAGCACGACCCGGTAGTTGACGATATCGCGATAGCTGAGAGGGGCGCCGTTCTCGGTATCGACGGTGTCGGTCAACGGAACGAATCCGTCGACGCCGCCGGACAGGAACAGAGCCTCGTACCAGAAATCGTCGCGGTAGACGTCACGGTCCAATGGATCCGGATTCGATGAACCGTCATCGGGCCAGGCGTTGCTGGCCTGGTCGCTGACATCATCGATCAGCAGCAAGGGACGCTGGGTCGACGGCTCAGGCACCGGAACAACATTCAGGATGATCGTGATGCGGCTCTTGAGGCCGGAGTTGTCGATCGCTTCGACAGTCAGCCAATGCTGACCTGTCGAGAAGCTCCGCTCCTGAGACTCGCGATGGAGATCCGAGAGACCCCACGAAACCTGCCAGCCGGGATCGGAGTCGTTATCGGGATCATCGACATCCCAGCCATAGCGCAGCGCTTCGAGTTCGCCGCCGTAATAAGAGGCGTTGGCCGCCCAGTTGAACTTCAGCGGCTGGCCCTGTGCGATATCGAATTCCCTCTTGCCGGAGAGGCCGGATTTCGTGAAGCAGCCGAGGAACTTCTCGCACACTTCCAGGTTCGGCCGCTTGGTGGCGTCGATCCGGAAGTGGAGCACGTTGATGTTGTAGTCCTTCGCCAACGAGACCGCCCCGGCGGTATCCTGGGCCTGTACCGCGAACAGATAGTAGATCCAGTCGCCGGCCTGGTCCTTGGCCGTGATATCCTGGAAGACCACGCGACGGTCTTCACTGTTGGGCAGATAAGGCACCCAGTCGCTCCACGTGGGATCCGAGAACAGGATTACCCGGTCCTTTGCCGCGTTGAATTCCTGGGGAGTCTCGATGGAAGAGCCGGTCAACGGATCGACGGCTTCCTTGAGCATGTAGCGCACCATCGTGGGCACGCCGAGCTCGAAATCGGAATCCTCGCCGGTCCAACCCAGGGTCGCGGTCGGCGGTGCCCGGAAGAACTGTTCCTTCAGGATGCCCGTGGGGAAGGACACATAGATCGACGGAGCGATCGTGGTCGAGGTAAAGGTGATATAGGCCGGAGTCGGGTCCACTGCGCCGTCATCGTCCACTGAACGGACCAGCAGGGTATGATACTGGTAGAACCGCTGGTCCTGGAGCCCGAGATCCTCATCCACGGGGAAGGATGACGAGTCGGCCGAAACCACGAACATGGAATCGGTGACCGTAGTGAAGCGCCAAGGATTCAGGGTGTCACCAGTGGCGGGATCGTAGGTCAGGGTATCGCGAATGCTGATACCATCAAGCCCGTTGGTGGCCATCTTCCACTCGAAACCCTCGATCTTCCCGTCGGGATCGCTGCCGGTCCAATAGAACTGCACGATGAAATCGGTCTGGCGCAGTACGGGCGGCATACCAGTGATGCGGGTATCCGGCATTGCGTTGAGCAAGGGACCGCCACCGAGTTCCGTGTCGGGGGCGCAGCCCATGATCACCGCCAGCAATAGAACTGGCGCTGATGCGAGAACCAAGGCGATGGTGCGATAGAACCGATGCAAAGCCAACCTCCCTTGCCTGCAAAAAGGGCTAAGCGCCTCCGGAGAAGCGCCGCGGCCCCTATTCAGGGTCCGGCGGATAGATCAATAAAGAGTCGTCTGGGCCCAAGGTGACAACCTTGATTACGTAACGCTTGGTGAACATGTCGCTCGTGTACGGGAACAGGTCATAGGCCAGCCGCCCGATCTCATCGTCATAGACCTGGGTACAGGATTCCCCATGGAAATCGGGCACCCGCACATGCTGGTAGTAGACGTAGACGCCGCGATCAGGGCGATAACCGCAATTACTGGCGTCTCGCGCTATGACCTGCGCGGTCGTCAGGCCAAGCGGGCGGGTGGTCAGGCTCAAGGCATCGTCAACCCATCCGTTTTCCGTCAAAATCGTGTTGCTTTCGAGGTAAGCGTAGAGTGCATCGAAACCGACCTGGATCAGCTGATTGGGCACACTCACCTTGATCCGGAGATGCCAGACGCCGTCATCGTCGACCACGATCTTGTTTTCCGGGTTCAGGAACTCGCGCGAGAAATTGTAGGTGACCTCATCGATATCATCGATGCCGGCGCCGTCGCTGACCGCATTGGAGACCACGTCGCTTTCGGAACGGATCTCGTATTGCCAGGCCATCATCCGATCCTCGGGACGGTTGAGCGAGTTGAGCGGGACTCCCGGCATGAACTTGGATTCCTGGGGATGCTCGGCTCCGTGCAACAACAGCTCGTATTCGAAATTGCGGCAATCCTGCAGCTGGATATCGCTGGTCATGGCCGACGGCCTCTCGGGATAGTACGCCCCGGAACGGGGGTTATAGGCGAAGGTGCCTGACGTCGAACTGCCCATCCACTTCCAGTCGGGATGACCGGGAATCGTGAACGGAGCGTAAGCGCAGTAAAGGGTGTCCACAGCCGCCAGCGAGGCCTCGTCATAGCAGTCGCCGTCATAGGGATAGGACGGGGCCTGCCCCAGGGGCACTGCTTCGACCGCCTGCACGCACGGACGGTAATTGGCGTAGAAGTGGAAAAAGTCCGGAGTGCCGTCGACCCGCTGGTGTTCATCGACCGAGACCATGTTGAACTCGTATTCCATCGGTCCCACGATGAAGCTCAGGGTATCGGCTCCGCCTTCGGAACTCAGCCAATCGTAGTTGATCGGGTTGCCGGAGGCCAATCGGTCCTCGGGGCTCGACCAGCTGTACTGGGTCCGTATCGTGAAGGGGTTCAGGGGATTTCCCTTGTAGCTGCCCACGGCCACGAACTGCCCCTTGAACAGCACTGAATAATCGTTGACGCCCAGGCGCTGATCGCGGGGATCGTCCCAACCGATGGCCTTGAAGACCACGGCCGCCCTATTCGGAACCGTATCCCCCTCGGCCAAACCGTTCCGCTCGATGGTGCCGTTGGGATAAAAGACCTGATAGTACGGGTAGACCTGGGTGTCGTCCGGGTTGAAGGGGTCGGTCTCGCTACGCAGCAGCTTGGTGTCGGGATCGTAGTTCAGCACCAGATCGAGCTTGCGATTGGCGCTCGGAATCTCCACACCCGCCACATCGATCGTATTTACCAGAAGCGTGTGGACTCCGCTGGCCAGCTGCCGCCGGTAGACGTTGCCGACCGTTGCCCCGTCCGATCCGTTATTGAACTCGAGAGTGTTGATGGGGCTGAAAAAGCTCAAGCTGTCATTGACCGAATCGTCGAAAAAGCGCGGGTTCCAGCAATCCTCGTTGGAATCGTCGCACTCGACATCGCCGGGCAGGCGGAACTTGTAGCCGTACAGGCCGTCGTCGAACGGCGCCACCGTGTCCCTGTCGGCGAGAATCTCGGGAGTGAACGAACGGATGTTGGGAGTAGTTCCGGCCCAGGAGAGTACGAACGACCTGCCGAACCCGACCGTATCCTGCTGCGACAGCACGTTCTCAGGCGTGTGATCGGCGCTCTTGTAGAACGTGACCGCGGGATTGCCCAGGGCGTTGGTCAGGAAGTAGAGGCGCGCGGGCGTACGATCGTAGTCGCCGCGGTCATCGATGGCGACAATGTGGAAAGTCTTGTCGACGGATGTGACCGCCCCCTGGTCCACCCGGAAGTCGAAGATCGAATCCGTACGGGTGGTCCAATTGCCGATATCGAGAGTAAGGATGTTCTCGGCCGGGTTGAACCGGGAGTCTTCCTCGTCCTCGAGAGTCTCCTCGTCCTGGACGCTGCTGTCGGTCAACGCCCAAACGTATTGCTCGACTCTGCCGTCGCGGTCCGTCCCGTACCAGTAGACATGGAAATGGAAAAATCCGCCGGCTTCCTCGGCGGGTGCCCCGATGATATAGGTTTCCGGAGCGTTGTTGACGATAACCGCTTCCGGCTCGAAGGCCCTGCATCCGAACAGCGCCGTCAAAGCGAGAAGAGAAGCCAGCACATACCCCAAAGCTAAACGTCGTCGGCTCCACATACGAGGCCCATGCCTTTCTTGAAAGCAGCAGACAGAAATTAAAAACAACCCAGACAGACCGGGAGAAATCCAACAGTCGAGGTGTCTGGGATAGTAGTCTCCCGGTTGTGGGGGGTCCTCTATTGCTGTGTTCCAAAATATAGGGAGCGCCCTGTCGGGGTGTCAACTTCCGATTTACCCTTGATCTTGAATACCGGCCGTATTTCCAAGCACTTCCCCCCCCGCTGAAGTGGATTTCCGGGCGTTTCGCACAAAAAAGGAGCGGCCCCGAAGGGCCGCTCCCAGCCTACTCTTGCCAGAAGTATTTACTTCACGAGAGTCAGCTTGTTCAGCTTCTCGTACTGGCCGGCAACGTTGGTGCGTGCGAAGTACACGCCCGAAGCGACAGAACGATTGCTGTTGTCGGTGCCATTCCAGGTAGCGGAATAGAGCTCGCCGGCGGTCTTGGACTCGTCGACGAGGGTCTTAACCAGCTGACCCTTCATGTTGTAGATCTTGATCGAGACCTTGCCGGCCATGGGCACGGAGTACTCGATCTTGGTGCTCGGGTTGAACGGGTTCGGGTAGTTGTTGACCATGAACGGAATGTTCGCGGGGGTCACACCCGTGCCCGTCCCAGCGGTGTAGCCGAAGAAGACGAGGATCTCTTCCAGAGCGCTCGTACGAGAGTTCTGGGGAGCATCGGCCTTATCCGGAGTGTACCAGTACATCAGGTCGACCGGGAAGTAGACAACCCGGGAACCACTAACCTGGTTAAGAACACCAGCCGAGAAGGAATAGATACCACCGGCACCGGTAGCGTCCGCGAATTCGGCGATGCGCTCGGCATTGGTGCCCAGCGTGATCTCGTCGAACTGGTTGATGATCGGGCAACCGCCGTAGGCGATGAACTCGGTCGTCAGACCAACGGTGTTACCAGAGATCGGCAGAACCAACGGAGCCGTCTGGTTGCCGATGTCAGGAATAACGTCATTTTCCGTGTTGACGTCAACGTCCAGCCAAGTGTCGATGAAGCTGACACCATTGGCCCAGTTGCTCATGTCACGCACGACTCCGTCACCGGTGATCAGCAGATCCTTGCCATCCTGGAGCCACAGGTCAAGCAGCTCGACGTCGCCACCAGCATCGCTATCGTAATCGACCTGCGAGATGGTGTAGTCATCAAGGTTACCCGCGGTGTACAGGATGTCATCGTAGTACTTGATGTCCTGGTAGTCGGCGCGGCCACCGAGGCCGTTGCTGACACCAGAGGAAGGACCATGAGTGTAGAACACGTCATAGTCGACACCCTTTTGGAGACCGAGAGCGCCAAGAGCGGCATACCACTCGTTCTCGCCACCACGATCGCCGAAGTCGTTCCAGAACAGCATCGGGACCTGATCGCCATCAGTCGCGCCCGTGACAGTAGGCAGAGCGCGAACGGTGAACTCATCAGACCACTGCTGGGGAACGTAACCGGCGTCGCCGACAAAGACACCATACCCGTCAAGATCGCCGGGAAGGGTGCTGATGCCGGGAGTACCGCCGACCAAGTCCTCAGCATAGATGTAGTAATGGAGCACGTCACCCGGCAGCAAGAACAGGCCCTCAGGGCCATCGCCGTCAGGCAGATCGAAGAAGAACCGGTCGGGAATGACGTTGCCGCTCTCGGGGTTGCGGCAGCTATCGGCTTCCACGTAACCGGTCAAAGGCGTCGTACCGCGAACACCGAGGCTGGCGTCAGCGCCATACACGGTATTGGGCTTCAACGTGTAGTACAACCTCGGCAGATTCGGCATGGTCGAAAGCGACCGGACCAACTTGATCTCGGCGACGATGGAGTCACCGGGATCGTTCCGGAGATCGGTCGCCGGAGCAATGTTGTTGGCCATGTCGAAACGAACAGCGTTATTGAGGTTTCCGGGATTGACGAAATCAACACCGGCTCCAATCGGGAATCCATCGTTCGCAACATCGATATCACGGCTGACGATACTCGGGCCACCATAGCCATAGACACGCAGCGAAATGTTATCGAAGTACGGCGACGGAGTAGCATCCGTCTCTGAGAAGCCCCAGGCCCAGCCAATCTCATATGCAGAAATTCGGATCTGCACATGGGTACGGCCGGGTAGCATAGCGCCGGTCACGTCATTGATGGAACGGATGTAATCCGGGCCACCATAGTAAACCCAGCCATCGCTTTGCCACAGATCCCAGGTAGCTGTGTCATCATCTGAAGAGCGGATGTCCCACATGTAGAACAGGCCGTTGAACAGGGGCAGGTGACGGTAGACGTCCCAGCCCAGTTCGGCGCCAACATAGTCGCCATCAGGCCATTCCATCTCGGGGGACCAGAGCTGGTTGTTCAGGTGGTCCAACGGTCCGGCAAGACCGCCGAGCAGGTTGACACAGTAGCCTCCGGGACCGTAGGTCCAGGTGGTACCAGTGGTGCCGCCAGTGCCGGGAACAACGACGCCGTCGTCGATGAAGGCTACCTGGGGGCTGTTGTTGAAGTTACAGACATCGATGTCGTCGAGCTTCGGCCAGACCTTGACAAAGTCGCCAACGTCAACGGCAATAGTGGAATTCCACTTATAGGGTCCGGGACCCTCGAAGTTCTCGGTCAGGACGATGTCGGTTTCGCCGACCTGGGACAGCGTGACTTCAAGGTTGTCTACCTGGCAAGCGCCGTAGAAGAACAACCAGCAGTCTTCGTTCGAAGTGCCGCCATCGGACATGACCAACCAGCGAAGCAGGACCTGGTCGTGCGAAGCACCGACGTAATCCTCAGGCTCGACGGTCGGGATGTCGATGTCCAGCGCTACCGGCTGGTACACATCGTTCGTGTCACGGTTCGTGCCATGGAACGTCGCGACGACATCCATGCCGGTGGCACGGCTGACCTGCAGGTAGACGAAGTCCCAGTCCTGCTCGGTATCGTAGTTAATAACACCGGTCAGGTTGACTTCGCAGGCGATGGACGGGTTGTTGACCGTCGCCACAAAGTCGATCTGCTCACGGTAATCGTTACCGTAACCAATGTTGTCCAGACCGACGATGCACTCCTCGAAGACCTCGCCGCACCACATGGCGTGGTTGGGCGTGAAGTTCGTGTCGAGCAACTCGGCGTTGAAGGTGTCGATATGCCACTGGGAATCTTCCTTGTGGTTCATATCGAGGCTGGTCCAGCCTTCCAAGTCAGGGATCGCCCCTGAAATGTCGTCCTGGAACCGGCCGTCTTGACGATCAGGGCCACCGATGATGTAGAAGGTATCGGCTTTGGCACTATTCACGGGAACGCCGTAAAGCGATCCAGGATAAGCACCGTCGCGAAACTCTAAACCGGTCGGCAGATTCTGGTCACCAGCGAAGGCAGCCCCGGTCATTAGAACCAGAGCAAGAGACAGGCAAACAAGAGTGAGTTTCCTCATACTTTCCCCCCATCGTTGAGCAAGTCAACTATGGCGCAGGTGAAAGTTGATGTGCCATGTGAATGTCACCCACAATCTCAGGCACCTACAGAGCAGGCAAAAGCTCGTTCCCGAATCGCGGCAGGTTCCATTGTCGATCTGCGAAAATCGGCAATTTCCCCATACTCCGCTGGCACAGTGACTCGCAAACCGTGCCGTAGTGTCAAGTTTTAAAGGACTTACTCAAGTGGAACAGGGAACGACGTCCCAGCGGAAAAAACTTTTGCCATGAGTCGCATGTAGGAGCATACCTAAAATTACCATACGAGTCAATAGCTTATGCTGAATAAAAAGAGGGCCCCGGTTGGGGCCCTCGCTGCTCGATCCGGAGCGGAACCGACACGAAATATTGACGTGGATCAACCGCCATCCGAAGGCGCCACTGCAGAGAAATCGGCGTAACGGACGAAAAGTCCGTGGATTTCCCGCAGGAAATCATGCCGCAGCGACTTCAATTCCTGGTCGGCGACGTTCACGCGTACCGAATCGAAAAAATCGTCGATAGCCGGCCCCAACGCCGAAAGAACGCCGAATACGCGGCTGTAGTCGGAATCGGCCTCGGCTGCGGAAATGACCGGAGCAGCGGCGACAACAGCCGCGCAAAGGGATTTCTCGGCCGCGTCGGGCAGATCGGACAGCGGTTTTCCATCGGGAGTACTCCCCCCGGCCGCCCAGCGATCGCGACAATCGGCCAAGCCCTCCGCAGGCAGGAAATGGCCTTCGAGAATGTTCTTACAGCGTTTGAACCCGGTTGCCAGCAGCAGGAAATCGGGCTGGTCCTTGAAACCGGCCAAGGCCTGGGCCCAAGCCAGGGCGTCGGCCGGATCATCGCCGTGCGACGGCAGAACCGCGCGCACGACTTCCAGCTCGCAACCCGATCCTTCGAGATGACCGGCGAGGCGACGTTGGACGAAAGCCTGTAATTCCAGCGCGGCGGACGCGGGATCTGTTTTACCGGCAGCGTCGCGGAAGCCGGCCAAAGCCTGGTCGAGCGCCGCGGCCATCCCCTTGCCCCTGCCCAGATCCATCTCGATCCGGATCAGCGCCAGCGCATGACGGCGCAGGGCATAAGGATCCTTCGCGCCGGTGGGCGAGAACCCCGCCAGCCAGCATCCCGCCAGGTTGTCGTAGCGGTCGGCCAAGGACAGCACCTTGCTGATCCTGTCCGCGGGCAACCCTCCCCCGGCCGAACGAGGCAGATAATGGCCCTCGATCGCGGAGCAGACCTCGGGATCTTCGCCGGCGCGGGCCGCATACCGGGCGCCGATCATTCCCTCCAGTTTCGTGAATTCCTTGCCGTCGCGGATCATCTCGCAGACGAGATCGAATTTGCAGATGCCGGCGGCGCGGACCAGGGCCGGCGGGACGGCGCCGCCGTCGCCGCGGCCGTTATCCCACAGCCAGGCGGCCAGGCCGGCCAGACGCCGGACCTTGTCGCCCACCGATCCGTAGCCTTCGATCCAGGTCACGTCGTCGAGGCGAGCGGCATGGCCGTCGGGATCGAGACGCTGATCGAAGTTCCAATAGAAGAGAGCGTCGCTGAGACGGGCGCGCAGGACCTTCTCGTTCCCGGCCCGGACATTGTCCAGATGATCCTCGCCCCCGTCACGGACGGCGAGGAAACACGGCATCAGATCCGGGGAACCGGCCTTGTCCACCGCGAAGTAGCGCTGATGAACCTTCAACGCGGTAACGATGACCTCCGGCGGCAGTTCGAAGAAGTCCGGATCATAGGCGCCGACGAACGGCGTGGGATACTCGCAAAGGTCCACGACCTCCTCGAGCAGTTCCTCGTCACGTCGCCACTCGGCTCCGGCCAGCGACTCGATCGCCGCCGCCGCTCCCGATTCGATCATCGCGCGGCGCTCGTCCCGCAGGACCACAACGCTGTTGTCCCGGAGCAGGCCGACATACTCTTCGGGATCCGGGATGGTGATTTCGCGATCGTCGGCCAGGGTGCGATGGCCGCGGGTGACCCGTCCAGCCTCGATCCCGGCCATGGCTACCGGAACGATCCGCCCGCCGAGCAACGCGACCAGCCATTGGATCGGGCGGGCGTATTCCAGGTCCAGGGTCCCCCAACGCATCTTCTTGGGAAAGGGGATGCCGAGCACGAGAGCGGGAACCCTCTCGGCGAGCAGATCGGCGGCGGTGCGCCCGACGATCACCTTGCGCACGGCAAGGAACTCGCCGCCCTTCGCGTCGGTGACGTGGTAGCTGTCCGCCAGATCGATGCCGTTCTTGCGGGCGAATCCGTGGGCGGCGGCCGTGGGCTCGCCGGCGGCGTCGAAGGCCACCGCCACCGGAGGCCCCTTCATCTCCACTTCCCGGTCGGTTTGGCTGATCGCCAGGCCCTCCACCATCAACGCCAGGCGCCGCGGCGTGGCGGTGACCAGCAATGATTCATAGGCCAATCCGAGTTCGTCGAACAGGGCCGCGGCGGCCGACTCGACGTGGGCTACGGATACGGGGATGAAGCGGGCCGGCAGATCATCGGTGCCGATCTCGAAGAGAAACGGAGCGCGGGCGACGCCTCCGTCGTTGCGGGCTGCGCTATTCATCGACGTCCTCCTCATGGGACAGCAGCGGGAATCCCATCTCCTCCCGCTTGGCCAGGTAGGCCTTGGCCGTCTGACGCGCCAGGGTCCGGATGCGGGCGATGTAACCGGTGCGCTCCGTCACGGAAATCGCTCCCCGCGCCTCCAGAACGTTGAACATGTGGCTGCACTTGATGACGGCGTCGTAGCCGGGGAAAACCAGCCCCGCATCGAGCAGTTCGGCGGCCTCGCGTTCCTTGTCCTCGAAATGACGGCGGTAGGTCTCGACATCCGCCTTTTCGAAGTTGAACTCGGAATATTCGCGTTCGAACTGGCCCTGGACCTCGCCCCAGGTCAGACCGCCGCCCCAGGCCAGGTCCTTCACGTGGCCGACTCCCTGCAGGTACATGGCCAATCGCAGCAATCCGTAGGTCAACTCGACCGAAACCGGCTCCAGGCGGATGCCGCCGACCTGCTGGAAGTACGTGAACTGCGAGATCTCCATCCCGTCTATCCAGACCTCCCAGCCCATGCCTGAAGCGCCGAGGGTGGGCGACTCCCAATCATCCTCGACGAAGCGGATATCGTGTTCCGCTGGATCGATTCCGATGGCCTTGAGAGACTCCAGGTACAGCCTCTGGGAATCGGCGGGGTTCGGCTTGAGGATCACCTGGAACTGCAGGAACTGGTGGACGCGATTGGGATTCTCGCCGTAGCGGCCGTCCTTGGGACGCTTGCTGGGTTCGACGTAAGCCACCCGCCAGGGTTCGGGGCCGAGCACCCGCAGGAAAGTCGCCGGGTTGAACGTGCCGGCGCCGACCTCCGAGTTGTACGGCTGGACGATGACGCAACCGTGATCGCTCCAGAACCGCTGCAGGCCGGCTATCATATCCTGGTAATCCATCATTTCGTTTCGTCCTCCGCGGCCCCGGCGTCGGTTGGGGTCGTCGAGTCCGCCGGCCGGTGCGCCCGCAGCAGGTCGAGACCGGCGGGCAACCGGTATTCCGGCAGGTGATAGGTCAGGAAGCGGTGCAGATGGATTCCCACCGCGCGGGCCACCCTGCGCTCCAGAACCGTCGGCGCATCGATAGCGCCTCGCCTTGCCATTTCCGATAAGGCGCCGGATGTCTCCCGATCGAGAATACGTCCGTCGCTCACGATCCCTTGATCCGCGCAGCGGGAGCAGACCGCCCCGCCCGCAACGGGACTGAATCTCAGTCCCGCGACCCGCGGCGGCGGCAAAGAGCAGCCACAGCAGACACAGGCGTCCAGGACCGGAGCCAAGCCCTGCAAATCCAGCAGAACCAGCTCGAATGCGTAGAAAATGGAGGCCTCGCAGCCCGGGGGAGCGCATGATAACACTTGGAGGAAGCGGCGGCAAAGAGCAAAGAGCCTCTCCTCCCGGACTCCGCTGGGCCGGCAACGGTCAACCATCTCCACCGCGGCCAGCAGGTAGGCGGTCCGCTCGAGGCTGTTGTCGGCAGCCAGCGGATCCAGGATCAGCTGCCCCCCGCGCAGATACTGCAGTTCCCGGTTCGGAGCCAGCCCGAACTCCAGGGTGGCCAGCCTTCCCGGCTGGACCAGCGCCCGCATGACCGACTTGGCGGAGCGGGCTCCCTTGGCGATCACCCGGACATAGCCGTGGCCTTCAGTCAGCAGCGAGGCGACGACGCTGGTTTCGCCGCTGGGCCAGGTTCGCAGAACCACCGCGTCGGTCGCGGCCACCGGATGGGAAAGCAGGCTCAAGACGCCCCCGGTCAGCTCAACATCAACGACGCCATCCCGAGATAGATCAGAATGGCGGTGAAGTCGTTGGTGGTGGTTATGAAAGGACCGGTGGCGATGGCCGGGTCGATGCCGAACCGATGCAGCAACAGGGGGATCGCCGTGCCCACAAGAGCCGCGAAGACTATGACCGACATCATCGAAGTCATCAGCACCAGGGCCAGACGCTGGTCCCCGAACACGACGCCGGCGATCACGAAGAGGGAGCCCGAGACCAGTCCCCCGGTCACCAGGGCCGTCCCCAGCTCGCGCAGCAGATAGCGTCTGATGTGATAGACGTCGACCTCGCCGGTAGCCAGTCCGCGGACCACCACGGATGATGTCTGGATGCCGGTGTTGCCGCCCATGGCCATGATGGCGGGGATGAAGAAGGTCAAAGCGACCGTGGTCGCTATCGCCGCCTCGAAATGCTGCATCATGAAAACGCAGCCTATCTGGCCGACGAGAGCAGCCAGCAACCAAGGCAGACGGGCCCGCGCCACCTTCAGGGAGGATGTCTCGCCGAACTCCTCGGCGCTGGTGCCGGCCAGGCGCGAGAAGTCCTCCGACGCCTCCTCCTCGATCACGTCGAGGACATCGTCGGCGGAAATCACTCCCAGCAGTTTCCGGTCGGCGTCCACCACCGGCAGGGTAACCAGATCGTGGTCCATCACGAATTGGGCCACCATCTCCTGATCCAAATCCACGGCCACGAAGAGGGGATCGCGCTCCATGATCTCGGAAACCGGCGTGCCCCAGGGTTCGAGCAGCATCTTGACCAGGGGGATGCGGCCGACCAGTCGTTCCTCGTCGTCGACGACGAATATGAAGTGCAGCTGCTCCAGCTCGTCCTTGTCTTCCTCCTCGACCGAACGCACGACCTCGACCGCCTGGCGGCAAGACGCGCTCTCGACGACGGCGACGAACTCCTTGGCCATCAGGCCGCCGGCGGTGTCCGGGGAATACTGGAGCAGTTCCGCGACTTCGCCGCGTTCCTCCTCATCCATCGCGTCCAGGATCTCCTGGGCCTTCTCCGCCTCCAACTCGCCCAGCAGGTCGGTGGCTTCGTCGGAAGGCATGTCCTCGACGAGATCGGCTATGGCCTCGATGTCCAGCAGCTGCATCAGGGCGTTGAAGCTGCGGTTGTTGATCTCGGCCAGCACGTCGGAAGCCTGCTGCGCCGGGAGCAGTTGGATGACCCGGGCGGTATCCTCCACGCTCAGGGGGCGAACGATCTCGGAAAGGTCGCCTGGCGAGAGTTCGCGGGCCTTCTCAGACAGGTCATCGAGCAGATCGTCCCTCAGGCAGGCCTCGAAGAAGCGCACGTACTCGTGACGAGCTTCCTCCAGGTTCGCCGGATCGAGAAACGAATCCTCCTGGATCGGAAGATCGACCGGCTGGCGCTCCAGATCATCGTTCATCGGTCGCCCTCCCCTCTTGCGGGCTCAACACCGCTTTTGACCTTGCGGGCCAGCTCCGCCATGCCGGCGATATGGGCGTCCGTTGTCACGGCGCCTCCGGAAATGATCATGCGGATACCTTCTTCGACCCCGATCGGCAGGACCTCGGCCTCGTCCTTGGCCATGATGAGCATGAAGCCGGAGGTCGGGTTCGGCGTCGTGGGCAGAAACACGTGAAGCAGACCTCGCTGCGTGTCCTCGTGCGTGACGAAGCCGATCGAGAATACTCCGTGTCGGGGATACTCGAAAAGAACCACTTTCTGGAAGGCCGTGCGCCGGTCCTTCAGGAACACCTCGGCGATCTGCTTGGTGGCAGAGAACACGCCCCGGATTATGGGAATCCTGGTCAACAGCCGCTCGACCAGGTTGAAGAACGCCACGCCGATCAGGTTCTTGGTGAACATGCCGACCAGGGCGATCCCCAGGATGCTTACCACCAGACCGGCCAGCGTCATCACGAAAGGCGGCACGTAGAGCTTCAGGACCGGAATCATGTCCAGCAGGGGCCGGACGGCGCCGTCGATTATCACGTAGAACCGCCAGAGGATCCAACCGGAGATGGCCAGCGGGGTCATCGCCAGCAATCCGGTCAGGAAATTCTGCCTCAAACGGCTCATCACTCGCCTCCGCCTCCGGCAGCGTACCCGGGCAATGCCTCCGGCGCCACCATTCGGACCTGGAGGATACGCTGATCGGCGACACCCTCGACCACCACCTTCAGTCCGGCGATGGTGACCTCGTCGCCCTGCTCGGGAACCTTCCCGGCAGCTTCGTAGACCAGACCGGCCAGCGTCTCGCTGCCCTCGTCGATCGGCAGTTCGATTCCGGCCACGTCCTGCAGATCCTCGAGATTGATCTTGGGATCGATGCGCAGCGTACGGTCGTCGATCCACTCGAAGAGTCTTTCGGCCTCGTCGAACTCATCCTCGATCTCACCGACTATCTCCTCGATGACGTCCTCGAGGGTGACCAGACCGGCGGTGCCGCCGTACTCGTCGATCACGATGGCCATGTGGATGCGCTTGGCCTTCAGCTCGGACATCGTCTCATCCAGCTTCTTGCTCTCGGGGATGAAGTACGCCGGCCGCGACAGATCGCCGACGGTTTTTCCCTCGGCCCGCAGCCGGCCGTCGCGGACCAGCGCCAGCAGGTCCTTGGCGTAGAGCAATCCGGTAATCTTGTCCACGCCGCCCTCATAAAGAGGGATGCGCGAGTGGTTGCACTCGACGACGGTGCCGACCGCCTCCTCCACGGGCGCCCCGACCTCCAGGGCGACCATGTCGATGCGGGGGACCATGCCCTCCCGCACGATCATCTCGTGGAAACCGAGGATGCTGTGGATCATCTCCCGTTCGGCATCCTCGAGCCCGACACCTTCGCCCTCATCGGACAACAAGCTGCGGATCTCGCCCGTGGAGAGATAGGGGATAGCATCGGTGGCCCAGAGCGTGTCGTCATCCCGCTCGAACAAGGACATCAGCGAACTCCACGGCCGCAGCAACCAGATCGCGGGCTGCAGCAGGCCGACCATCCAACGGGCGTAGCCCAGGGCCGCCCTCGTCGCCGCCGCCTTGACTATCGCGCCGCCGATGGACCAGGACGCGACCACGGCAACAGCCACCGGGACATGGAGACGCCATCCCGTCGAATCGGGCCAGGCGGCGACGGCCAGGCGGCCGAGCGCGAAGGCTCCGACCGCGGTGGCGGCCAGGTACAGTGCGCCCAGCGGTACGATGAAACGGCGGGATGAATGGAGCGACGCGCAGAGGGTGCGGCCGAGGCTCTCGTCGTCGATCAGGCCGTTGCGATGAAGGCCTTTGACGCGGGAGAATGCGGACAGCAGCCCGACCAGCAGCATGGCGACCAGAAAGGCGGCCAGCGCAGTCAGCGCCGATCCCGAAGCGAATGTTCCGGCGACTTCCATGACCTTCAGGCTCCCTTTCCCCGCAACGGATGTACAACATCCTCGCGAGCCAGCCAAACAACTTCATGCTCGCGCATGGCGGCGGCCTCTTCGGGTTCGGCGTGATCCCAACCCATCACGTGCAGCAGACCATGGACCACCAGCAATGCGAATTCATCCCGCACCGGCCAGCCGTTCTCCCGGCAGCGGTTCTCGACGAAGCGGGGAGCGATGACGATCTCGCCGATCGATTCTCCCGGGGCGAAGTCGGAACCGGCCCAGAGATCGCCGCGGGCTCCGTGATCGCCGCCGGCCAGATCGGGCTCTCCCTCGCCGATCTCCTCGAGATACGAGAAGGACAGGACGTCGGTAACCCCGGCGACATCCCGGTAGCGCAGGTTCAGATCGGCCATGGCCTCGTCCTCGATCCAGGCGAGGCCGACCTCCCATTCCTCCCTGCCGGCCGGCCCGGCGAGTCTCGTCAAGAGAGCCGTCAGGTCCGCGTCCGGGGCGAATCCCGGACCACAGAGGCGGTTCGCGAAAATCAATTTCACGAATCCCCCTTGCTCTCGGCCGCGGGAGATCCCTCCCGCTGACCGGGATAGGTTATCCGGGCGTGGTGGATACCTGTCAACAGCGGGATGAAGGACTCGCGGATTCGGGCCAGATCACTGAGCGTCAGCTGGCACTCGTCCAGTTCGCCGCTGAGCATCCGGTCATCGACGACCTGCTTGGTCATCTCCCGGATACGTCCCGGTGTCGGTTTGGTCAGCGAACGCGTCGAGGCCTCTACCGCATCGGCAAGCATCAGGATCGCGGTCTCGCGACTCTGCGGACGCGGCCCCGGATAGCGGAAGTCATCCACCTTGACCGTCTCGTTCTCTGCGCTCTCGAGCGCCTTGTGGTAGAAGTACTTCATGACGCTGGTGCCGTGATGCTCGGGAATGAAGTCGATCACCGCCTGGGGCAACCTCCACTTCACCCCCATCTCGATCCCGTCCTTGACGTGGGACGCCACCACCAGGGCGCTCATGTTCGGGCTCAGTTCGTCGTGCCGGTTGCGTCCTCCGGCCTGGTTCTCGACATAGTATTCGGGCTTGTTCATCTTGCCGATGTCGTGGAAGAGGGATCCCACCCGAGTCAGCAGCGAGTTCGCGCCGATGGATCGCGCGGCGTTCTCGGCGAGCTGGGCCACCACCTGGCAGTGGTGGAAGGTGCCCTGCGACTCGAGAGCCATCCGCTTGAGCAGGGGATGATTGAGATCCGACAGCTCGAGCAGGGTCAGGTCGCTGGACACGCCCACCAACGGCTCGATCACCGGCAGCAGGAAAAGGGCCAGCGCAACCGATGCGATCGGGCTCAGGACGCCGGCGAAGTATTCGTTGCCGGCCGAGACCGCGGCCGTGCCGGTGGCCAGCCGCACTATCAGGATCAGGAATACCTGCAGGACGACGAGAACGGCGATCGCCTTGTAGAACTGGTCCCGCTGCCGGATCCGGCGGACCATGGTCACCGACACCAGGCCCGAGAACAGCCAGGCGAGCAGCCACGAAGGAGCTACGCCCGGCACGATGGCGAGCAGGGCCACGGCGAGACCGGTCATCGGATAGCCGACGCGTCCCTTGAACAGCACCGTCACCAGGATTGCCAGCAGTGGCAACGGCACGGCGAAAGGTCCGAGCGACGGCTGATCCAATGCGAACGAGGCGGCCAGAAGGAATACCGCGAACGTGATCGTCACCGCTATCAATGACCGCAAACTGGTGAAGATCTCCCGGAAATGCAGCCACCCGATCCAGGCGAAGAGCAACAGCGCTCCCGCCGCCAGCAGCAACCGGGCCAGGTTACGCCAGAACAGCGTGCCGGCCGCGCCGATGCTGCCCCGGGCAATCAGTTCCTGGTGCAGGATTCCCAGGAAACCCGCCTCCTGCTCGGTGACCCGGTCCCCCCTGCCGACGATGCGCTCGCCCTTGATGAACTCCCGCTCGCTCGGAACCAGCAAGCGGGACCGGTCGCGCCGGGCCTGGGTCTCTTCGGGACTGAAGATCAGGTTGGGCTTCACGAATACACGAGCCAGCGAACCCGCCCAGCCCGCCGTCTCGGCGGGCAGACCGCGGTCCCGCAGGTTGCCGGTCAGGCGTTGGGGCAATTCGCCCTGCAGAGTCAGGCTTTCGACGTCGACCGTGATCTCGGAAGCCCCGGATATGACCAGCACCTTCTCGTAGTTTCCGGGCGGGAGGTTATCGACGACGCCGGTGGACATGATTCCGGCGAGGGTCGTCTGCACCGCGTCGCAGAAACCCGCCGGGTCCGCCAACTCGAAGGCGGCGTCGAGATCGACGGCGGCCAGTTCGGGAAAACGCATGGTCAGCAACTCGGCCCGCTCCTCAGCCGACACTTCGACCAGGGCGGAATGCATCATGAAGGCGGTGCGCCAGTCATTGAAACGGGCCATGACCCGGTTCTGCTCGCCCGGCAATCGTTTCACGGCCGGGGGTTCGACCAGCACCTTCTGCAGGCGGCGCATCTCGACATCCCGCTCCAGCAGCGGGGCCGAGAACGCGAACGGAGCGCGGACTTCACGCTCGGCGATTTCACCCACACCGGGAAAAGCCGAATCGACTCGGGGAATGAGGGGGAACAGCAGTTGAAAGATGACCAGCAGCGCGAAACCGGCTCCGCCGGTCATCAGGCCCACCCGCGCGCCGTAGTTCCGCGACGCGGCCCGCGAGCTCGCGCGCCCGGAGGACCGGACCTCGCGACCTATCGGCCGGGAGAGAAACCCGGGCCAGGAAATCGACCACCAGCGCATTGGTCACTCCTTGCCATTTTCAGCTTCCTCGGCCAAACGGAACGCCTCCACGATGCGGCGCACCAGCGGATGACGCACAACGTCCTGACGGCCGAGTTCGACGAAGGACACTCCCTCGGTTCCTTCCAGGATCTTCCTCACTCTCACCAGACCGGATTGCTTTTCTCCCCGCAGATCGATCTGGGTGATGTCGCCGGTGACCACGGCCTTCGACTGGTAGCCGAGGCGGGTCAGGAACATCTTCATCTGGCCCAAGGTCGTGTTCTGGGCCTCGTCCAGGATCACGAAAGCCTTGTTCAGGGTCCGCCCCCGCATATAGGCCAAAGGCGCGGCCTCGATGATACCGCTGCCCATGTACTTCTGGATGCGGCTCGGGCCGATCGTGTCGGACAGGGCATCATACAGCGGGCGCAGATAGGGGTCGATCTTCTCCTGCAGATCCCCGGGCAGGAATCCGAGCTGCTCTCCGGCCTCCACGGCCGGCCTCACCAGCACGACCCGGTCCACCAGTTGCCGCTTCAGGTAGTCCATGGCCAGGACCACCGCCAGATACGTCTTGCCGGTCCCGGCGGGCCCGATCGAAAAGACAACGTCGTGATTGCGGATGGCCTCGATGTAGGCGCTCTGGCCGGCCGTCTTGGACCTGATCGCCCGCCGAGTATCGGTGGCGAAGAAGAGCGGCTCGGAATCGGCATCCACTTCGCCTTCCAGCGAGTCGTCGCCGGCGCAGCGATTACAGACGTAGCCGATGCTCACCTCGTCCAGGGTCTGGCCGTGATCGACCATCCCGATCAGGCGCAGCACCACCCGCGCCATCAGGTCCAGTTCGTCATCGGATCCGCGCAACAACAGGCTGTCGCCGCGCACGGAGATGGTGCCGCTGAAGAAGTCTTCGAGCAGACGCAGATGCGCATCCCTGCCGCCGAGCAGCGCGAACTGGTCCAGATCCGCCAGGGAGATGCGGATCTCCCCGGGATTTCTCGACATGACGCGATCCGCCTGCGTCGACATCATTCCTCTTTCTCGGCAACGATCCGCAATCCCAGTTCTTCGAGCTGGGCGTCGCTGATTCCACTCGGCGCACCGTCGAGGGGCGATGTGGCCAGGTTGGTTTTCGGAAAAGCGATGACATCGCGCAGGGACGAACTGCCGGTCAGCAGCATGATGATCCGGTCCAGGCCCAAGGCGATTCCCCCGTGCGGCGGGGCGCCGTGTTCGAGAGCCTCGAGGAAGAAACCGAACTTGGATTCGTATTCCTCCGCGGACATGCCCACGATCCTGAAGATCTTCTCCTGGATGTCGCGGCGATGCACCCGGATACTGCCCGAGCCGAGCTCGACTCCGTTGCAGACCAGGTCGTAGAGGCGGGCGTGGATCGATCCCGGATCCGAATCCAGCTTAGCGAGGCCTTCGGCGTCGGGCATGGTGAACATATGGTGGCAGGCGCTCCAACCGTCGCCCGCGGCGTTGCGCTCGAATAGCGGGAAGTGATCCACCCAGGCGAAGGACCATGCCCCCTCGGGGATCCAATCCTCCTGCTCCGCCACCTGGAGGCGAACCGCGCCCAGGACCGGCAGCACCTCAGACCGATCACCGGCGCCGAAGAGCACCAGATCGCCTTCACGGCATTCCGGATCCTCCAGCAGCCCTTTCTGGAATTCGGCGGAGAGGAACTTGGCGATTCCTCCCTCGCAACCCTCGGCACCGACCTTGGTGAAGGCCAGGCCCTTGGCGCCGCGCCGCTTCGCCAGCTCCTCGAGTTCGCCGATCTGCTTGCGGCTATAACCCGACAATCCCCGGGCGAAGATCGCGCGAACGGTGCCGCCCGCAGCGGCGACCGACTCGAAGACGCCGAAGCCGCATCCGGGCACCAGCTCGTCCAGCTTCCGGATCGGGCATCCGAAGCGCAAGTCCGGCTTGTCGGATCCGTAGAGATCCATCGCCTCGGCATAGCTGATGCGCGGGAACGGGGTCGTGATCTCCAGGCCGGTAGCCTCGCTGCACAACCGGACCATCATCCGCTCGACCAACTCGTGGATCTCGTCCTCGCTGACGAAACTCATCTCCAGGTCGATCTGGGTATGCTCCGGCTGCCGATCCTTGCGCAGATCCTCGTCGCGCAGACAGCGCGGCAGCTGGAAATAGCGGTCGATCCCCGAAACCATCAGTATCTGCTTGTAGAGCTGGGGGGATTGGGGCAATGCGTAGAAGGCCCCCTTCTGGACCCGGCTCGGCACCACGTAGTCGCGGGCTCCCTCGGGAGTCGTCTTGATCAGCAGCGGCGTCTCGACCTCGAGAAAGTCCTCGGCCGACAGGAAGCTGCGCACCGCCTGGGACGCCCGATGCCGGATCTCGAGATTACGGGTCATGCGCTGCTGCCGCAGATCTATGTAGCGATATCTCAGCCGCAGTTCGTCCGAAGCCTGGGCCGCCTGGTCCAGTTGGAAGGGCAACGGGACGCAACCGTTGAGAAGCGTCAATTCGGTAGCGACGACCTCCACCGCGCCGGTGGCCATCTGGTCGTTGACCATTCCCTCGGGCCGCGGACGCACGGTCCCGGAAACCGAGATCACAGACTCGATCTTCACGCCCTGGGAGCGGGCTACAAGTTCATCACTATCACAGATTACCTGGATGATCCCCCAGCGATCCCGCAGGCCGATGAAGACGACCCCGCCCATGTCCCTGATCTTGTCCACCCAGCCGGCGAGGCGTACTTCGCTGCCGACAGTTTCCAGATTGATGGATCCGCAGCGGTGGGTCCGCAGCGGTGCGCTGTTCTTTTCGCTCACAGGTCGAGCACCTCCCGCACCATCGAGAGGATCTCGTCGTGGGCGACGGCCTCCTGGTGCCCTGATTGCAGATTCTTGAGTTGAAAAGTTCCGCCGGCGATCTCGTCGTCGCCGGCGATCAACACGACCTTCGCTTCGCGGCTGTCCGCGGATTTCATCTGGGCCTTGGCGGATCGTCCCGACGTGTCGACCTCGACACGACAGACACCGCGCAGGAAATCGCTGTGGCGCAGGGCGTAATTCTCGGCGGCGGAGCCGAGGCACACCATGTAGACATCGACCGGCGACTGCCGGCTGCGCTGGGGATCGACGACATCCTCATAGAGATGACGGATCACCCTGTCGATCCCGATCGAGAATCCGACCGCAGGCGTTTCCGGTCCGCCGCACCTGGCTACCAGTCCGTCATATCGGCCGCCGCCGCAGAGCGCGTTCTGGCGCAGGTCCTGGCGGGCCGAGATCTCGAAAGTTGTCTTGGTATAGTAGTCCAGTCCCCTGACGAGGTTGGGAGCGTTCTCGTAGCGCACCCCGAGACCGTCGAGAGTCTCGCCGACGGCCTTGTGATGATCCCGGCAAACCGGGCAGAGCGATTCGCTGATCGGCCGGAAGCCGCTCAGGGCCTGCTGACATTGCTCTTCCTTGCAGTCGAAAAGACGCAGGGGATTGATGTCGATCCGTCCCTGGCATGTCCGGCAGAAATCCTCCCGGTTCTCGTCGGCCCATTTGCGCAGATCCTCGACATAAGCCGGTCGGCATTCGGGACAGCCGATGCTGTTGATCTGCACCGTCAGTCCCTCGGTGTCCACGGCTTCGAAAAGCGCCAGGGCGGTCCGGATGACTTCGGCGTCGAGCACGGGGCTGGGCGAACCGATGGCCTCCACTCCGATCTGATGGAACTGGCGGTAACGTCCGGCCTGGGGCCGGTCGTAGCGGAACATCGGGCCCATATAATAGAACTTGAGGGTGCCCGGCTGACGAGTCAGCCCGTTTTCGAGATAGGCTCTCACAACCGACGCGGTGGCCTCCGGCCGCAGCGTCAGGCTCTCGTTGCCCTTGGTCCGGAAGGTATACATCTCCTTGTCGACGATGTCGGTGCCCTCGCCGACCGAACGCGTGAACAGTTCCGTGGGCTCGATCAGGGGCGTACGTATCTCGCCGAATCCGAACCGCTCGAGCACTTCGCGCCAACGCTCCTCGCAAAAGTGCCAGCGCTCGACTTCCTCAAGCATGATATCCCGCGTCCCCTTCGGGCGGCGGTAGCGCAGGTTCATTTCCCACTCCTGTCGGATTACTTGTTTGTCGATCCGGATTCCGCAATCATCAAGGTCGTCGACGCGGTCCCGCTTCGCCAGCGCCGTTTCCGATGACGACCATGAATTCCTCAGGCTCCAGGGACACGAGACTGAAATGCTCGGGCAGCAGAACCTGGGCCGCAAGATGATGCACCCCCGGCTCCAGGCCGGTCAAAGGTACCGTGACCGAGATGTCGGCGGCGGTGACGATGCGGACAGAGTCGGCCGGACCCTGGACCACCAGGTTCGCGACGGGCGGAAAAACCTCCACCGGGGATTGACCGGCGTCGACCAGCGGCACGATCGGGACATGCTCGAAAGTCCGGCTGACTACCTCGGCGACTTCGAGTTCGAGGACGACGGTTTCCGGGCGGGATCTCAGATGCGGCACCGAAGGGACCAAGCGACGCGTCAAGTGGGCGCTACCGCGTTGCTTGGAAAGATCCAGCGGCTCGGTGCGCACCGCGACCTCGGCGAGAAACCGCGACGGGCCGATCAGCAAAGCCGAATCCGGCTGCGCGGTCACCTGCGACATCAGCATCCGGTCCCCGGGAACCGCCCCGATCAGATTCACGGCAATCGGCACCGTCAACGAATCCACCTGGTCGATCCGCATCCGCAACCACACCGGCGGAGAAATCAGCGGTTCGCTCAATTGCGAGTAGACGTCGTTGACCGTGATCTCGCGCAGCAGATCGGTGCCGGCGACCGCCTGGCCCATATCCACCCGGACCTGGCCCAGCCGGCGCCCGAAATAACGATGCAGGAAGAATTGCCACTTGCTGCCGCTGGCGCGGACCGGGACCGAGTCGGGCCACTCGTTGCCTTCGAGGGTCAGCCCCGTCGGAACGCCCACGAGCTGCAGCGGCAGCCGGACCTCGCGGACCACCTGGTGGCTCGAGGCGACCTGGATCCAGATCACCACTGCGGCGACCAGGCAGAATATCTTGAGTCCGAGATGGTTCATCGCGGCCGCATCTATTGAGGAAGTTTAATCTTCTGCCCCGCTAGGAGGCGCGTCGATTTCAGATTGTTGCGCTCACGGATCTCGGTGATGGTCGTATCGTGATCGCGGGCGAGTTCCCACAGCGTGTCCCCGCGACGAACGCTATAGACCCGGGACCAGTTCCGATCTCCATACGCCAGAGTCTTCTCGCCGAGATGGGCGAAGACGCCGTCGGCGATGACCCGCGCCAGTCCCGAGCGTCCCGAGTCCGAGGTCAGCAGCTTGCGATCCTCGGCGTTCGAGAGATAAGCCACCTCGACCAGGGCCGAGGGCATGGCCAGGGACCGTAATACCTGGAAACCCGCCTGTTTGACCTTCCGACCGCCGATCACGTCCGACCTGCGGGCAGCTCCGAGAATCTGGTCGGCCAGCCGGCTCGAAGTATCCAAAACCCGGCTCTTGCGCAGATCCATCAGGATCGAGAGGACTTCGTCGCCGCGTCTCTCTTCGGGAATGAGCCCGACGAGATCGGCTGCGTTTTCCTTGTGGGCCAGTTCACGCGACTCGCGGTCGGTGGCTCCCTTCAGGGACAGGAAATAGACCTCCATCCCCGACAGGCTGCGCTTGCGATTGGTGTTGGCGTGGATCGAGAGGAACAGCCCCCCTCCCTCACGCTGCGCGAAGCGGACCCGGTCGGCCAAACTGACGAAATAGTCACCGTTACGCGAGAGCACCGCCCGATATCCAGGCTTGGCGTCGATAATGGCCGCCAGTTCACGGGCAATATCGAGAACGACGTCCTTTTCCCGGACTCCGGATCGGATGGCGCCCGGGTCCATGCCTCCGTGACCGGGATCGATCACTATCGTGAACGGGCTGCCGACAGGAACGACAGGCTCGGCGGCGACGACCTGCTGATCCTGACGCGGCGGACCCTTGCGGAATACGTCGATCACAATCCGGTCGGGCCGGCCGTTAGCGGCCTTGAGGATGAAATGCCGGAATTCCATCGAACGTTCGAGATCCAGCACCACCTGGGCCCGGGACCTCAGCGCGTTGCAGCGGACCCGCTTGAGCACGCCGTCGCCGACCGGGATGGTTCCGGTATCGCGGAACCGGGCTCCGGCCAGGTTGACGGCTATCCTTTCCGGCGAATCCACTCGCCGGACTTCATAGCTTCCCGGTCCGGAAAGATCCAACACGACCCGGGTGTGGTCGGGTGCGGTCCAATACCTCACCTGCTCCACGAAAACCGCGGCGCCGGCATCGGAGACCAATGCCGTCAACACACAAGCAAGCACAAAGCAGGGGACGCTTCTCAGCATCCCGCCATCGCGCATGAATCTGCCCCAGATAGGCCTCATTGCCCGTTCGGCGCTCCTCTTCCCTCTCCTTCATGGAAAGGGCGAAGCAAAGGTATCACAGGTATCAGAGGATGCAAACAGGATTAAACGCGCCGGTTCAGCGGGTGGCGTATGAATCCAGCATGAAAGGCAGGGGGTCGGTGTGGCGTCCGTCGGCGGAAATCTCATAGTGGAGATGAGGTGCGGTAGATCGGCCCGAACTGCCTGATTTGGCGATGATATCGCCACGGCGGACCCGATCTCCCTGCTTGACCAGCCACTGGGAAAGATGCGCGTAGCGCGTCGTCAGGCGATTGCCGTGATCGATCGTGATTACCCTTCCCAGGCCGCGATCGTTCTTCACGCTGCGGATCACGCCGTCGGCCGTCGCGCGCACCGGGGAACCCGCGGGCACCGAAAAATCCAGACCTCGGTGGAAGGCCATCTTGCCGGTGAAGGGATCGTGCCGCTTCCCGTAGCGCGAACTCAGCCATCCGATGTCCACGGGGCGGATGGAGGGCACGTGGGCCAGCACGTCTTCCCGCTCGGCGAGGGTGTCGAGCAGGGCCATATAACCCTGCCGCTGGATCCGGGCCTGCCGCAGCATCTTATCCAGATCGATCCGGGCCGAGGCCAGGACGGTATCCTCCGCGGGAATCAGGTCGGGGGTTCCCTCGGGGGGACGTCGCCCGCCGACGCCTGCTTCCCGGACATCGGCTCCGAGAGGCTCGATACCCACCGCTATAGCCACCTGCTCCTGCAGGGAAAAGGACTCCTCGAGATCGCTCCTGAGCATCGCGACCTTCTGGTCCATCAATTCGGCATGGGCAGCCAGAGCATCCGCACGGCGCTGCGATTCGGAACCGCCCGGCAACCAGCCGGTTCCCTGGCAGATACCAATGACATAAAGGGACGCGACGGCCACCAGTACGCATAGGCATACTGCTGAGCCCAGCAAGGCTATCCGCGAAACGGAAACCTTGCGGGTTTCGACGCTGTCATCGGGAAGGTAGATGAACGTGTAGCTTTTGCGCAGCAATTATCGATACGACTCCGGGTCGGATGTTTAGAACCTATCGTTGGACGGCAAGAAACATACCCGCCCCGGACGCAATGTCAACAATTCGATGTCCGCAGCCGACTCGAGGAATCCTAGGAATAATCCTGCAGCAGTTCCTTGCCGACCGACTGGCGCATCTTGCGCAGCGCCTTCTCCTTGATCTGGCGGATACGCTCCCGGGTCAATCCGAGGCGGCCGCCGATCTCCTCGAGAGTCAGTGCTTCCTCCGGCCCCAGGCCGTAATAGAGCGAGATGATATATGATTCACGCTCGCTCAGCACCGAAAGGCTGCGCCGGATGTCCTCACGCATGACCCGCTCGTACAGACGATGGTCCGGTGGCTCCTGGTCCTCCGCCGCCAGACATTCGGTCAAGGGCCGGTCGAATCCCTCAGGCCCCACGTCGTCGATCCCGATCTCGGTGGCGTTCAATGCGAGTACCCGCCGCACGTCTTCTTTCGCCGGTTTTGATCTGCTCGTTTATCTCCTGCC
>CAZYDJ010000006.1:42826-49822 GCA_964646035.1 uncultured Fibrobacteraceae bacterium | reverse complement strand
GCGCTTCTCGCCCAGGGCGAGGTTGTACTCGACCGTGCCGCGCTCGTCGCAATGGCCTTCGACCACGTACATCACTTCGGAATGATCCTTCATGATGCGGGCGCTGGCCTCGAGCAGGGCCATCGACTCGTTGGAAAGGGTATAGACGTCGAAGTCGAAGAAGACGTCATCGATACCGTACTCCTGGGGAGCCATCGCCGCGAAATCCTGGACCACCGGCTGCTCGGGGATGGTGTCGGTTTCCGGCTCGGGAACGACCGGTTCCTGGACCGTCTGGCCGGCGTCCGGCATGGCGACGTCATCGGTGACAGCCTGGTCGTTGCCGCCGCAGCCGACGATGGGCAGCGAGACGGCCAGCAGCAGTCCGATCAGCGCGAAGAGGCGGAATCCGCCCTCGATAGAAGCATTGCCTCTGAACATGATTGCCCTTCTCCTTTCAGGTTCCCCGATCGGGGTTTCTGATTTCAAGATGTCGAAAAAATTCGTCATGGGGACCAGCCGGGAGTCGTATCCGGCTCCGGACCGTCGGTGAGCCGACGCACCGTCCCCTCCACCACATCCATCACGTAGAGTTTGAAGACCCCCGTCCTATCCGAAGCGAAGACCAGGTGGCGCCCATCGGGAGCCCAAGCCGGATCCTCGCAGTTTCGCCACGACTCTTCCGTCAGTATCCGCCGATTCTCTCCCGTCGATTCGATCAGGATGAGCTGGGTCAGATCGCTTTCGCGGCAGGCGTAGACGATCTGCTCCCCGCTCGGCGACCAGGCCGCCGAATCGTTATAACGGCCCTCGTAGGTCAGCCTTCTGCGACCGGAACCGTCGGCATCCATGATATATAACTGCGGTGTGCCGCTTCTGTCACTCGTAAAAACGATATCCCGGCCATTGGGCGACCAGGTGGGCGACACTTCGATCGCCGGCGAAATCGTCAATCGCCGCTTGATTCTGCCTCGCAGATCCATGCGGTAGATCTCGTGCTGACCGACCTTGGACAGCGAAACCAGCAGTTCGGTGCCGTCGGGATGCCAGGCCGGTCCCAGATTCGATCCCGGCGATTCGCTGACCAGCCGCACGCCTCCGGTGGCCGTATCCAACAGATAAGTACCCTGCTGGCCTTCCCGCCAGGACATGAAGGCGACCTGCTTCCCGTCCGGCGACCAGGTCGGGAAGAGATTCAGGGTGCGGTTGGCGGTCAGCCGCAGCAGATTCTCGCCGTCGTAGTCCACGCACCAGATATCGCGACGATCGGCGCTGCCGCGCGCGAAGACTATCCGGGTCAGGCTGATGCCGGGCTCGCCGGTCAGCAGACGGATGACCTCGTTGATGAAGTGGTGGGCCGAGGCCCGCATCTGGCCGGCCAGGGGGCGGTAGCGCTTGCCCAGCATCAGCTGGCGGCCCGGATACGACAGCAGCTTCAGCGAGAGCACCGGCGCGGCCTCGGCGGCGGTGACCGCGGTGCCGGGCAAACGTCCCTCCAGCGAGCCCTCGATGCCGAAGGAGATCGCCGCGGTGTCGGACTCGGCGGCTTCCGGACCCAGAGGACGGAACAACCCGCTATAATGCAGGTCGTCGCTGATGATCGCGGTGATCATCTCCCCCATCTGCTGGGAATCCCGCCCGCCGGAGAATACTGCCAGCGGTTGGACCAGGATGTCGATCCGCTCCCAGGCCACCTTCTCCGCCCCGAGGATGATCTCGGGGTCGGCGGCGAAAGCTCCGCCGGCCGCGGCCGCCACCAGCGCCAGCGCGACCGGCAACAGCAGCAACATCCGCAATCCGCCGGGGCGCGGCGTCTTCGATCTGCGCTCGCTCGAAATCATCACAGGCCGGACCTCAGGGTAAAGACGAAGGTTACGCCCAGCGATCCGGTTGAGAAACCGCCGGGCAGCGGCGGAAAGCGCCGCACCGATTTTACAGCCTGCAGGGCCTCGCGATCGAAGAGCGGAATCCCCGACGACTCCACGATCGTCTCGCGCGTGATCAGGCCGTTGCGTTCGATGAAGAAGTGGACCGTACAGGTGCGCGAGGAACGGTCGCGGAAACCCAGACGCTTCGGCTGCCACTTGCGGGCGATGCCGCCCTCGATCAGGCCGAAATAGTACTGGTACGGGAACGGCTCGTCGGTCGCGGTGACCTGGGACCGTTCCGGAACCGGCGCCGGCGCATCCTCCAGCGGTTCGGCCGGCGTTTCGTCACGCTGTTCGGGTTGCGGCTCCTGCGGCTGCGGCTCGGGATCTGCGCGAACCGGCTTCTGCTCGGGCTTCGCCTCGGGCAGCTTGGCCGGCTCCTCGCGCTGCTTCTCGGGCTCGGGCTCGGGCCGGACGACTTCCGGTTCAGCTGCGACGACCGGGATTTCCTGCCGCGGCTGCTGCACCGGCTCTTCCCGCGGCTGCTGGCGCAGGGTGACGCGCATCACCTTCTGCGGCCGTTGCCGAGGCGGATCCACGAACGATCCGAACCAGATCATCACCACCAGCATCAGCAGGTGGAACAGCAGCGAATAGGGGATCCAACGCCTCACTGGGCACCCGTCCCGCCGATCTCCTGGTCGGCGACCAGACTGAGATTCAGGAATCCGAGCCTCTCGACGGCCGCCATTACCTTCAGCACGAATCCGTAGGGCAGTTCCTCGTCGGCCCGCACGTAGACCGGCAACGTGTCCTTGCGGTCCAGGAACGTCTCGAGCCGGGCTTCCATCTCGGCCATCGTCACCGGTTCCTCGGCGAAGAAGATCTGCCGGTTCTTGGTCACCGTGATGATTGGACCGTCCTCGACCACGACCTCGCGGGTTTCGGTATCCGGCAGGTTCACCTCCACCCCGCCCTGGATGTAGGGCGCGGTCAGCATGAAAATGATCAGCAGGCAGAGGGTCACATCGACCAGCGAAGTGATGTTGATCTCGGCGAGGCTGCGATAAACCGACTTGCGGCTCATCTGATCCGTTCCTTGTCATGGACGTCGGGCCGCCGCGGGCGAACCCGCTGGTGGCCGTTGCCGGTTTCGGAGGCGATTTCCTGTTCCATGATCGTGCGCAGCCGTTCCATCTCGTTGCCGACCAGGTCTATCTTGCGGACGAACATGTTGTAGAAGACGACAGCGGGGATGGCGGCGAGCAGGCCGGCGATGGTCGTGACCAGGGCCTCGGCGATGCCGGGAGCGACGACCGTCAGGTTGGCGCTGCGCATCGAGGCCATGTCCCAGAAGGCCTGCATGATGCCCCAGACGGTGCCCATCAGACCCAGGAAAGGCGAGATGGTGACGGTGGTGGAGAGGATGATCAGATAGCGTTCGAGGGCCTCGACCTCGGAGTAGGCGATGCGCTCGGAGCAGCGGCGAACCTCGGGCACCGATTCGGCGTCGGCGGTCTCGAGCCAGAGGTTGGCCAGAGGCAGATCGACGCGCTCGCGGCACCAGTCAGCCATGGCGTTCTTGTCGAGCCGGCCGTCGATCCAATCGTCGCAGCGGTCCCAGAACTGCCGGTGGCCGCCGCGGATCCGGTTCAGCAGGCGCGACTTGTCGAACATCACCGCCCACGAAAGCACCGAGATCACGAATAGGATCAGCAGGATCAGCTTGCCGAGCAGCGTGGTGTCGAGCAAAAGACCGAACAGATCCTGCGGACTCATGGCCGCAAGAGGCATGGCGTGCATCATCTCAGCTCCCTCTGTCGGACTAGGACCGTCGCTAGCCGTCGGACCGGCGGTGATCGCCGCCGCGACCGCCGCTCTTGGCTTCCAGCCTCAGCGGTCCGATCGTCATGTCGTGGTCGACGGCCTTGGCCATGTCGTAGATCGTCAACAGGAACACCGACACCGCGTGCAGGGCCTCCATCTCGACGCCGGTCCTGGCGTGGCAGCGGACGGTGACCGTCACATCGATCGCCAGATCCCCGGAATCGAATTTCCAATCCACGTCGACCCCGTCCAGGGGGATGGCGTGGCAGAGAGGAATGACGTCCGAGGTGCGTTTGGCCGCCTGGATCGCGGCCAGCCGGGCGGTCACGCAGGCGTCGCCCTTGGGCAGATCGCCGGCGGTCAACAACGGGTAGACCCGCGGCCCGACGACTATCCGTCCCGAAGCGACGGCGCGGCGGTCGGTGATGTCCTTGTCGCCGACGTCGACCATCCGGGGCCGGCCGTCGGCATCGATGTGAGTGAGTTCCCGGTCGCTGCGTTCGCCCATCAATAGGTCTCCACAAGCTCGTGTACCAACGCGATCGGCGCGGAGAAGTTCCCCGCCCGGTCGTCCCGGCGGCGCGGCCGCAGCCGCCTCCTCACGCCTTGTCGTGGAAGTAGTTTTCGGCGAACTCCTCGTCGAAGTCGAAACGATTCTCGAAGTCGGCGAGACAGTCATCGGGAGTCTTGCGCAGCAATCCGTCCTCCACCAGATGGAAGACGATATGCCCGAAATCGACGGTGGCGCGGACTCCCCAGGCGGCGAACACGTCGCCGGCCATCGGGCCGAAGCGGTCCTTGCCCAGCCTGCGCACCCCATCGAGCAGTTCCACGCCCGAGAGATGACGCCGCTGCGGCAGATTCGTGACGCACTTCTCCAAAGCTTCCAGAACGAAGAAATAGGCTTCCGCACGATATTGCCCGTGCCGGTCGGCCACGGATCCGATCCGAACCAAGATTCGGGATTTATCCTGCATGCTCGTCCTCCGCTGCTCGGGGCCCTGTTCCTGATTCATGCCGAGGGCCCGTTTATAGCCCCATAATTGGGAAAAGCCGGGCGGGATGTCAACAGTCAACCGCAGTCCCTCGCCGGAGCCGCGACCAGCAATCCACAACCGCTTTGCGCACCCGTACGCGGTATACCCTACTGCGCCAGCACCCGCCGGTACAGATCCAGATACATTTCCCGGACCCGATCGACGCTGAAATCCTGTTCGGCGCGCTTGCGCGCCGCCGCGGCCATCTTTCGATGGGAGTCGGGGTCGCGCAAAAGCCCCAGCGCCGCCTCGGCCATGCCGACGGCGTCGTCCGGGGGACAGAGGAAGCTGTTGACCCCCGATTGGATGAACTCTCCGGTGCCGCCGACGTTTGTGGCGATCACCGGAGTGCCACAGGACATCGACTCCAGCGCCACCAGTCCGAACGACTCGTGCAGCGACGGCAGCAACGTGATGTCGGCCACCGGCAGCAGACGCTCCAGCGCCTCGACCTGGCCGAGGAAACTGATGCGGTCCAGGACTCCCAGCTCGGCCGCCTTCTCCTCGGCGGTGCGCAGTTCCGGCCCCTCGCCGATCAGCAGCAGGCGGGCCGGCAGCTCCCGCGCGACCCGGGCGAAGACATCCAACACCATCGGCACGTTCTTCACCTTGCGGAAGTTCGAGGCGTGCAGCAGCAGGACCTCTCCCGGCTCGGCGAATTTTGCCCGCAGATCGGGGGCGTTGCGCGGACGGAAGCGGTTCGAATCCACGAAATTCGGGATGACCTCGACGGTCTTATCCACTTTGAAGACCCGGTCGGTCTCATCGCGCAGGAAGGTGCTGACGGTCGTGGCCGCGTCGCTGCGTTCGATGAGAAAACGCGTGATCGGGAAAAAGCCCGGCTCCTGACCGACCAGGGTGATGTCGGTGCCGTGGAGCGTCGTGACGATCTTCAGCCGGTCGGGTCCGACCATTTCGCGGGCCAGGAAAGCGCCGGCCGTATGAGGGATGGCGTAGTGGACGTGCAGCAGATCCAGGCCGTGCAGCTCGGCGACCTCGCTCATCTTGGTCGCCAGCGCGAGCGTGTAGGGCGGATGGTCGAAGACCGGATAGCTGGCGACCTCGACCCGGTGGAAGAAGATGTTGTCGGTATAGCCGCGCAGACGCAGAGGCAGGGCGCTGGTGATGAAATGCACCTCGTGACCGGCGGCCGCCAGGGCCAGGCCCAATTCGCTGGCCACGACTCCGCTGCCCCCCTGCGACGGATAGCAGGTTATCCCGATCGAGAGACGCTCCTTCATTTCCAGACCTCCGACGGCAGATCGCAAAGCAACGGCGCGGCCGAACCGCCCAGGGCCTCGGCGTATTCCACGCCGGCCCGGAAGCCCCAGCTGCGTCCCCATCGCTCGACTTCCTGCATGAATTCGGGGCTGTTGATCATCGTGGTCCGCTCTCCCCTTTCCGATTCGAACTGGCTCTCGTAGCAGGCCAGCGCCGCCCGCTTGGCCGCCCAGGTGCCGCTGACGTCGAAGATCACCGCGGGATCCTCGCGCGGCGGGCAGACATGCAGCACGGCTTCGCAATTCCAGCGTTCGACCGGATCGGGCAGCCGCGCATAATCCGGCGAGATGCGCGCCGGCGGCATGGCCGGCTCGTAGGCGGCCAGACGGGCCATGAACGCGGCCTTCTCGACCAGGGGATGGATCGCCAAATGGTCGGGATGGCGGCGGCCCATCGGGGCGCTGACCAGCCAGCGGGGTTTCAGGCTGCGGATCACGGCCACCACCGCCGCCACCTGGGCGGGGTCGACGGCCGAGATGAAGCCGTCCGGCAGATCGAGCTGCAGCCGTCCGGCCAGACCGAGTTCCCGACCCGCGGCCACGGCCTCGCCCCAGCGTTGCTCCGGGGTGCCGTTGGAGCCGAGTTCGCCCCGCGTCAGGTCGGCGACCCAGACTTCGCGGCCGCGATCGGCCAGCAGTTTCAGCGTGCCGCCGAGTGCTATCTCGGCGTCGTCGGAATGGGGGCAGACACAGAGCAGATCCGCCCGGAATTCGCCGGCATTCATCGGTTCGCCTTTCTGCTGGCTTCCGGCTCCGGCACGTGCAGGAGATGTTCCTCCCAATCGCCCGCGGCGCCGCGTCGAAAATGTTCCTCGGCAGCAGCGTCCACCGCCGCGACCAGATCGTCGCCCCAACAGGCGGCCGCCCAGTAGACGGCCAGTTTCCGTTCCTGACGCGCGCCCGGGGGGGCTTCCCAGGGAGATTCCGCCGCTGCGGCGTTCCCGGCTGAGTCCCGCGCGATGCGGGCCAGCCCGGAGGCGATCTCGGCCCGCCAGCGGCCGGCGA
>CAZYDJ010000006.1:0-42816 GCA_964646035.1 uncultured Fibrobacteraceae bacterium | reverse complement strand
GTGAAGCGGAACATGTCGGTCATCGCTTCCGTGTAGGCGTCGTATTTGTCGAGAGCCGCGATATCCATCGGCGACAGCTTCCACTGCTTCAGGCCAGCGGCCGGCGAGGCGATCGGCGAGTTCGGCGGCGGCGGCGGCTTCCACGCCGTCCTGGGCGGCGAGCGCCCGGTCCAGGCAATCGCGGACCGCGGGAATGATCCGCGCCGCCGCGGAGTCCGCGGCCGAACGGGCGGTCCCATCCCGATCCCCGGCGGCGCCGCCGCCCGCGGCGGCGCGGTCGGGATCGGTCGTCAACCGGGCGAAAAGACGAGGCAACAGGGGTGAACGCCGGATGGCGAGGGCCGGGTATACCGGCCGCAGCTGTTCCAGATACGCGATCTCTCCCGGGCCCACGACCACTCCAGCCGGCTGGAAAAGCCAATCCTGGACCAGGGGGCGCAGCGCCACGCCCGGACGCAGCGAAGCGGCGGGAACCGTAGCCGCCTCGGCGTCGGAAAGGCGCAACCGGCGGCCGCCGTCCTCCCGATTGAGCGTGCGCTCCAGGGCTGTCGCCGACAGTTGGGCATGCCCCCCGGCGGCGATCAGTTCCTCTCCCCTGGCGGCAGCCAGCGCGGCCAGTTCGTCCCGCCTGCCGGCGTGCATCCGGTAGAGCGGTTCGGCCATGGCGTGCAGCCCGGAGTCGTTGCCGGAAACCACCAGCAAGCCGCTGCCCCGCAGCAGACGCAGCAGGGCCCGGCGCAGCAGGCGCGCCCAGCTCGAATCCGAAGCCACGCCGTCGCTCCAGACCGCGGCCAGATCCGCGGCGAGATCGCCGGCGCCCGACATCCCGCTCAACCAGGCGGCTCCCGGGGCGGCCCATTGGGCGGCGGGCGCGGCGCCGACCATCACGTCGCTGGCTCCGGTCGGCGGGATCGGCTGCAAAAATCCACCGCGGCGGAAATCCCAGATCCGGGCCTCGAAGGCTTCCTGGCGATCGTCATCGTCGTCGCCGGACCAGAATAGAGGGACCGTGGGACGGCCGGCGGCCGTGCGCAAGCGGGCGGCGGCGACGGCGGCGGCGGCCTTGTAGAGAGTGTAGAGGGGGCCGCCGAGGAAGCCGGGTTGCTGACCGGTGATCACGACCTCGGCCGCGCCGTTGCGCAGGGCGTCGAGGTTGGCGGCGGCGAGATCGGACGAAGCGGCATCCGGCATATCGGACTGCAGATCGCGCCACCACGATTCGACCCAGGCGGAGTTTGTCCAGGCCGGCGCCGGGCCGCGGCCGGAATCGCCCGCGATGAAGTCGTTCCACTCCCTGGTCGCGCCCCGGACCGGTCCGCCGGGAACACCGACGAGATAATCGCGGAAGAGAGGCCGGAAACCGTTCTGCCCGGCCAGCGGCAAAGTCCGCGAGGCGATCTTCATTCCCGGTCATCCTCCCCGGCGCAACGTTCGTAGACCAGCAGCCAACGCTGGGAATCAGCCGGCTGCAGAGGCGAACCGTCGTATCCTCCGGCGGCGGCGACGCGGATCAGGCCGCGCCGTCGGGCCATGTCGTCGAGGTCCTCGACAGCGAAGAGCGCCACCTGCTCGGTGTAGCTCAGTCCGGCCGCCGCTATCCCCATGCCCGCGGCTTCGGCCTCGCGGCCCGGCAAAGGCGACAGCACGACATCCTTCAGGACCCGCTCGCCGGAATCGTCGAGCCGCCGGGTCTCGGCGACGAGGCAGGGACCCATCTCGCGTTCACGCCGCGACACGCCGACCGCGCCCAGTTCGGACCGGACGCGGCTGCAGTTCAAATAGTCCAGGTACCAGCAACGCTCCGGCGCCAGCACTCGGGAAATCTCGTCCAACATAGCACCGTGTTCGGAGAGTCGCCCGAAGTAACCGAAGGCGGTGAACAGCGAGAGCACGGCCGTGACCGAAGCCGTGCGCAGAGGCAGGCCGCGCATGTCGCCGCGCACCAGATCGAAGCCTTCGGCGTCGCTGCGCGCGGCCTCGGCCAGCAGCGGCGCCGACAGATCGAGCCCCACCCCGGCTGTTCCCATCCCGGAAAGGAAAGGCAGATGGCGGCCGGCTCCGCAGCCCAGATCCAGAACCGGCCCCGTCCCGATGGGGCGGAGCCGGTTGAAGACCTCGACGCAGGCCGCGGCCTCTTCGGCGTCGCGATGCCGGTATAATTCCAGATAGTGGCCGCCGAAAGCCTTCACGAACCATTCCATGCGCTCACTCCCGAGTGCTTCCGGTCTCGATGTCGGTCTCGGTCCGCCTGCCGGTCTTCAGGCCGACCAGGGTGTCGCGGGCCTCGCCCGAGTCGGTGGCGGGATGATCGAGCGTGAAGTGCAGCCCGCGGCTTTCGGTCCGCGACCTTGCGCAGAGAATGATCAGCTCGGCGAGCAACGAGATGTTGCGCAGCTCGGCCAGATCGGCGTCGCAAAGGCTGGTCCGATGCAACTGCTCGACGGTGGCGCGGATGGCCCGCACGCGGCGCCGCGCGATTTCGAGCCGGGCGTTGTTGCGGACGATGCCGACGTAATCCCACATCACCCGGCGCACCACGTCCCAGTCATGTTCGAGAACCATCGCCTCCGCCACATCGGACGATGCCGGCGGGGACCCGGGATCCACCGGCGGCACCGGCGGCCGGGATTCGCTGAAGTAGGGATCCATCGCGGCCGCGGTCAGGGCCGCTTTCTCGGCGAAGAACAGCGCCTCGAGCAGCGAGTTGCTGGCCAGCCTGTTGCCGCCGTGCACGCCGGTGCAGGCCACCTCGCCGACGGCCAGCAAGCCGGTGATGTCGCTGCGTCCTTCGATGTCGACCCGCACTCCGCCGCACATGTAGTGGGCGGCCGGCACCACGGGCACCGGTTCGCCGGCCATATCGATGCCGAATTTCGCACAGGTCGCGCAGAGGTTGGGAAAGCGTCGCTCGACGTGATCGCGATCGAGATGCCGGAGGTCGAGGTAGACGCAGGGCGCTCCCTTGATCTTCATCTCCTGATCGATGCTCCGGGCCACGATGTCCCGCGGCGCCAGTTCCCGCTGGGGATGGTACCGCTCCATGAAGCGCTCGCCGCGGCTGTTGATCAGCCAGGCGCCTTCGCCGCGGACGGCCTCGGAGATCAGGAAGCTCTTGGCGTCGGGATGGTACAGGCACGTCGGATGGAACTGGACGAATTCCAGGTTGGCCAAAGTCGCGCCCGCGCGATAGGCCATGGCCAGCCCGTCGCCGGTGGCGATGTCCGGATTCGAGGTGTAGGCGTAGACCTTCCCGCAGCCGCCGGTGGCCAGGACCACCGTGTCGGCCAGGTAGGGCCGTAATTCCCTGGTGTCGCGATCCAGGATCCAGCAGCCGACCACCCGCTCGGCGTCGGCGTCGTCATAACCCAGGTCGCGCCCCTTGATCAGGTCGAGACCCATGTGATTCTCGTCGATGGTGATGTTGGGATTCGCGGAGCAGGCCTCGACCAGCCCCTTCTCCAATTCGCGGCCGGTCATGTCCCCGGCGTGGACGATGCGGTTGCGGGAGTGGCCGCCCTCGCGTCCGAGCGAGAGCTCGCCGTTCTGATCGAGGCGCGTGAATTGGACTCCGTAGCCGATCAGGCGGTCGATCAGTTCCGGCGCGGCCCGGACCATGGCCTCGATGACTTCCTGTTTGCAGAGGCCGGCTCCGGCGATCATCGTGTCGCGCACGTGCAGGTCGAAATCGTCAAGGGGCGAGAGCACCGCGGCTATGCCGCCCTGGGCGTAGTTGGTGTTGCTCTCCTTGGATTCCTTCTTGGTCGCTATCCGCACCGGGCCGTACTCGGACGCCAGCAAGGCGAACTGCAGGCCGGCGATTCCCGTTCCGATCACCAGGCACCGGCTCCGAACCGGTTCTACGGTCAACATGACCTATCAACGCTCCTTTCCCGAACCCCTTGCAGCACGATGCGACTCGAAGCGCTCGAACACAAGATCGGCGAGCGTGCGGTTCCCCGACCAGCGCAGCTCCAGTTCGACCACCGCCGCCGGAATCGATTCGGGCCAGATCGGCTTCAGTTTGACCCAGTCCTTGGCCGTGGTCAACCAGACCGCCACGCCGTCGCGCCTGCCCTGGGCCATTACCGATCTGATCAGCGGACGGTCATAGCGCACGTGATCGCCGCAACGCACGCTCAGGACCGGGGGCCGGCCGCAAAGCCGGGCGCAGTCGGCCTCGAATCTTTCGGGATGGGCGATGCCGCTGATGACGCCGTAGGAAGCCCCGTCGGCCAGGACCGCCGGGTCGGGCAGAAACGGCTCGCGCGCGAAACCGAGCAATTGCCGTCCGCCGCCCGCGTCGAGCTCCGGTTCGGCGTCGGGCAACAGCCAGACGGCGGCCCTGCCGGCTCCGGAAGCGCCTTCCCGATAGGGTCCCCAGGGCAGGAGATTTCCGGTACGGGGAATCACGCTGCCGTCGACGACATCCCAGCGATCCAGGATCAGCACGTCGAGATGGCGGGCGACCCCGGCCGTCTGATGTCCGTCCTCGAGAATGATCACGTCGAGTTCGGGATCCGCTGCCAAAGCCAGCGCCACGGCGTCGCCGCGCCGGGGGGCCTGGGCTACCAGCCATCGCGGCAGGCGGGACGCCAGCATCCGGGCCTCGTCGCCGGCCGTCGCATCGGCGGGGTCGACCAGCCGCGCTCCCCCGTCGGAACCGTAGCCACGGGTCACCACCGCGCCCCGCAATCCCATCCCGCCGAGAGCCGCCGCCAGATCGAGAGTGACCGGAGTCTTGCCCGTGCCGCCGACCGCGAGATTGCCGATCGAGACGACGAACGGTCGCGGGGCGGGCTGCGGACGGGAGGCCAGACGCCGGCGCAGCGCCGAGGAAACCAACGGCGAGGTCAGCGCCCGGACGGCCGAGAGCCAACGCGGCGACGACAGTTCCCAGCGTTTCCAGGCAGCCGTCCCCCGACGGGTGATGTCGGGGCGGCGGTCGAGCACCCGCGGCGGCGGTCCGTCGGGACCGACCAGTTCGCGTGTCAACCGGTCGCGCCACCGGGCGGACTCGGCGGGTGAGAGTTCCGACGGCACGCGCAGGGGCTCGCCCGCGCTGGCCTTGATCCGCCGCAGGGGCGCCGGCAGCATCGTGCGGTCCCAGGTCCGCAATTCGATGTTGGGGCCGGGCTCGAAACGCAGCGGGATGATCGGAGCGCCGCTGCGCCGGGACAGTTGGATGACGCCCTCATGGACAGTGCCGAAGGGTCCGCGCGGACCGTCCACCGCGATCCCGGCGCTCACCCCTGCGCGCAGCAACTCGAGCTGGCGCAGGAAAGCCCGGCCGCCGCCGTCGCCGGTGGAGCCGCGCACGAAGGTGAAGCCGTCGCGTTCCAGGGTCCGGATCAGGACATCGCCGTCGGGGCTGTTGCTGACCATCACCGAGGGCCGGGCCGGGCGGACATGGAGCAGGGCCGGGATCAGATCCCGATGCAGGCAGGCGTAGATCACCGGTTCCGGAGGCAGCGAAACACCGGGCGGCTCGATCCGGATGGTGGGCGCCAGCATCCGGTAGAAAAGCGGAGCCAGGGCCAGCTTCAATTGCTGCGCGATCACATCAAGACTCCGTTCCGGCGCCGGCCGCGAACTCGGCCACCGCCGCCGCTGTACGATCCCAGAAACCCTCGCCGCCCAGCATGGCGCGCAGGCGATCGACGCGGTCTCCGAACAGCGTACGGCGACGATCCTCCTGCAGCCAGTCGAAGAGATCGGCGGCCAGGGTCGCGGGCTTGGCCTTGCCCTGGATATACTCGGGAGTCACATCCTCGCCCAGCACCAGGTTCGCCAATCCGATCCGATCGACCTTCACCAGATGCCTGCCGATGGCGTAGTTGAACGCGGAAGTGCGGTAGGCCACCGAATGCGGCACGCCGGCCAGGGCGGCCTCCAGCGATGCGGTGCCGCTGCAGACCAGGGCCAGATCCAGACGCGGCAGCAACCGCGGCAAGGGCTGCTCCACGATCGAGCAACCCAGGTTGCGGGCGGGTTCGAGCAGTTCGCGATCGACACCCGGCGCCGCGCTGACCAGGATCTCGAGCCTGCGGTTGGTCAGCCCGCGCATCAACTCGATGGTTTCCAGGAAGACGCCGAGCAGCCGGGTCAATTCCTGCCGCCGGCTGCCCGGCAACAATCCGATCGTCAGCGGCGCGGTATCGTCGGCCAGCCGCAATTCCCGATCGCGACGTTCGCGGACCACCGCTTCACCGGGATAATCATCGATCAAGGGATGGCCCAGATCGACGACGTCGATGCCGCGCTCGGCGAAGAACTTCTTCTCGAAGGGCAGCACGACTCCCAGCCTGTCGACGCTGCGGCGCAGGCTGCCGATCCGCCAGGGCGCCCAGGCCCAGAGCTGGGGCGCGATCAGGTAGAAGACGGGGATCCCCCGCCGCCGCGCGTTGCGGGCCAGGGACATGTTGAAACCGGGAAAATCGATGGGCAGGAAAATGTCGATGTCGCCGACGGCCAAGCGGCGGTTCAGCTTCCGCCGGGCGGCGACGATGCGCGGCAGGGCGCCGATCACCTCGCCGAATCCCATCACCGAGATGGGCGCTGAGCTCTGGACGATCTCGACGCCGGCGGCGGCCAACCCATCTCCGCCCAGGGCGGAGAAACGCAGGTCCGGGTTGATCCGGCGCAGGGCGGCGACCAGGGCGGCGCCGTAACGATCGCCGCTGGCCTCGCCGCAGGAGAGAAAGATGTGGGCCGTCCGGGATGTGATGTCGACGGACAATGCGGCCTCCTTGAGCGCAAACGGCGGGACCCGGGGCCCCGCCGTCACAATGCCTCGGCCGCCGTTGCTAGCGGACGATGCCCCGTTCGGAACGCCTGATGAATGCCATCAGATTCTCGATGTGGCTGTCCAGACGGCAGTCCTGGGCGATGCGGTCGAGAGCCTGGCTGACGTTCAGACCGGAGCGGAAGAGCAGCCGGTAGGCCTGCTTCATGTTGCGCAGCGACACCTCGTCGAAGCCGCGACGCTTCAGGCCGACGCTGTTGATCCCGGCCACTTCGACCGGATTGCCGGCAACGCGCACGAACGGCGGCACATCCTGGGACAAACGGCTGCCCCCGCCGACGAACGAATGCTGGCCGATGCGGACGAACTGGTGGACCGGCGTCATGCCGCCGATGATGGCCCAATGCTCGACCTCGACGTGTCCGGCCAGGTTGACGGCGTTGGCCAGGATGCAACTGTCATGGATGTGGCAGTTGTGGGCCACATGGACATAGGCCATCAGCATGTTGCCGTTGCCGATCCGGGTCTTCTCGCCGTCGCCGGTGGCCAGATGCACCGTGACGTATTCCCGGATCACGTTGTCGTCGCCGATCTCGACATGGCTGAACTCGTCGGAGTACTTCAGATCCTGGGGCGCGGTCCCGATGACTGCGCCGTGGAAGATCTGGTTGTTGCGGCCGATGACCGTCCGACCCTCGATCAGCACCGAGGAGGCGATCACGCAGTCCGGACCGATGACCACGTCGGGACCGACCACCGTATGGGGGCCGATCTTGACGTTGTGCCCGATCCGCGCGTCCGGATGAACCACGGCCGAGGGATGAATCTCGGGCTTGGACAGTGGTCGGGGCCCGGAGGCCGGTTTGATATTGGCAGCTGCCACGATCTTCCTTCCTGGCTAGGACCGTTTCTATCGGTCCACTACTGAGGACATCAAGTCAGCCTCTGCGACCTTGTCCCCGTCGACGTAAGCGGTCCCGCGCATCTTGCAGACCGGTCCGCGCATTTTCACCATTTCGAGTTCGAACCTCACCTGGTCACCGGGAACGACCGGCTTGCGGAAGCGCGCCTGGTCGATGCCGCTGAAATAGACGAGCTTCTCATTGGAATTCTGGACGCTGCTCAGCAGCAGCACTCCGCCGACCTGGGCCATCGCCTCGATGAGCAGCACCGCGGGCATGATGGGATGGTCGGGAAAATGGCCCTGGAAGAACGGCTCGTTTATCGTCACGTTCTTGTAGCCGATCACATGCTTGCCGCATTCGAGTTCGACGATCCGGTCCACGAGCAGGAACGGATAGCGATGGGGCATCAGGTGCATGATGCTGCAGATGTCCCAGTGGTCCGGATTGCGCGGCGGGTAGATCCGCGATGACCGGCGCTCGGCTTTGGCCAGCAGGCGCGTGAAGGCGACGTTGGCGTCGTGACCGGAGCGGGACGCGGTGATGTGTCCCAGGATCGGCATTCCCAGCAGGCTGAGATCGCCGATCAGGTCCAGCACCTTGTGCCGGACGAATTCGTCGGGGAATCGCAGTCCCTCGTTGCTGATGACCTTGCCGTTGTCCACGACCAGGGCGTTGTCCAGGGTGCCGCCCATCGCCAGGCCCATCTCCTGCAGCTTCTCGACATCCTTCTTCAGGGCGAAGGTGCGGGCCGTGGCGATCTCGTCGCGGTACAACTTCGGGCTGATGGTGAAGGTGCCGGTCTGCGATCCGATCAGCGGATCATCGTAGTCGATGCTGAAGGTCAGCTTGAAGGTGTCGGCCGGCTCGGCCCGCAGCCAGACGTCGCCGTCGCGATAGCTGACCGGGGCGCCGATGCGGTGGTAGGGACAGGGCAACCCCTGCTCGACGACCCCCACCGAGTCCAGTAATTCGACGAACGACTCGACGCTGCCGTCGGCCGGCTCCGGCGGCTCGCCGCCGCTGATGTCGACGTAGCAGTTGCTCACTCCCAGCCCGGACAGGACCGAGAGCACGTGCTCGACGGTGCGGATCTCGACTCCGTCACGCGCCAGGGTCGTGTTGCGGGATCCCCCGTGCCCGGCGGGAACGTTCTCGACTCGGGCGGGAATCTCTACCGGGCCGTCGGGTCCGGGAACCACGAAGACGATGCCGGTATTGGGCGGAGCGGGCCTGAAAGTGACGGATGAATCGGAGCCCGTATGCAGACCCTTGCCCTTCATCTCGACGCTGTCGGCGACCGTCCGCTGCAGGAATAACAACTCAATATCTCCTTAATCGTCCTGGTCCTGCTCTACCGCGGCTTCCAGTTTCTGGAGCCGCTTGGCGAACTCAGGCAGTCTGTGGCTCAAAGCCACTATCTTGAAGGCGCGCGAGAAATCCACCGCCGGAATACCGAAAACGGTCTGTCCGGCCGGCACGTCGCGCGATAGTCCGGATTTCGCTCCGACCTTGACCCCGTCGCCCACCTTCACGTGGTCGGCGCAGCCGACCTGGCCGCCCATCGTAACCCAGTCGCCGAGCACGCAGCTGCCGGAAACCCCGGTCTGCGCCGAGAGCGCGCAATTCCTGCCGACGACCACGTTATGACCGATCTGGACCAGGTTGTCGATCTTGGTGCCCGACTTGATCCTGGTCTGCCCGGTCTGGGCGCGGTCGACGCAGGCGTTGGCGCCGATTTCGACCCGGTCCTCGATGACCACGTTGCCGATCTGCGGGATCTTCATCAATCCCTCGGGCCCCGGCACGTAACCGAAACCGTCGCTGCCGATCACGCAGCCCGGATAGAGTATGACTTCATCGCCGATCACGCAGCCTTCGCGCACGATAGCCAGGGAATAGATCAGGCAGTTCTTGCCGATCCTGACGTCGGGATCGATTACCGCCTGGGCTCCGATCCGGGTGCCGTCCCCGATCCGGGCGCCGGCGCCGATCACGGCTCCCGGCCCCACGGCTACTCCCTCGCCCAGTTCGGCTTCGGGATCGATCACCGCGGCCGGGTGCACGCCGGCGGGAAATACCCGGTCGATCCGCGGGGCGAAGATCTTCAGCACTCCGGCGAAGACCAACCGCGGATTCTCGGTGCGCAGGCAGGGAACCGGACAATCCACACCGGGACGCAGCACGACGGCTTCGGCCGCTGTGCCGGGCAGCTCCTTCTCGAGCCTGCGTTCGTCGACGAACGTAATCTGACCCGCTCCGGCGGCGCCGAACCCAGCCGCGGACCGGATAAGGGGATCGGAACTCCCCTCCCACTGCGCACCGACGAGTTCAGCCAGTCGGCTCAAGAGGATCGGCGTTTCTACCATGTCACCGCCAGATCGAGCAAGGCCCCCGACCCGCCCCGGGCGGGACGGCAGAGGGCGCAATTGTTACTATTTCAACAGCTTCAGAATTTGCCGCCGCCGGCACCCGATGTCAACAGAAAGATCGCTGCTAGGCGCCTACTCGCCGCCGCTGACCAACGCCGCCAGCACCTTGTCGGTGAGGTCGATGCCGTCATCGATATAGACCGTAGTCAGAGCGGCCGAGTCGATGATGATGCCCCAACCCTCTTCCTTGCCGATCCGCTCGGCGATCGTGGTCACCTGATCGATGAAGGGCTTGATCTTGGCGTTGTACTCGGCCTCGGCCTTCGCCTCGAGGGTGCCCTGGTACTCGTAATACTCGGCCTTGAGGTTCTCGAGCTCCTCCAGCCGCGCCGCGAGGGCGTCCTCGCCGAGCAGGAGCTTCTGGCTGTCGATCTCCTCGTCCATCCGGATCAGGTCACGCTGACGCTCGGTGGTCTCGCGCTGGATATCCTGGACGAATTTGGCGTACTGCTCCTGGGCGTCCCTCAGGGCGCCGTATTCCTGGACGATGCGATCGGAGTTGATCACCGCGAAGGGCTTGCCCTCGGCGGCGGATGCGAAGCCCGGAACCAGCACGCAGAGGGACAAGGCGACGGCGCAGAAAGCCGCGGCCTGGAGAAAACGCCGACCAATAATCTGTTTCATTTCATCTCCCTGGACCGGACGCGGCCCCGTGCTAGAAGAATGTTCCGAAGTTGAAATGCGGCTCCCAGCTGGGACCGTCGAGACGGTCGAAACCATAGCCGTAATCGAAGCCGATCGTGCCCATCATCGGCACCTCGACCCGCACTCCGAATCCCGCACCCTTGCGCAGGTTGGTGAAATCGGCCTCGCCGAAGCTATTCCATGTATCGCCTTGATCGAGGAAACCTAGCAACTGGACGGCCTTCGTCAAGGGATAGAGGACTTCGGCACTCATTATTGTATAGAAACGCCCGCCGATGAATCCCGGATTCCCCCGCGGCACGACCTCCAGATCCCGGTAGCCGCGCAGAGGATAGATGCGGTTGCCGCCGAGACGGAACTTCTCATAATCGGGCACATCGTCCGGATGCTCGAGCCCGCGGATCAGGCCCACATTCGTCTTCAGATGCAGCGCCAACCCCGCCGGCAGCTTCTGGTAGTAGGAATGCGCCAGCAGGTGCTTCTGATAATCGATCTCCCCGCCGAGAGGCCCGCCGGAATACTCGATGCTGTAGCTCGATCGCGAACCGGCCGTCGGGAAGAACGGGTTGTCGGTCGAGTTGCGGCTCAGGGTCGCCGTCAGGGAACTCTTGGTGCGCGGCCAGTCGACCTTGTCCAGGCGGTCCCAGGGCAGTCCCGATGTGCCGAGCTGTTCCTCGAGCAGGTCGAGGTAGTCGGTATAGGCCGAGCTGAAGTCGGAGAGCTTGGTCTCGGACAATTCGTAGCGCAGGCCGAAGCGGCTGTAGAGCGTGCCCGGGATGCGGCGGCCCATGCGCAGCGCGAAGCCCCGCACGCGGCTCTCGTAGAAATCATCGTAGTTGTAGGTGTAACGGTCGAAGAGGTTGGCGCCGACCAGGGTCGGGGTGCCCATGAACCAGGGCTCGGTGAAGTTCAGGTCGATGTAGCGCTGCCGCGATCCGAACTGCCAGGCCACGCCGATGTTCTGCCCCTTGCCCCGGAAGTTGGTCTCGGCGACCTGGATGAAGCCCGTGACCGAGGTCTGGGCGCTGTAGGCCATGCCGAAGGAGAACTGGCCCGTCTGCTTCTCCTTCACCTCGTAGACCAGATCGATGTCGCCCTCGGTGTCGGCGGGCTGGAAGTCGACCTGCACGTCCTCGAAATATCCCAGCTGGAATATGTTCCGCTGCGAGAGCGACACCAGGCTGTTGCTGAAGATGTCGCCGGGGAATATCCGCATCTCGCGCATCACGACCTGGTCGTAGGTCTTGATGTTGTCGCGCACCGAGACGTTCCGGATGCGGGCCGGCTCCCCTTCGGTGAAGCTGAAGGTGAGGTTCACCTCGTCGTCGACGATCTCGCGCACCGGCTCGATCGTGATGTAGATGTAGCCCGAATCCCAATAGAGCGAATGCAGCCCCTGCAGGGTCTGCTGGAAATCCGACTCGCGGAAGATGTCGCCCTTGGCGAGCAGGATGAGATTGGCCACGGCGATGTCGTCGTAGACCGTGTTGTCCCGCCAGTTGATATCGCCGACGCGGTACTGCCGCCCCTCGTCGATGTTGATCGTGATGTCGAGCTTCCGGCGATCCTCGACGAATTCCTGGTCGGTGCTGGTGATCGCCGCGTCGAGATAGCCGTTGTCGCGGTACAGGGAGACGATCCGCTCCTTGTCCTCCTCGAACTGGTTGCGCTTGAACGTGGCGCTCTTGAGGAAGCCCCCGGTCGACTGCTTCATGACCTTCTTCAGCCGGCCGTCGTCGAGGTTCTCGTTGCCGGCGAAGGCGATGGTGCGGGCCTTGACCTTTTCGCCCTCGACGATGCTGACCACGACCGTCTCGAGATTATTGCCGTCGACCGACGACGAGTCGATGTTCGCCGAGACGTTGAAGTAGCCCTTCTCGTAGTAGAGCTCCTTCAGCGGCGCCAGTTCGCGGGTCAGGACCGCCGGGTTGGCGAACTCGCCGATCGCCGGCGCATAGGCCTCGCCCAGCTTGTCGTCCTTGACCTTATCGTTGCCGCGGAACTCGACCTTCCGGATACGGGGAAATTCGCTCAGGTTCAGTACCAGCCGTATGCCTTCGGGATCCACGGCCTTGTAGACATAGATATCCTCGAACTTTCCGGTGGCGAAAAGCTTGCGGATGGCCGCGGCCACGATGTCGACCGAATACTGGCTGCCGACGTCGAGGCCGGACCACGCCAGCACCTGGCGGGATCCGACTGTGCGGACTCCGACGACGTCGACGGCGACAATATCGTCTCCGGCGGCCAGAACGATTCCGGCGCAGGCGGCGATCAACGACAAGGCCGTCAGGCCAGTCAGCAGAATTTGGCGCAAGTTCATGCAGCTTTCCGTCGGATCGGGTCGGATCGAAATCGATTAGTAGCCCCAAAGTCGGGCATCCTAGCAGACACCCCTTGGAGTGGCAACTCCCGGCAATAGGTTCGCCCCCGGCAAGTCGAGGGCGTTCAGCGGTGCATCGGCTCTCTATACAGAGCAGACCATGCCGGGTTCCACAATTTGGGGCATGGGAGCCGTAGACGCAAGAGCGGCGGCGCCACGGGAATGCGGCGCCGCCGGAGGGTCGGATCAGGAAGTGCGGGATTCCTCGGATTCAGGCGGCTCGACAACGGCCTGTTCGACCCTGTCGACCGGGGTCGCGCTGAAGGCGAGCAGGTTGCCGTCTACGCCGACATCGAGCCGGCAGTTGCTGGTTACCCTGCCCCGGAGCAACTGCTCGCTCAAGGGATCCTCGACGTACTTCTGGATGGCCCGGCGCAGCGGCCGCGCCCCGTGGTCGGGGTCGTAGCCCTTGCTGCAGAGGAAATCCTTGGCGTCATCGGTGAAGTTGAACTCGATCTGCATGTTCGCCAGGCGCGAGTTCACATCCAGCAGCATGATCTCGACGATCTGCCGCATATCCTCGCGGTTCAGGGAACGGAAGAAGATCAGTTCGTCCACGCGGTTGAGGAACTCGGGGCTGAACGTCTTCTTGAGATCGGTATCGACCACCGAACGGATGCGGTCGGCGGAAGCCTTCTGCTCCTCGGAACCGAATCCGAGCGGCTTGCTGGCCTTGGCCTCGCGGCTGCCGACGTTGGAGGTCATGATCAGCACCGTGTTCTTGAAATCCACGATGTGCCCGAAGCTGTCGGTCAGCTGCCCGTCCTCGAGCACCTGCAGCAGGATGTTGAAGACGTCGGGGTGGGCCTTCTCGATCTCGTCGAGCAGGATCACCGAGTAGGGCTTGCGCCGGATCTTCTCGGTCAGCATCCCGCCCTCGTCGTAGCCGACGTATCCCGGAGGCGCCCCGACCAGCCGCGAGACCGAGAACTTCTCCATGTACTCGGACATGTCGACCCGGACCAGCGACGACAGGTCGCCGAAGAGGAACTCGGCCAGACGGCGGGCCACCTCGGTCTTGCCGACGCCGGTCGGTCCCATGAAGAGGAACGAGCCGATGGGACGGCGCGGATCGCGCAACCCGGCCCGGTTGCGTCGGATGGCCTTGGAAACCGCGGTCAGGGCGTCTTCCTGGCCGATGATCCACTCGGCGAGCTTCTCCTCCATCCGCAACAGCTTCTCGGTCTCCTCCTCCTCGACCTCGGTCACCGGGATGCCCGTCATGTCGGCGATGACCCGGCAGACCAGCTTGGTATCCACTTCGGCGGTGCGGTCGCCCTTCTCGTCCTTCCAGCTCTTCTTCATCTCCGAGAGCTTCAGCTTCAGCGCCTTCTCGTCGTCGCGGAAGCGGGCGGCCTTCTCGAATTCCTGGGCCTGGATCGCGGCTTCCTTCTCGCGGATCATTTCCTGGATCTCGTTCTCGATATCGCGCAGATCCGGCGGCACGACCGCCATCGAAAGCCGCGCCCGCGAGCCGGCCTCGTCGATCACGTCGATCGCCTTGTCCGGCAGGGCCCGGCCCGAGATGTAGCGGTTGGAAAGCCATACCGCGGAACGGATCGACTCGTCGGAGAACTTGGCCCGGTGATGGGCCTCGTAGCGGTCGCGCAGGCCGAAGAGGATTTCGACGGTCTCCTCCTCGGTCGGCGGGTTGACGATGATCGACTGGAAACGCCTTTCGAGAGCCCCGTCCTTTTCGATGAACTTGCGGTACTCGTCGAGGGTGGTGGCGCCGATGCACTGGATCTCGCCGCGGGACAGCGCGGGCTTGAGCATGTTCGAGGCGTCGATGGCCCCTTCCGCCCCGCCGGCGCCGACGATCGTATGCAACTCGTCGATGAAGAGGATGATCTCCTCGGACTCGCGAATCTCGGCCATGATCTGCTTGAGGCGCTCCTCGAACTGTCCGCGATATTTGGTTCCCGCAACTACACTTGCCAGATCAAGGGTGATGATTTCCTTGTCGCGCAAAGGCCCCGGCACCTTGCCCTCGACCATGTGCTGGGCCAAGCCCTCGGCGATGGCGGTCTTGCCCACGCCCGGTTCGCCGATGAGCACCGGATTGTTCTTCTTGCGCCGGCTGAGCACCTGGATGACCCGCTCGATCTCCTTGCTGCGGCCGATCGTGGGGTCGAGCTTGCCGTCGCGGGCCATCTGGGTCAGGTTGCGGCCGAACTGGTCGAGCACCGGCGTTTCCTGGGGCTTCTTCTTCTCGGCGCTCGGATGCCGGGCGCTGGTGCCCAGCATCTTCATGACTTCGCGGCGCACCTTCTCGTGGTCCGCGCCCATTTCCGCCAGCACCCGCGAGGCGACGCCCTCCCCTTCCTTGATCAGGGCCAACAGCAGATGCTCGGTGCCCACGTAGTTGTGGTTATGCACCCTGGCCTCGTCGATGGAGAGTTCGAGGACCCGCTTGGCCCGGGGAGTGAAAGGAATCTCGCCGATGGTGATCGTGCCGGTCTGGGGCGTGACCAGATCGTCGATCGCCTGGTTGATCTGATCGAAATCTATACCCAGCCGCTGCAGCACCTTGGACGCGATGCCGTCGCCCTCGCGGATGATGCCGAGCAGGAGATGTTCCGTGCCGATATAATCGTGCTGCATGCGACCCGCCTCGTCGCGGGCCAGGAAGAGCACCTTGCGCACCCTCTGGGTGAACCTGTCGTTCATGCTGGCGATTCCTCCCTGAACTGATATATCCCCTGCCGGAGCGGAAGCCTGCCGGCTGACGCGTGACAATATAACGCACCCGCGGCGGCGGAACCACCGGGGAGAAAAAGCGAACTCACTTTGAGATCGCTCTTTCCGCCTGCTACTTGAGGATTGCTCGTTAAAAAGGGATCACTTCACGGATCACGTCCGCCCGGATCCGGCGGCGGGATTCGGGATCCAACTCGCTGCCGGCATGCAGTCGCAGATGGGCGGGCTGTATCCGCGAAGGCAGATTATTGAGGATTTCCAGCGGTACGGCGGGGAGCAGACCCATCCCGGTGCCGAGCCGCAGCCGGCTCAACCGCTCCATGGCCTCGCCGAATCCGATCCGGCCCGCGTGCCCCAGGATGCCCCAGGAACGGCCGACCAGGTCCTGCAGCGAGTCCTCATCCCTTTCGCGCAGGGTCTCGCGGGCCAGGCGCTCGTAGTGGATCACCTTGGCCAGATGTTTCTCGAAATCAGCGGCGATGTCCTGCTCGCTGCACCCCAGGGTGGCCTTGTTCGCGACCCGGAAGAGCGCCCCCTTGACCTTCGTGCCGTCGCCGTAGATGCCTCCGTCCCTGAATCCGAGCTGGCGCAGGGAGCTGAGGATCTTCCCGATGTCGCCGCTCAGCACCAGGCCGGGCAGGTGCAGCAGGGCCGAAACCCGCAGGCCGGTTCCGACTGCGGACAGGCCGGCGGTCAGATAGCCGAATTCCTCGGAAAAAGCGAAGGAGATCAACTGCTCGACGTCACGCTCGGCGGCCAGTACGGCGTTGACCGCCTGCCCCGGGGCGAATCCCGAACGGCAGGCCGATAGGCGGATGTGATCGCCGTCGTTGACGGCGGCGAGCAGATCGATGCTCCGGTTCGCCACCAACGCCCTTTCCCGATAACAACGGGCGAGGTCGGGTCCGGCCAGACGGGCTTCGACCAGATAGCGGCGTTCGTGAGGCTGGCAATGATCCATCTCGACCACGTCGCCGCCGGCGAAGACCGGACAGGCCAGCAGCCTGGCGACTATCTCGTGGCGCAGGGTCGACAGCTGATCCGCGACCGCGGCGGCGACGAAGCGACCGCCGGCGGCGTTGCGGGACAAGCGGGCGCGGGTAGAGATAACCACGTCGGCCTCGGGGCCGGAGCCGTCGAGCCAGGGAACCGGACGATCGACGAAATCGGTGAAGCCCACTGTTCATTCCCCCTGTCCGGGGAGCTGATCCTCGACCGCGCGCATCTGTTCCCGGTGGTCGTTGATCTCGTCGCGCAGGCGGGCTGCGTCCTCGTAATCCTCGCGCAGAACAGCTTCGTCCTGTTCGGCCTTCAGACGGGTGATCTCGCGGCGCAGCGAAGCCGCGGGTCCGAGAGCGGACGGCAACCGGCCCTGATGCCCGGTCCGGCCGTGCTGGAGGCGCAGCATCTCGCGCAATTCGCCGCGGAAGGCGTCGTAGCAACGGGCGCAGCCGACTGTGTTCGCGAGGCGTATTTCGTGCAGTGTGCGGCCGCAGCCCGGGCAGGCCGCCGCTTCGATATCGGGTCCGGCTTCCAGATCGGAATCGTCGCGCAGGAGGTTGCCGAGATATTCGGACATCTCGCTGGCGCGGGCGGGAGCGAACGCGGCCGAAATCAGCCCCTCCCTCTCGGCGCATTCCACGCAGAGCCAGCGTTCGGTGCGGCTGCCTTCCTCGATCTCGACGGCATGGACGGTGGCCTCGCGCTCGCCGCAGCTCTCACATCTCACGATATCACCTCCGCGGGCCGGATGCCGGAGTCGCGGATTTCGAGCACCCGGTCGGCGCGGGAAGCCAGTTCCAGGTCGTGGGTGACGATGATCAGCGCACAGCCGCTCTCGGCGCGCAGTTCGAAAAGCAGTTCGGAAAGCTGACGGCCCTTTTCCCGGTCGAGATTGCCGAAAGGCTCGTCGGCCATCACGATCGACGGGCCGTTCATGAAGGCCCGGGCCACGGCCACGCGCTGCTGTTCGCCGCCGCTCAGTTCTCCCGGCAGATGGTCCGCCCGGTCCGCCAGCCCCATCCGGTCGAGCAGCGACAGGGCGCGGCTCTGGTCGCCGGGGCCGAGAGGGCCGTGCATCCTCAGGGGGATCAGCAGATTCTCCAGCGCGCTGAAATCAGGCATCAGGAAGTGGAACTGGAAGACGAAGCCGACATGATGCCGGCGCCAGGCGGCCAGCTTGTCGCCGGACAGTTCCAGCGGCCGGTCGGCATAGCTGATCCGGCCCGCGGTGGGATCGTCCAGACCGCTGAGCAGGTTCAGCAACGTGCTCTTGCCGGCCCCGCTGGGGCCGATGATGGCAATCGCCTCGCCCTCGGCCAGGTCGAAGTCGCAGTCGCGCAGCACGACCACTTCGCCGTGGGCGAGCTGGTAGATCTTGGTCAGTCCCCGCGCGGACAGCAATGAGGACATCGAAGCCTCCCGGCGGACGCGCCGCCTAGGTGTAGCGGATGATCTCCATGGGCTTGAGCCGGGCCGCCTCGCGGCTCGGCAGCAGGGTCGCCAACAGGGTCACGACCAGCGCGGCTCCGGCGACCATGACGAAATCGAGGGTCTGGACCAGGACCGGCACCCGGTCCACGAAGTAGACATCCCCGGGCAACCCGATCCCCACCTTCTGCAGATAAAGGGTCCCGAGCCAGCCCAGCAGGGTGCCCAGCGCCACGCCCCCGGCGCCGACCAGCAGGCCGTCGAGCATGAAAACGCCCTGGATCTGGCGGCGGCGCGCTCCCATCGAGATCAGGATGCCGATCTCGCGGCTGCGCTCGCCGACCATCATGGTCAGGATGCCGACGATGTTGAAAGACGCCACCACGAAGATCAGTCCCAGCAACAGGAACATCACCACCTTCTCCAGCTTGACCCACTGGAAGAGGTTCGCGTTCAACTCGATCCAGTCGTTGCAGTGGTAGCTCCAGCGGCCCAATGCGGATTCGATCTCGTCCGCCACCGCCGGCGCCTGCATCATGTCGGCCACCTTCACGCCGATGCCCAGCGCCCCGTCCGGGGCATAGCCGAAGAAATCGCGGGCGTCGGACAGCGACATGTAGATGAAGCGGCTGTCGAAGTCGTAGAGGCCGGTGTCGAGCAGGCCGGCGACGACGTAGCTGCGGCTCTCTGCGTCAAGATGACCCAGATCGGAAAGATCGCCGGTAGGGGTCGTGATGACCACCGTGTCGCCGAGTCCGCAATAGAGCGAGGCGGCCAGTTCGACTCCCAGGACCAGCCCCGCGGCCGACCTCTCGCCCCGCAGCGAGGCCAGGGCCGAGTCGCGCGGAAAGAGCATGTCGCGCAGAGGGGTGACGGTCTCCTGCAGGTCGGGATCGATGCCCCAGACCACGGCGGCCCGGTGCCGTACGGGACCGGTCGCGGCCGCGGCCGAGATGACCGTCTCCTGGCGCACGAACGGCGCCACTCCGACTACTCCGGGGACGGCGCCGATCCGGTCCATGTCGCCGCCGAGGTCGGTGAAGCCCTCCGGCTCGCTGGTCAGGACCGTGACCATGGGCATGTTGTCGACGAAGGTGTGTTGGAGCTCCTCCTGGAACCCGTTCATGATCGCCAGGGTCAGATTCAGCACCGCCACGCCCAGGGTGATTCCGGTCAGGGCGATTACCGCGGCCCGGTTCAGGAACCCGGACCGGCGGCGGCTGCGCAGGTAGCGCATGGCGATGTAGGAGATGAACCTCACATCTCCTCCCCGCCCCGTTCGTCGGGGCGCATGGCCGGGAAGAGCAGGACGTCGCGGATCGAGTTGCAGTCGGTCAGCAGCATCACCAGGCGGTCCAGTCCGACGCCGATGCCGCCGGTCGGCGGCATGCCCACTTCGAGGGCCTCGATGAAGTCGTCGTCCATCATCTGGGCCTCGTCGTCACCCTTGGCGCGCAGATCCATCTGGGCCGCGAAACGGCGGCGCTGCTCGCGGGGATCATTCAGCTCGGAGAAGGAGTTGCACACCTCGAAGCCGGCTATGAACGCCTCGAAGCGTTCGACCAGACCCTCTTCGGTGCGGTGCCACTTGGCCAGCGGCGACAGCTCCTGGGGATGGTCGGTCACGAAGGTGGGCTGGATCAGCCCGGGCTCGACCAGTTCGCCGAAAATGGCGTCGAGGATCTTGTCGATCCCCATCCCCTTCTCCACCGGAACCCCCAGCCGCTCGGCTTCGGCTGCGACCGCGTCGCGCTCCATCCCCCGGAAGTCGACGCCGGTCTTCTCCCGCAGCCCCTCCAGGAAGGGCAGCCGGCGGAATCCGGCGGAGAAGTCGATGGTCTGTTCCTGGTAGACGATCTTGCCGTCCTCGCCGAAACGATCCACCAGCCGCAGGATCATCTTCTCGAAGAGATCCATCATCTGGTTGTAGTCCCAGTAGGCGGCGTAGGCCTCGACCATCGTGAACTCGGGATTGTGGGTGCGGTCCATGCCCTCGTTGCGGAAGTCCTTGCAGAACTCGAAGACCTTCTCCAGGCCGCCCACGATCAGCCGCTTGAGATAGAGCTCGTCGGCTATGCGCAGGTAGAGGGTCTGGTCCAGGGCGTTGTGATGGGTCTTGAACGGACGCGCGGTGGCCCCGCCGTAGAGAGGCTGCAGGACCGGCGTCTCGACCTCGAGAAAATCCTCGTCGATCAGGAAGCGCCGGACATCTTCCAGGATGGCCGACCGCCGCCGGAAACGCTCGCGGGTGTCGAGATTCATGGCCAGATCGAGGTAGCGCTTGCGGCTTTTGAGCTCGAGGTTCATGTCGTGGTACTTCTCGGGCAGCGGGCGCAGCGACTTGGCCAGCAGCATGAAGTCCCGCACCGCGACGGTCAGTTCGCCGGTGTTGGTGCGGAAAAGAGTGCCGGACACCCCGATGATGTCGCCCACGTCGAGCAGGCGCTTGGCGAAACCGAATTTCTCCTCGCCCAGATCGTCCCGCTTGAAGTAGATCTGGATCTTGCCGGGCCCGTCGTAGAGCGGTATGAACATCGTCTTGCCGGCCTTGCGCTTGGTCATGATCCGCCCGGCGATGCGCACCACGGCTCCGGCCGCGACGAGTTCGGCCTCCTGCTCGTGGAGTTCGGCGCTGGTATGGGTGCGGTCATAACCGTGGGGATAGGCCTCGCATTGCCCGGCGATCTCGTCGAGCTTGGCGAGACGGTCCTCGATCAGGCGGTGGCGCTGCTTTTCGTTGCCTTGGCTGGACACTTCGCGTCTCCTTGTTCTATTGCCTCATGCGGCCGGTCAGGAACCGGCGGCCTGGCTGGTTACCCGCAGATAGGCGTCGATGAAGGAATCCAGGTCTCCGTCCAGCACCGCGGTCGTATTGCCCGTCTCATGATCGGTGCGGTGGTCCTTGACCTTGGTGTAGGGCTGCAGGACATAGGATCGGATCTGGTTGCCCCAGGCGATCTCCTTCTTCTGGTTCTCGATGGCGTCGCGCTTCTTGCGCTCCTCCTCCATGAGCCGCATGTACAACCGGGCGCGCAGCAGGGTCATGGCGCTTTCACGATTGCGGTGCTGGGAGCGCTCCGACTGGCATTGGACCACGATGTTCGTGGGCTCGTGGGTGATGCGCACCGCGGAATCAGTCTTGTTGACGTGCTGACCGCCGGCGCCGCTGGCGCGATAGGTATCGATCCGCAGGTCGGCCTCGTTGATCTCGACCTCGACATCGTTCTCGATCAGGGGATAGACGAAGACCGAGGCGAACGAGGTATGGCGGCGGCTCTGGGCGTCGAACGGCGAGATGCGCACCAGCCGGTGCACTCCGGACTCGCTCTTGAGATAGCCGTAGGCGAAATCGCCGGGGATCTCCAGGGCCGCGCTCTTGATGCCGGCCTCGTCCCCGCTCTGCAGATCCAGGGTGCTGTGCTTCATGTCGTGGCGTTCGAGATAGCGGACGTACATCCGCAGCAGCATCTCGGCCCAGTCCTGGCTCTCGGTCCCCCCGGCTCCGGGATGGATCTCGAGCAGGGCGCCGCGGGAATCGTCGGGGCCGCTGAGCAGGAATTGGGATTCGAGGCGGTCGATCAGCTTGCGCAGGTTCTCGACGCCTTCGGTGACCTCGGCGACCGTCTCGGCATCGCCTTCCTCGGCAGCCAGTTCGGATAGCAGACCCAACTCCTCGATCTGCTCCTGCGAAGTGTCGACCGGGTCCAGCCAGCGCTTCAGCGCGCTGGACCGCTTGTGGACCGCTTCGGCCGCATCGCGGTCGGACCAGAATTCGGGATCGGCCTGCTTCTGCTGCAGTTTCTCATGCTCGGCGACGAGGCTCGGATAGTCAAAGCCCCTCCTTCAACCTGGCCAGGCGTCGGGTCTGATCGGCGAGAGCATCGAGCAATTCCTTCATGACAGCCTCCCCCGCCCCTCGTCGCCGAGTTGCGGGATATCGAGATGGCGGGCGATCAGGGCGTCGATGTCGCGCTCGAGATCTTCCCGGCAGCCTTCGTTGATGAGAATGACATCCGCGCCGAAATACAGCGGCAGATCGGGTCTCTGGGCCACGATCCGGGAACGCGCGGAATCCGCGGAAAAGCGGCCCGAATCCATCAGACGCTGCATCCTGACAGCTTCGCCGGCGGTGACGGTGATCACCAGATCGGGCTTCTCCACCTGCGGAAGCTGAAAGTACACGGCGGCTTCCAGAACTGCAAGATCCGGCTGCCGCCCCGCCTGCCCGGCCTCGACTTCGCGCAGCCGCTCCCGCAACCGCTCGGCCAGCCGGGGATGGACAAGTTCGTTCAAACGGCTCAGATCGCCCGGATCATTGAAGACCCGCGCCGCCAGCGCGGAGCGGTCGATGCCCCCGTCCGGGCGCAACACCGGGCCGAAGGCGTGCACCAGCGAATCGCGGATGTCGGGTTCTTCCAGGACCTGGTGGCCGACGGCATCGGCGTCCACCAGGGCAGCGCCGCGCTCGCCGAGCATGGCCGAGACCAGCGACTTGCCCGCTCCGATGGGACCGGTGACGATCCAGAGTTTCATCGCCTCTCCCTAGTCGTGGGCGGCGGCCCAATCGGCGCCGGTGTGGATGTCCACGGTCAGGGGCACCGACAATTCGACCGCGCCCTCCATGCCGTCCTTGACGATCGCGGCGACCGTTTCCAACTCGTCCCGCGGCACCTCGAGCAGCAATTCGTCGTGCACCTGGAGCAGGATGCGCGCTGCGAGTCCCCGGGCGGTAAGCTCGGCGTCCACGACGATCATCGCCACCTTGATGATGTCGGCCGCGGCGCCCTGGATCGGGGTGTTGACCGCCATCCGCTCGGCGTTGCTGCGCAGCCGGCCGTTGCCGGAATGGATGTCGGGCAGGCGGCGGCGACGGCCCATCACGGTTTCGACCTGGCCCTCGCGCCGCGCGGAATCGACCGCGGCGTCCTTGAATTCCTTGATCCGGGGATAGGTCCGGAAGTAGCGGTCGATGAATTCCTGGGCCTCGCGCCGGGGGATCTTCTCCTGCTTGGCCAGCGCCGCCGACCCCATCCCGTAGAGCACGCCGAAGTTCACGGCCTTGGCCCGCGAGCGCATCGCCGGCGTCACTTCCGCGGGATCGATCCCGTTGATCTGGGCCGCGGTCTCACGGTGGATGTCGCCGCCGCGGCGGAACGTCTCGCGCAGCGACTCGTCGCCCGAGAGATGGGCCAGCAGACGCAGCTCCACCTGGGAATAGTCGGCCGAGAGAAAGACGTTGCCCGGATCCCGGGGCACGAAAGCGCCGCGGATCAACCGGCCCTCCGGCGAACGGATCGGGATGTTCTGCAGGTTGGGATCGGATGACGAGAGCCGGCCGGTGGCGGCCACGGCCTGGTTGTACGAGGTGTGGATCATCCCGGTGTCGGGGTTGATCAGCCCGTTGAGCGCCAGCACGTAGGTGTTCAGCAGCTTGGCCAGGCCGCGATGTTCGAGCATCAGGGCGGGCAGCGGATGCTTGTCGCTCAGATCCTTCAGCACGGATTCGTCGGTGCTCCAGCCGGTGGCCGTCTTCTTGGTCGGCTTCAATCCGAGCCGGTCGAAGAGGATCTCCGAGAGCTGCTTCGGGCTCTGGACGTTGAACTCCCCGCCGGCTGCCTCGTAGATCAGGACCTGCAGTTCGGCCAGCCTGGACTCGAAGCGCCCGCGCAGGCCTTCGAGCACTGCGGAATCGACCTTGATGCCGCGCTGCTCCATCCGGAAAAGCACTTCCTGCAGCGGCATCTCGACATCCTGGAAAAGACGTTCGAGCTGGGGCAGATCGGCCAGTTCGGCGGCGAAGGCGCGGTGCAGGCGCAGGGTCATGTCCGCGTCCTCGGCCGCGTAATCGCCCAGGCGCTCCAACGGGACGGTCAGGATGTCCTTATCGCGGGACCCGGTGGGAAAGAGCGCCGTGAACGGGACCATCGGTTCGCCGAGAATATCGGCGGCCAGATTGTCCAGCTTCAGCGATGCGCGGCCGGGATCGAGTACGTAGGCGGCCACCATGGTGTCGAAGCGCGGGCCGGCCAGAGGCATGCCGTGGCGGGTGAGGATCCACTCGTCATACTTCAGGTTATGGCCGATCTTCATGCGGCGCGTATCGGCCAGAACGGCGGCCAACAACGGGCGATAGGCGTCGAGAGCGTCGATTTCCCGCGCAGTGGCGAAGAGGTCCGCCTCCCCCTCCCGGCGCAGGACCGGCACGTAGACGGCTTCGCCGGGGCGCCAGGCCAGCGACACTCCCACCAGCCGCGCCAGATCTCCGCGCAGAGCCTCGATCGGCTTGTCGCGACCGGCGGTCTCGGTATCCACCGCCAGCGGGGCATCTTCAGGCATTTCATCAAGCCAAGACTTCAACTCGCTGGCATCATTCAGTATACGATATGTGCGATCCGAGCGATCCGGAGTCCCGGGCTCGATCTGGGAGCCCGTCCGATCCGTTTCCGCGGCGGCTACGGACTGATCCTCGGACTGCGCGGCCGGCCCAGGCGCCGATTCGGCGGCTGGCTGCGCGGCCAATCCAGTCGACGGCTCGGGCGACGGCTCGGGCGACGGCCCGGGCGCGGACCCGGCAAGTCGCTCGGGCGCCTCGCGGCCGAGCACCTTCGCCACCTTGCGGGCCAGGTTCTCGGCCCGGCGCAATCCCATCTCCTCGAGCAGGGAGACTGCTTTCTCGGAAACGGGCAGCACCGTGCGCAGGGAATCCCAGTCGATATCCATCGGCACCGCGTCGTCGATCACGAAGAGGCGGCGCGAAAGCAGGATCTGATCCCGGTTCTCGGTCAGGATCGACTTCTGCCGGGGAGTGAGCGCGGCGGTGTCCAGGTTGGCCAGCAGCTCGTCGAGCGAACCGTTCTCCTGGATCAGCTTGGTCGCGGTCTTCGGGCCGATGCCGGGCGCTCCGGGGATGTTGTCGCTGGCGTCGCCGGACAAAGCGAAGACATCCACCAGTTCGGCCGGATCGAGTCCCCATTCGCGGCGCACGTGTTCGAGATCGACTTCGGTGACATCGTCGCCGCGCCGGCCGGGCTTGAGCATCCCGATGCGCTCGTCGATGCACTGCTGGAAATCCTTGTCCCCGGTGTAGAACCAGGCCTTGTCGCAGACCCCCGCCGAAAGCCGGGCCATGGTGGCCAGGACATCGTCGGCTTCGAATCCCTGCTTCTCGAATACGGGCACGCCCCAGGCCGCGATCAGCTCGCGCAGGCGGGGCAGTTGCTCGGCCATCTCCTCGGGCATCGGCTTGCGCTGGGCCTTGTACAGGGGATACATGTCGTGGCGGAAGGTCTTGCCTTTCAGATCGAAAGCAATCGCCAGATGAGTCGGGCGGCGTGCTTCGACCAGGCGCAGGATGCTGTTGACGAAGCCGAAAGCCACCGAGGTGACTTCGCCCGACGGCGAGGTCAGGGGGCGCTTGGCGAAGGCGTAGAAGGCCCTGTAGATCAGCGCCGAGCCGTCGACCAGGATCACCGTCATTCCCCGTCCCCCCCGTTGCCGTCAACGCCGGCGCCGTACAAGCCGTTGGCGACGATATAGTCCAGCACGGCCTCGGGCAGCATATCACGCGGCAGGCGGCCGGCGGCCAGCTCGGACCGGACCTCGGTCGAGGAGACCGGCATGTCGAAGTCGGGAATTCTCCGATAGAGGCCCGTCAGGGCCAGGGACGGCCGCGGCGCTCCCTTGCGGGCGAAAACGATGAGTTCGGCGAGTTCCAGGATGCGTTCGGAGTTGCGCCAGTCGGGAAAGCCGGACAGCGAATCGTCGCCCATCACCAGCACCAGGGGTTCGTGAGCGGGATCGGAAGCGACGAGTTCCTCGAGGGTGTCCACGGTGAAGCTGGGGCCGTCGCGGCCGATCTCGAAATCGATGATCCTGACGTTTTCGATGCCGGCGAGGCCGAGTTCGACCATGGCCAGCCGGTCGGCGGCGCAGGCGGCGGCCGCGAACTTGTGGGGGGATATCGCCGCGGGCACGATCAGCAACTCGTCGCAGAACTTTCCCGCCAGCACGGCCCGCACGAGAGCCAGATGCCCGTTGTGAAAAGGGTCGAAGGAGCCGCCGTATACCGCCCGGCTCATGGCCCGGGCGGAGTCTCCAGGTCCGCCAGCAAAGAGCGGGCTTCGTCAGCCCGTTTACTCTCAGGATACTCGTCGATCAACATCTGCAGGAAGCGGGTCGGATCATCTTCCCCGTCCAGCTTGAGGCCTGCCTTGTACCTCTGCCAATACAGCTTGTCGCGCAGGTCGCTGTCGGTTTCATCCTCGATGCAGCGGTCGAGCGCGATGGTGACCGCCCGCCACCGCTTGAGCTGCCGATAGACGTTGATGTTCTTCAGGGTCTTGCTGACCACCAGGTTGCTGATCCGGCGCAGGTAGTCGCGGGCCTCGGGTGATCTGCTCGAGACCGGATAGGCGATCAGATAACGGTTCAGCAGATCACGGGCGACGTAGGCTTCGGAGATGTCCCGCTCCATCCGGCCGATCTGCAGATAATGGGATTCCGCTTCGAGGAAGGCCGCCTCCTCGAGCAGGTCGCTGGTCGGATACTCCTGGCGCAGGATCTGCAGCTCGACCGCCGCCATCGGATATTCCTCCAGGGCCATGTAGCTGCGCGCCTTCATCATCTGGGCCTGGGGCGCAAGCGAATCGGTCGGGCTGCTGCGCAGGAACTGACCGAAGCTGTCGGCGGCTTCCTGGTGCTTGCCGGACTCGAAGTAGCGCTCGCCGCGCTCGAATGATCCGGCGGCGTAGGGATTCGCGGTCCCGCATCCGGAAAGCGGGAATACCGCGGCGCAGAGCAGAAGCGCTGCGCCGATCAGCAGAAACAAAGCCGGGCGGCTGTTGCGGCCGTTGTGATTCAATTCAACCTCCGGGCCTGCGCGGCCGTGCGGGGTGTCGGGTCAGCTGCCTGAATTGGCGAAGTAGATGGCGACCATGCCGGTCAGAACGCCTACGACCAGCATCTCTTCGAGGATGGATCGCCAGCCGCTCTCCGAAACACTCGCCGCGGTGAACGGATAGACGCTCGACTCGACGGCGGCCAGATGATCGGAAGCGACGCGATCACCGAAGACGCGTGAGACGCGGCGGTCGAAAAGCAACCGGCCGGAGCGTTCGTCGAGCACGCTTACAATAACGGCCAGTTCCAGTTCCCGGTCCACCCACTGCCGCCACAAACCGAAACGGCGGCCGACTTCCGGATAGCTCAGGTCCAGGGTCTCGACCTCGAAACGGATCGCGAAATCGGTCTCGACCGGTTCGTACGCCGCGCGCAATGTCGGATCCATCGTGGCGGACTCGTCGAGATAGACCTCATGGCCCCGCTCGGTCAATTCGGAGTGGGCGGCGGCGAGAAAGATGGCCGAGCCCAGGCTGGTCGTCGGACGCAGCGAAACGGTCGTGGGTCCGACGGGCAGCACGGACGCGGCCTCGCGGGCGATCTCGCCCATCATCGACTGCACCAGCCAGAGATTCGTGCGGACGGAGTCGGCGGCCACCAGGCCGGGAAACTCGGAGGTGGCGCCGACGATATCCGCGTCGGCCGCGGCGACCACCGCCGGCGAGGCCAGCACGATGCAGAAAACAAGAGTCAGGACGGTGCGCATGGGCATCCTTTCCACGGTCGGATCAGTCGGTGGCGACTGCCAGCACATCATAAGGCGTGGCGGCGGCGAATCTTCCCCGCAGCCAGCGCCCTGGTCGGAGGTCGTCGCCGCGCAGCAACACGACCCCGTCGAGATCATATCCGAAATGCCAACTCCTGGCGACGGCGACCGTTCCGCGGCGCAGTTCGTCCAGGGCGGCTCCGGCGTCGAAGCCGGGCATCTGTTCGGCTTCATCGGAGCCGAGATCATCGATCAATTCGATCCACTCGGAAGCCGGGCCGACCCGGTCGACGACCAGATCGAACTCTTCGCCGAGGCGAGTCGACTGCCTCTCGCGGGCGCACTCGGCCTGGATGTCCAGGATGCGGGCCTCGCGGTCGGCGACCTCTTCGGGATCGGGACGGTCGGTCATCCCGGCGCCGGCTGTTCCTTCCTCGGGAGAATAACGGTACGTCCCCAGGTGGTCAAACCTGACCTCGGCCAGGAAATCGGCCAGCTCCTCGACATCATCTTCCTCTTCGCCGGGGAATCCCAGCAGGACGGTCGTGCGCAGGACCAGTTCGGGCCGTTCGGCGCGCAGGTCGAGCAGGAAACGCCGCAGGGCCGCGATGTCGGCGGGGCGGCTCATCCGCTTGAGCATCCGGGCCGAGGCGTGCTGGACGGGCATGTCCACGTATGACACCACCCGATCGAGATCGAGGATCCGGCGAAAACGCTCCGGCGAAATCAATCCCGGATAAAGGTAGAGCAGCCGGATGCGCCGCAGATCGGCCACGGCATCCAGTTCGGTGCAGAGATCGAGCAGGTCCTCGCCGCGGCCGCGCCCGTAGTCGCTCAGGTTCTGGGCGACGAGCTGCACTTCGCGCACGCCGCGTTCGACCAGTCCCCGCACCTCGGCGGCCACCTCGGCGACCGGACGGCTGATCTGCTTGCCGCGAATGATGGGGATCCGGCAGAAGGAGCATTTGAAATTGCAGCCCTCGGCGATCTTCACGAAAGCCACGTGCGGCGGCGTGAGCAGGGGGCGGTCCGCCAATCCGGCATAGCTGGCGTCCTCGGGGCGGCCGATCGGCACGCGATCCCGGCCCATCTCCAGGGCGTCGATCAGCTTCTCGAAGTTGCCGACTCCGCCGATGACGTCGATGCCGGGGAATTCGGCGGCGATGCTCTCGCCCATCTCCTGGGTCAGGCAACCGGTCACCACCAGCTTGCGGCCGCCCTTGGCCGCCGACATCGCGGCGATGGAATCCAGGCTGTCGCGGCGGGCGGCGTCGATGAAGCCGCAGGTGTTCAGCACCCAGATATCGGCGTCTTCCGGGGTGACGGACATCTCGACTCCGCGCGCGGCGAAGCGGCCGAGCAGGGCCTCGGAATCCACCAGATTCTTGTCGCACCCGAGTGTCGAGATGTAGACGCGACTGCTCATTCCTCGTCTTCCTCCACGGCCGCGGCCTCCGCCTCGAGATCGTCGGTGCTCATCAGAACCTCGCGGGCCTTGCTGCCGATGAACGGACCGACCACGCCGGCGTTCTCGAGCAGATCCATCAGACGGCCGGCGCGGGCGTAGCCCACTCCCATCTTGCGCTGCAGCATCGAGGTCGAACCGTGCTGCGAATAGACGATGATCCGCTTGGCCTGATCGAAGAGAGGATCGGATTCGATTTCCGTGATTCCGCTCTCGGGCTTCTCCTCCCCGAGCGAGACATGGCTGCAGACATCCTTGTAGCGGCGCCAATGCTCGCTGATCGCCTCGCATTCGTCGATGTCGATGAAGGCGCCGTGCACGCGCACCGGCAGGGCGCGGCCGGGCTGCAGATAGAGCATGTCCCCGCGGCCGAGCAGTTGCTCCGCCCCGTTCGCGTCGAGGATGGTGCGCGAGTCGTTGCGCTGGATGACCCGGAAGGCGATCCGGCAGGGGATGTTGGCCTTGATCACGCCGGTCAGCACGTCGACGCTGGGCCGCTGCGTGGCCAGGATCAGGTGGATGCCCACCGCCCTGGCCTTCTGGGCCAGACGGGTGATCGGCATCTCGATCTCCTGGCCGAGCTGGACCATCAGATCGGCCAGCTCATCCACGATGCACAGGTAGTAGGGCATCGGTTCGCTGATGATCTCGCCGTTGCGATCCACCAGAGAGCCGGCGGCCACCTTCTCGTTATAGGCCTCGATGTTACGCACGCTGTGACGGGACAGGCGCCGGTAGCGGTGGTCCATCTGGGCCTCCATCCACTTCAGGGCGCGCAGGGCCTCCTTGGGATCGGTCACCACCGGCAGCAGCAGGTGCGGGATGTCGTTGTAGACGTTCAATTCGAGCATCTTGGGATCGATCAGCATCAGCCTCACGATCGACGGATCGCAGCGCAGCAGCAGCGTGCTGATCATCGCGTTAACGCAGACGCTCTTGCCGCTGCCGGTGGCGCCGGCCACCAGCAGATGCGGCTGGCCGGCCAGGTCGATCACCACGGGCTCGCCGAAGACGTCGCGGCCCAGGACCACCGACAGGGGCTTGTTCATCCGGTCGCCGGCGCGGGTGAATACCTCGCGCAGGGTCACGGTCTGGGCCACCGGATTCGGGATCTCGATGCCGACCGCCGCCTTGCCCGGGATGGGCGCCTCCATGCGGATCGAGCGGGCCTTCATCGCCAAAGCCAGATCGTCGCTGCGCTGGACGATGGCGCTGACCCTCACTCCGGAGGCGGGCTGATACTCGTAGGTCGTGACCACCGGTCCCGGCCTCACGTCGACGACCTTGCCCTGGACCCCGAACGAACGCAGGGTGTCCTCCAGCAGATCCGCCGCGGCGTGCAGAGACTCGGCCGTGAACTCGCTGGTGTCGGGCGCCGGCTCGCGCAACATCTCGACCGACGGCAGGGGGATCTCCGCGGCCGGTCCGGCCACGCCGTGCTTGGCCTCGGGGAAATCCTCGGGTCCCGAACTTCTTTCGGCGGTGCGCACGGCGCTGCCGCCGCGCCCGCGGACGGCCTTGACTTCCATTTCGGATGCGTCGCCCGCGACTACCGGCGCAGCGGCGGCGGCGGCCCCTTCGGCGGCCGAGAGATGGACCTTGCGCGGCGGCAACGGAGCCGCGGTACTGCCGGCCGCATCCGCTGCTGCGGCATGACTCTTCGCGACGGCAGCGGGATGGACCCGGCGAGCGGCGGCGGCCTCATTGCCGCCGTCCTTGGCCAACCAGGATGCGATATCCGCCAACACATCGCGCCACAGGTTCCAGATGCCCGCCAACAGGCGCAGGGGCAAGCGCAACAACCAGAGACCGGCCTTCCCCACCGCGGCCAGGGGCGGCTCGATACGGCGGAGCAACGGCGGCAGCCAGGGCCGCAGCACGAGAATCAGGGCTGTGATCAGCAGGAAGGAAAGGAAGATGAAGCCGCCCCAGCGGCCAAAGAGCGAATGGAAACCGCGGGCCAGCCAGAACCCGGCCGCGCCTCCCCACCGGGCCGCCTCGGGCTCGGGCAGGGGCCAGACCGGCTGTCCGATCCAGGCCGAGAAGGCCAGCCACAGCGGAGCCAGACGGGCGAACAGGGCGCCGCCGCCGCCGGCCAGACCGAATAGCGACCGCGCGCCCCGCCAGGCCATCAAAGCCGGTACGGCCCAGCAGAAGAGCAGCCCGAAAACGGTGCGGAGCACGAAGGCGAAAAGCGAACCCACCGGCCCGCCCGGGTTGTCCTGGCTGACGATGTCGGGAGTCGCGCCACCGTGCAGGGACGACCACCAGGAAGGGACCGCACCGCCGAGGGCCAGGACGAGATAGACGGCCAACGCGAGCAGCAGCAACCCGCCCAATCGGGGCGACTGCCACCAGGCCTCCTTGCTGCGGCTACGCTTTTTCGGCTTCGGCACGGGCGCGGATCACCTCTTTCAGATCTTCCATCTTGTCGTCGAGGAACTTGGTCGTCGCTTCGCCGGCGATGAATATGGGATGGTTCAGCACTTCCTGGTGGAAAGGTATCGAAGTGGGCAACCCCTCGATGACGCATTCGCTCAGGGCGCGGCGCATCCGGTCCAGCGCCTCGGCCCGGTCGCGTCCGTGAACGATGACCTTGGCCAGCAGCGAGTCGTAATAGGGCGGCACGGTATAGCCGGCGTAGATGTGCGAATCGACCCGCACCCCGGGACCGCCGGGGCAATGGAAGCCGACTATCTTGCCGGGGACCGGCATGAAATCACGCGTCGGATCCTCGGCGTTGATCCGGCATTCGATGGAATGGCCGAAGATCCCGATATCGTCCTGGCCGAACTTCAGGGCGTCGCCGGCGGCGACCGAGATCTGCCACTTCATCAGGTCGATGCCGGTGACCATCTCGGAAACCGGATGCTCGACCTGGATGCGGGTATTCATCTCCATGAAGTAGTAGGAACCGTCTTCGTCGAGCAGGAACTCGACGGTGCCGGCGGAAGAGTAGCCCACCTCGCGGGCCAGTTTGATCGCGTCCGCTCCCATCCGGGCGCGCAGCTCCGGGCTCACCGCCGGCGAAGGTGATTCCTCGATCAGCTTCTGGTGGCGGCGCTGCACCGAACAATCGCGCTCGCCGAGATGGACGATGTTGCCGTGGGAGTCGCCGAGGATCTGGATCTCGATGTGGCGCGGGTTGGTCAGGAATTTCTCGACGTAGACCCGGTCGTCGCCGAAGGCCGCGGCCGATTCGTTGCGGGCGGCGACGAAGCCGTGGCGCAGGTGTTCCTCGTCGACGGCGACGCGCATGCCCTTGCCGCCCCCCCCGGCGCTGGCCTTGACGATCACCGGATAGCCCACCTGCTGCGCGAAGGATACCGCCTCGTCGGCGGTGTCGATCACCGAGGGACTGCCCGGAACCACCGGCACGCCGGCGGCGACCGCGGTGCTGCGGGCGTTGGCCTTGTCCCCCATGCGGCGGATGACCGCGGCGGAGGGTCCGATCCAGACGAATCCGTTCTCGGTGCAGATCTCGGCGAAATCCGCGTTCTCGGCCAGGAAGCCGTAGCCGGGATGGACGGCCTCGGCTCCGGTCACCTCGGCCGCGGCCACGATGTTGGGCACGTTCAGATAGCTTTCCGCGCTGGTGCGGCGTCCGACGCAGACCGATTCGTCGGCGTACTTCACATGCACCGAGTCGAGATCGGCCTCCGAGTGGACGGCTACGGATTCCACGCCCAATTCACGACAGGCGCGCATTATCCGCAGGGCGATCTCGCCTCGGTTGGCAACGAGGATCTTCTTGAACATTCGTCACACTCCGTCGGAATGCAGATGTAGCAGGAAGTTGTATTTTCGACCCGGTAACGCCAAATGGCAAGCCCTGGTTGATGTCTCGCCCCCATAGGCGAAACGCCCCCGGGAAGGGGGCGCCCGCGAGCTTGACCGATCTGCTGAGTCTCAGTCGGGATCGACCAGGAAAAGCACGGATTCGGCCTCCACCGGCGAGGAGTTCTCGACGAGGATCCGGCGGATGACGCCGGCGAATTCGGCTTCGATCTCATTCATCACCTTCATCGCCTCGACTATGCAGACGGTCTGCCCGGCCGTGACGTGATCGCCCACCGATACGAACGGGGGCGCCTCGGGCGAAGGGGAACCGTAGAAAGTGCCCACGACCGGCGAGCGCAACTCCTTCAGGCCGGCGACGGACGGATCGGTCGCGGCGTCCGGGGCGGGAGCAGCGGCCTCCGCAAAGGGATTCGCCGAAACGGCGGGTGCGCTATAAGCCGCCGGCGCGGGCGGCGTCTTGCGGATGCGGATCGTATCGCCGTCGCTGGTGATCTCGATTTCGTCGATACGGCTGTCCTCGACGAGCTTCACCAGTTCGCGCACTTGGTTGAGATCCATTCGACTCTCCAGTCCGGCCGCGAAACTAGACGCGGCCCAGGTACTTGCCGGTACGGGTGTCGACCTTGACCGAATCGCCCTCTTCGATGAACAGGGGCACCTGCACAACGAGGCCGGTCTCGAGCGTGGCGGGCTTGGAACCGCCCTGGGCGGTGTCGCCGCGCAGGCCGGGATCGGTCTGCGTGATCTCGAGTTCCACCGTCACCGGCGGCTCCACCGTGATCGGGTTGCCCTCGCGCAGCAGCATGCTCACCGTCTCGCTCTCCTTGACGTACTTGGCCAGGTCGCCAAGCGTATCGGCGGGCAGCGAGATCTGCTCGTAGGTCTCGAGGCTCATGAAGGTCAGGAAGTCGCCGTCCTGGTACAGGTACTGGTAGTCGCGGCGCTCGAGCCGGACCTCTTCGATTTTTTCGCCGGAGCGGAAAGTCTCTTCGACGACCTTGCCCGTCTCGACGTTCTTCAACTTGGTGCGGACGAAGGCGGGGCCCTTGCCCGGCTTCACATGCTGGAACTCGGAGATGGTCCAGAGGCCGTTCTTGTATGCGAGGACCATTCCGTTGCGAAAATCGCTTGTATCGGCCACTGGAGGCTCTCCCTTGCGAGAATATGGGGCCGCGGGGGCTCCGCAGCATGAAGCGAGGCCGAGTCCGGTCTCGCCTAAAAAGGTCGAAAATCGCCCAATTGATAACATCCGCCCGGCAATTTGGCAATCCCCTACCCGGCGGCGGGATCCCGGATCGGATCAGCGGGACTGTAGGGCAAGAGACACGGCGCCGTCCAGGGCCAACAGATATCCCCGGGCGCCGAATCCCCGCACCGAGGCGGCGACGACGTCGGCGATCAGGTTCCGGCGGCGGAAATCCTCGCGGGCGTCGGGATTGCTCAGATGCAATTCCACCACCGGCACTTCGACGCAGAGCAGCGCGTCGCGCAGGGCCACCGAGGTATGGGTATAGCCGGCCGGGTTGATCACCAGGGCGTCCGCCTCGGCGGCGCAGCGATGGATCAGGGCAACCAGTTCCCCTTCCCCGTCGACCTGGTGGACATCGAGATCGACATCGTTCGCGGCCGCCCAATCACGGCATTCGGCGACCAGATCATCCCAATGCCGAACGCCGTAGATCTCGGGCTGACGGGCGCCCAGCCGATTCAGGTTGGGTCCGTTCAACAAGGCGATCCTGGTCAAATCTCACTCCTCGGCCGATTCCCGATCCAGCCAGGCGGCGAATCGTTCCCGGTTGCGCCTCTCGCCGGCCTCGCGCCTTGATTCCCGGGCCGCCGGATCCACCGTGGCGGACGCCGGCGAGCCTCCGTCGAGCAGGGCGATCTCGTCCCGCACGTCCTGGCGGCCGGGATCCTCCTCGAGAATCCGGCGCAGGATGCGCAGCGCCTTCTGCGAATGACCCTGGGCCAGATAGATGTCGGCCATCGTACGCGTTGCGAAAGCCTCGTCGCCCGTATGGGCATCCGCCGCGGCGGCGGCGGCAGGTTCCTCTGCCGTACCGGTATCGGCGGCGGCCCCGGATTCGACTACGGCCCCGGTTTCGGCGGCAGCCTCGGGCTTGCCCGTCGTTCGCGGTTCCGGCTCGGGAACCGCTACCGAATCGACCGGGATCTGGGCCTGCCTGCCCAGATGGGCGGCGGCCGAGATCAGTGAGCCGCCCAGATCTTCGACCAGATCGGCGGGAGGATTCGCATCGGGTTCGGATTCCATCCCGGAGACGCCGACGGCCGCCGGCAGAGCGGCTGCGGGATCACGTTCGAAGATGCGGGCCTTCTCCAGCGCCTCGGCCACGACGGTGTTCAGAGGATCCACTTCGCTGATCTTCTCCAGCAACTGCACGGCCTCGGACCATGATCCCCGTTCGGACGCGGCGTCGGCCAGATGTCCGAGCGCGATCAGGTTGCCGGGATCCTTCTCCAGCACCCGGCGGAACTCGCTTCCCGCCTCGTCATCCCTCCCGGCGTCCTGCAGACAGAGCCCGCGGACCACGCCGGCCGCCAGCGATCTCGGACATTGCCCCCCGCCTGACTCGAGCAACTCGAGCGCCTTGTCTATCCTGCCTGAACGGCGATAGAGATCAGCCAGTGGAATGAAGAATCTGGATTCGGGATGGCGCTTGTAATGAAGCTCGAAGAATTGGATCTGGCGGTCGAGGCTCACAGGATCCGCTCCTTGCTGATGCGGGTTGCTGGCTGCTGTTTCTGACCGGCGAGAGACACCAGTCTAGGCAACGGCGGCGCATCCAGTCAAGCGGCAGCCTCAGACCACTCCCATCCAGTCGCCGAACAAAGCGTTCAGGCGACCGATCAGCAGCGATATCCGGCCCATCACGGCATAGCCGAAAGTTGCGCCGAAGGTGATCATCAGGAAGATCAGACCCGTCCGGGCCATCACTCCCTGTCCGCCGCGGCCGGTGCGAGTGAAGGTGAAGTAGACCAGACCGCAGACCGTCCCGACCAGCACCAGAACCCGGGCCAGGGTCAGCCCGGGGTCCCATGAGCCGTCGGCGGCGAAGGCGACCAGTCCGCCGGCCACCGTGGCCTGGATCTGGTAGAGGAAGTCGGAACGCAGGGTACGGACGATGGTGTAGCCCGCGGTGGTGCCCAGGATGAAGGCCGTCGGCCAGCGGCTCAGCCAAGCGGTCCGCCGCCACACTCCGGTCAGCATCAACAAGCCCAGCCCCACCGGCACCAGCACCAGCGGATCGGCCGGAGGCGTTGCGGCTTCGGGGTTGGTCACCCGGACGGCGGCCGGGAAGAGCTTGACCACCGCGTTGGGCCAGAAGGTGGTCCAGAACCCGACCACCATCCAATAGGCCGCCGACACGCCGACGAAGATGTGCTCGGCCAGCTTGTAGAACGGATTATCCCGCCAGAGATAGCTGAAGACCATCAGCGTCAACAGGGCGCCGACCCAGACCTCGAGACTGGAGCTGAAGTGGAAGACCGCGGCTATCATCTTCCCCTCCCGTCGCCGAACCGGCGGGACGCCAGCATGCCCAGATTACCCAGGACGATGAACAGGATGATGACGCTGTGGGCGACAGCCTGCGGGCCCATGTTGTCGGTGCCCCGCATATCGGGCTGTTCGTATTCGGGATGTCCCTGGTCGAGGGCGGCCTCGTATTCGGCCGCTCCCTTCATGCCGCCCATCAGGCCCAGCACCTGCTGCGGGAAGTAGGCCAGGAAATGGGGTGTGCCGGTGCCGGTGCAACCCCCGGCCACCGGAACGCCGGTCACGTCGCCGGCGAAGAGGATCCACTCCCGGAGCCCGGGCACGCCGGCCGAAAACGCCATCACCAGGCCGAAATCGGCAACGCCGTCGATGCCGGCGAGAACCGGCAGCTCGTCGATGAAGATCCCGTTGTGATCCTGCGGATACATCGAGCGGAAACCCTCGCGCAACGAGTTCACCAGCATCTCGCCACCGGATTTGAAGCCCAGCACCGCCCAATCCCGGCCCTCGACGGAAGCGGGGAAGTCGCGCGAGATCATCGCGGTGATCCGTTCGATCAGGCTGTTGCCTTCGGGCCACAGCGAAACGTAGACCAGGGGATGGCCGGTGAGCAGGGCGTGCCGGGTGACGGCGAAGGCCATCGGCTCGACCTCGGGAGCCGAACTCGGCGAATAATCGACCGACACCAGGATGGGGCGGCCGGCCGGCAAAGCCTCGATGTGGTCGTAGATCGGCTGCACCAGGAAGGTCGGCCGGTCCGGGAAGCGCAGACCGGTGAGTATCGTCAGGACCAGGGAAGCAGCCAGCACCACGTAGATCCAGCGGCGGTCGATATCGCCGAGACGGGACGCCCAGCCGCGCCAATCGAAAGTCATTTCGACCTCCCCCGGCTCAGCGGCCCCTTCTCGATGCCCAGCAGCATGCGCACGACCATCGCGGCCGCGCCCAGGGCGACCCCGATCATGATGGCCCTGTGGCCGGCGGTGTTGGGCACCTTCATGATCCAGAGCGAGAGGTAGTCTATCCGCAAAAATCCCAGTTGCGGCGGCAGCCATCCGCTCAGCATCGATCCGAAAGGAGTGCGGCCGAGCAGGATGATCAGGGCGGAGAACAGCAGCACCGCGGCCTCGATCGAGCGGACCCGGAAGGCGCGGTACGCGGCCGAGGCCACGAAGAAGGCCAGCAACGCGAATTGGCTGGCCTGCAGCGGGCTGAAGAGAGCCCCGAAAACCGAAGTGAAGAGGGTGTCGGGGGCGGCGAAATCGCCGGTCAGTCCGGGCGCGCCGCCGATCTTGAAAAGCCCCACGATCAGCACGAAGAGGAAGGCGACCAGGGTGACGATCGAGTACTGCCAGTCGCGACGGCGGCGGGCGACTTTTTCGATGTGGGTGCCGAGCAGACTCAGAGCGCCGAGCATGAAGGCGAAGACCGCCATGATGCTGAACCAGACCGAGAAGTTGCGCTCGGCGAAGGCCAGCACCCGGCCGACCGGCCCGCCGCCCCCGTCGCCGGACGCCAGGAAGGGGGCCGCGATCAGCATGAGCGCGACGATCACCAGGATCCAATGGGGGCTCTTCTCTCTCACTGCCGTCTAACCTCCCCCCAGCAATCGGTCGAGGATGCCGGCCGCGGCGCGCAGCGGAGGCCAGTCGATTGCGGCGGCGAGTGAGATCAGCAGCGAGCCGCCGAGCAGCAGGGCGATGGCCACCCGCTTGCCCAGGTCCTGCCCGCGCAACGAGCCCAGCATGGCCGGGTCGTCTCCCAGATACGCCCCGGCGGCGAAGAGCTCCTCGCCCATCAAGGTATGATCGCAGGCCGCGACGAAGAACGGCAGTTGCAACGGCATCGCGGTGCCGGCCACCTGCAGGGCCCCGACTTGGCCGCCGGCCTCGGCCAACAGCAGGGATTCGGCCGAGTAGGCTCCCATGAAAACGCAGGCGGCGGGACGTTCTCGGGCGATGATGCCGTCGACCCGCGACACGAATCCGAACTGATCGTCGGTGACATAGGTGACCATATCGTCGTGCCAGTCCTGCGCGCGGCCGGCCTCGGCATAGGCCTGGCGGCAGGTGGCTCGGGCAGCGGAGAGGACCAGGCTGCGGCAGGTGGGTACGATCAGGCGGCAACCGTGGGTGGCCGTCATCCGGGCCACCCGGCCGAGCACGTTCACCGCGGCCAGGGTCTGGACGTTGTCGAGATCGCGGGTTCCGGCCACGAAGAGGACCGGACGGCCGAGTTCCGTGGCGCGCCCCACGGCCTCCGCCAGCGCGTCGACGCCGGCCAGGGACCGCAGCCGATAACGCTTGCCGGACAGGGCCCGCCGGATGGACCACAGGATCAGTCCGCCGACGGCGGCCATCACGACCGCCAACCCCCAGATTCCATTGCCGGCCCCGTAACTCAATCCGCCCCCGTTCCGATCGGTTCCAGATTCCTCAAGGCCACGCTCATCTCCACGCCGTCGTCGCAACGAACCAAAGCGACCCGGGTAACGACTCCGCTCGGCAACGCGGCCGGCTCGGCCGGCAAGGCTACAACAACCCCCGTCGTTCCGAAACCGGGATCACGAACCAGGCGCACCTTCAGCCCCGGCACCAATCCGGATGAGTCTGCGCCGGCAGCGTCCGGTTTCGCGCCGGAGTCCCCGGCGCCTCCGGCGTCGGGAACGATTATCTCGGGCCGGACGACTCCCGCCCTGATCTGGGTGAGTCCGGAGACACAAGCCGTCCGCCCGGCCAGGCCGCAGAGCAGATCCCAGGCCGCCGCGGACATCGACAGAGCGCCGTAACCTTCGGTCAGCAACAGCACCGGCCGCCGCGACGCAGTGGTCGCGGCCATGAAGGCATCCAATTCGCCCGCATCGATCCCGCCCAATGCCACCGCAGCGGCTCCGGCCGCGGCCACGGCTTCCAGATCGCCGGCCCTGGTTCCGGCCCCGGCGAACAGGACCGAGCCCTCGATCCGCGGGACGGATCCGGGATCCAGCGGGCGATCGGGTCCCGCGGCGGCCGGCGCCAGCAGGCCCGTCGCCTCCGCGCCGAAACCGCAGATCCCCTGCACCAATGCGCCCTCGCCCTCGACCACTGCCCCGCGGCCGGGAATCAGAGCGGTGACTTCGCCGGCGAGGAAGGCATTCAACGACAGCGGCGCGGGTTCGCCTTCGATCATGATCTGTCCCGATGCGGCCGAGACGGAGATCAACCAGCCGGAAACCGGCGACCGCAACTCGCTGCGCAACAATCCGAACAACGAACTGCTGCGGGCGATGACCTCTCCGACCGCGACTTCCCGGTCGATGACATCCGCCAGCAATGCGGGCAACTCGCGGGCGCCGACCCCCAGACGAGCCGCGGCGTCGATAACCGACAAGCGCCCCGGCAGCATCGCCCGGGCCAACACGGTTTCCGGTTCGACCCGGTCCCCGGTCGCCACCAGCACGTCTCCGTCGATGGGCAGAGAGCGCTCCCGGCGCAGCAATTCGCGGGCGGAGACACGCAGCCCGCAGGCCAGGCCGGCCAAGCTCATCACTCCACCTCCCTGCCGCAGAGTTCCCGCCGCCATGTTGCCAATCTCGTTCGCCTCAGGTCAGGATCGGCGGGCAGGACGATCGGCCGGCCGCGTCCGTCGAGCACCAGTCCCGTCTCGCCGCCGCTGACCTCCGCCGTGTACGTGCGGCCCCTGCCGGCGCCGCAATCCCATCCCCGGGCGGGGCGGGCGGAGATCCGGGCGAGGCGGCCCCTTTCCAGGGGGATGCGTTTCACTTCCCCGTAACGCAGGGCCAGAACCATCTCCCCGCGCCGAGGATGATCGACGGTGACGGTGGCGATGACTTCGCCGTCCACTTCCGATTCGCCCCGCGGAGCGAAACAAGTTCCGAGCGGCAACAGCACTTGCGGCAACAAGGAGCGGGCGGCGTCCGGATCGACGCCGGCCAAAACTCCCAGATGCGGCAGCGCTCCGATCGAATCCAGGGCCAGACAAGCCAAAGGCGCGGGCTGGACGGCGTCGAGCAGGATGAGCACCGCGTCGCCCCTTTCCGGCGCCCGGGCCAGAACTCCCCCGGCTCCCAGGACCAGGCCGGCGACGATGCCGGGCATGGGCGAAGTGTCCTCCTGCTCCAACAGATGATGCAACGCCTCGTCGCGGCGGACACCGCCGAGACCGGCCATCGCCTCGGCGTGATGCTCGACGGCCAGACGAATCGCCTCGCGGGCGGTAGCCTGCTCCAACTCGAGATCCTCGGGGCGATGGGGCAAAGTGGTCGGCCGGATGGACTTGTTCCGCAGCCCGTTGGCGATCTCTCCCGGAGCGACATCCCGGCTGAGCCAGCGGCCGATATTCGGCGCTCCGACAGCTTCGAGCACGTTGGCGGCGCTGTAGCTGACTCCCAGGTTGGCGCTCACGCTGCGGCGCAGGGCGCCGTCGGCCACGGTGAAGACATCGGTCGTGGCACCGCCGACATCCACGGCCAGGACCGGACAGCCGGCGTCGCGGGCGATCAGCCGGACGATCTCGCCGACGGCCGCCGGAGTGGGCAGCACCGGAGCCGCGGCGGCGGCCAGCAGACTCGGGTAGCCGGGTGCGCGGGCCATGACGTGGCGCATGAAGACGTCGTGGATCTTCTCGCGGGCGGGTCCCGGGTTTTCCCAATCGAGAGTGGGCCTGATGTTCTCGACCACCGACAGCTCGGCCAGGTCGCCGAGCACGGCGCTCACCGCGTCGCGCGCGTCACGGTTGCCGGCATAGATCACCGGCAGCTTTTCCGGTCCGTCGTGACGGGGCCGCAAGCCGGCCGCGGCCAGCATCTCGGCCAGTCCGACGACCTGTTCGACCGCGCCGCCGTCGACAGCTCCGCCGAGCAGGACCATGTCCGGACTCAACGAGCGTATCTTGTCGATCCTCTGGTGATGGGGGGCGCCGTCGTTCCAGGCGATCACGTCGCTGACTATGGCCCCGGCGCCGAGCGCGGCGCGACGGGCGGTCTCGGCGGTCATGCTCCGCACCAGTCCGAGGACCAGCATCTGCAATCCGCCGCCGGCGCTGCTGGTGGCCAGCAGGCCTTCGCTGCCGTCGCCGGGCCGGGGCAATTCCAATCTGCGCCCGACGGTCGCCGAGAGTTCGGCCAAGGCCAGCTCGAGGCCGACCATCACATCGGCGTGCGGCTTCTCGACCGTCGTCGGCGCTTCGGCCCGCGCGACCAGACGCCAGCCGTCCGCGTGCTCGGCGATCAGGACCAGTTTCGTGGTGGTCGAACCGCAATCCACCAGCAGCCGGGAGCCGCTCATTCCCCCACCCCCGGCCTGCGCCCGGCGGCGGCGGCCGCCTCGATATGATCGAGCAGCCGGGTCAGATGGGTTCTATCCTCGAGCAGGGAAGCCAGGCGCGGCCAGCGGGATCCGGGAGCGGCCATGCGCACGAAAGGCGTAGCGAAGTGCATCAGCTGGGCGCCGACGAAAGACAACGGCCGCATGCTCTCCAACCAGAGCAGAACCGGGGCCGCGAGACCCCGGTCACAGACTCCCGAGGCCACCGTCAACAGGAACCGGTCGTCATCCGCGGCCAAGGTATCCGGCCGCAGACGGTTGGAGCCTTCGCGGCAGCCCCCGTCCGGAGGTTGGACACCGGATCCTGCTGCGATTCCTGCCTCGGCGGCTCTGTTCATCAGTCCCGCTTCAGATAATCGACTACCACCAGGGTATCGACCAGCAGGCCGATCTCCGACTGGCTGTCCCTGCACTCCAGCCCGGCTTTGAATTCCGCATAGGCGGCGACGGCGGCATCGTCGCCGGCGTCGATCAATCCCCCGGCGCATTCCAGGCAGAGCGTGCGGACCATGGACATCACGCGGCGGGCGTTGACCCGGCACGCGGCGCTCATCGTCTCGGCATCGGCGTCGGCGGTCTCGACCAGGGCGGCCGCGGTGCGGCAGAAGGCGCCGGCGATCTCACAGACCGCGCACATATCCGCCAGACGGAACATCACGGCCTGGCGGCGGGCCGAGCGCGTGGAGTGGCAGTGCAGGATGGTGCGGTTCATGTCCCGGGTCGCCGCGGCGACGATGTCGGCGCCGACGGTTCCGCAAGCGCAGTGCAGTTCGTCCAGGCCCTGCGCCTGATCAGCGTAATAGGCGCCCTTCGAACGGACGGTGTCCTTCCAGCGGAACATACCGATGATGTTCTGCTGGATCTCGCTGGT